>NZ_BAABCK010000070.1:0-120741 GCF_039538805.1 Salinicoccus jeotgali | reverse complement strand
GCCCGTTTTTATTCCGGATTCTAAATCCTAAAACCTCGTCGACCTGATCTCCACTCCTACTATATGAAAATAGTACCACAGGACCTGGCCGGGTCCTGTGGTACTAATCTTAGTATGTTTTTATTGCTTTAAAATTACACCAGCTATATTATTTAGAATAATACATATAGAATGTCTTCAAGAGGATGATTGGCCTAAATATCAGATTCTAAAATGGAGGTGAGGTATATGAACCTTGAAGTGGTACAACTTGATAAATCATTTTCTGGAAAAAAAGCGGTAGAATCAATTACTTTGTCTGTTGAATCTGGAAAAATCCATGGGCTTTTGGGGTCCAATGGCGCAGGTAAGACCACTTTCATGAAGCTGCTCAGCGGCATCTATCGGCCAGACGATGGATGCGTATATTTTAGTGGTGCGCCTATCTATGGGAACACAGAGATAAAGAGCCAAGTCATGTTCATTAGTGATCATCCATATTTTCTTAATGGAAAAACGCTACTTTCAATGGCTGAATTCTATAGGGCAGTGTATCCGAGATGGTCTTCCACGCGCTTTAGTCAGCTCGCACATCATTTCGGGCTTGATCTTCATCAGCCTCTCTCCCAGTTCTCCAAAGGAATGAAGCGGCAGGCTACCTTTGTTCTTGCGTATTCCTCACGTCCCAAAGTGCTGTTATTGGATGAACCTTTTGATGGCCTGGATCCGATCATCAGGCGACAGGTGAAGGATATCATGATGCAGGATATCACAAATCATGGAATGATGGTCATAATCTCGAGTCATAACTTAAGGGAGATGGAGGACATATGCGACTCCATATCGATGATGCACGAAGGGAAACTGCTGTTCCACAGCAACTTGAATGAAGTCAGAGGAACGCACTTCAAGCTACAGATTGCTTTTGATGTATTGCCGACCGAGTCATTTTTTAAAGATGTGGATGTCGTACACCATGAAATCAGGGGACGGGTGGTCACTTGCATCGTTAAAGGCGACAGGTATGATATCGAACGAAAAATTACAAAATATAGACCTTTGATGTATGACATTCTGCCTTTGTCATTAGAAGAGATATTCGCCTATGAAATGGGGGAGAGAGGTTATGCGATCAGCGACATCACTATTGAATAGGACATTGCTCCTTCATTTTACCGGGTCAGTATTCTGGTTATCGATATTATTTCTCATAGGTAACATATTGCTCCAGCCTCTGGCTTTATGGATTGCCTCGATCAATGTCCGGATTAATGATGGATATGTACCCTCCGGTAATCCTTTGGATATGATGGCAGGTATCCAATTGGTTTTCGGAATGGTCTATGTCGTGTTTTTGGCCGCTTTTCTATTCAGTTATAAAAATAAGGAACAGTCAATTGATTTCATGCACGCGCTTCCAATGAAACGGCATTATCTGTTGAGCCATGCACTGCTCTCAGGATTTATCAATATTTTAATACCTATGGTCACTACTTCAATCATTTTGTTCTTTGAGCGGCACTTCCTTGTATTTGACATATCATTCATAGATATCATTACTTGGGGCGCATATTCAGTTTTTGTCCTGATGACTGTATTTTCTGTTTCAGTATTTTGTGGCTTCCTTGTAAATAACATTTTAGTGCATCTGCAATTGATCCTCATCGTCTTCTTCTTGCCTGTTATTTTTTGGACGCTGAATGTAGCCGTTGCAGACGCGCTTTTTGAGGGTGTCGGAATAATGTCATTTACGGGGAATGGCGGGAACCTAATCAGTGGCGTTGTCGATAACACCTTTCCGATATTTGCTATACAGCAGATCTATTCTGGTTTTGTTTTCTGGAAAAGTTTCATGTGGTCACTGTTCGCAGTATTCCTATTCATTGGATCCTATATTTTATACGGAAGGAACCAGAATGAAAAAGTGCATCACACCTTTAATCAAAGTTGGCTTCGTAACATTCTTGTTGCATTCCTATCGATTTCAGGAATGCTATTGGTGGGCTTGATCATTTCAGTTACATTGCCCAATGGGCTACTGGTTTTCATTTTGTCATTTTTGTTCGGCACGGCCTTTGTTTACATCGCGATAGAGATGTCTTTCCAGGGTACCGTCCGGCTTGAACGGAATATAAAATCTATGATTACGACAGCAGCCCTCCTGATTCTTTTTTGGACTGTTTTCATAATAGGCTGGAATCAATATGTTGCATACGTTCCGGAAGAATCAGAAATCGACAGTGTGAGAGTGACAAATTCTTCGAGCAGCAGTTATGGTAGTAATGGAAAGGTAAATGGAGAAATGAATGAAGATTATCTATACATCGACAATGGGGAGGTAATAGCAGAAGCGGTTCAGGCTCATGAAGAAGCAATGGCCGGCCTGGCCCTCAAAGATATATCACAAGGATATGAATGGATTGAAGTCAGCTACAGGATGAAAAATGGCAATTACATCAATAGACGATTTGATGATCTTGAAAGAGAGCCCTACAAGGAAATTTTAGGCAAGGTAAACAGTGGGGAGTATGCCAGGAACAATGATGTCTTTTTTAATGTCGAGGACCCGTCAAAGCTTTTGAGAATCGAGATATCAGCCCCTGGCGGTACTGTGACGGTTGAAGAAGCTTCATCGTTTATAGAAGAGTATCAGAGGGCGATGCTTGGCGTTGATGAGGATATACCTGCAAATATCCCAAACGGCGGGGAGCCTCTGCTGAACGGTGTGGCAGAATTTGAGCAAAGCTACTACAGTGGCCAGGCATCAATCTATAACCCTGTGCTTCAAAAGGCGATAAAAGGGGAAGAGGAATTGGCAGAGTTCCTAGGAGTGGAAGGCAGCGAGGAAATGTACACCATGACGTTGGATGAAGTGGACAGGCAGAAATTCTTCCAGGATTATCAGACGTTGACCCCAAAACAGTTCACCAGTAAATATGAGCTGAAAGTTTTATCTGACAGTCAGATGGCAGAGATAGTGAAAATAGTCGACGAAGGCAAGTTGGACGGCAGAGGTCAGAAGGTACTAATTTACAGTTCTGTGGCTGAAAATTGGCTGGACGCGGAAGAAATTACAATTTCAATGAATCAGGAATTCAATATTCTGGGGATTGAATGATCAATCGTGCTTGTAGAATTTAATCCTTCACATTCTTCCTCTGATTTTTGTATAATTGAGGGAAGGAGATGACCGTGATGAAAACCAAATATCTCGATAAAAGAGGATGGAGACGTCTTCTCCGCTCTGATTATAGAGAAAAGATCATCCATTACGAAGACGAAAAGATATTGGTGGGTCTGCTGGAGATCCATAAAGTTCGCTCCCCCCTGACAGTATCAATATTGGATGAGAGGGTGAAGGTGTGCGACAATCGATACAGTTGGCTGCAGATTCTTCCTGAAAATAGGAAGTATAGCGTAACGGTGATGTATGACGCCCGTGGCAAAGTACTGCAATACTATTTCGATATCAATATCAAGCACATCCTCGAACTCGGCAATGCCAGGCGCAAGGATATTTATCTGGATGTCTTGGCTCTTCCAGATGGCCGTTATGAACTGGTCGACGAGAAGGATATAGCACGTGCCGTAAGAAAGGGGCATATATCAAAAAAGCAATATGATTTTGCATATAAGGCTGCAAACGAAGTAATGGAAGAGATGGACAAGGATTTTGAACAGTTTACCCGGTTGGCCGCACATTGCAAAAAGATGATGAAGTGATAAAAGGCAGGAGGGAAGTGGAGCTTCCCTCCTGCCTTTCTGTTAAGTTGTCGTGAAGCCCCCACCATTGACATGAAGGACCTGTCCCGTCATGTAGCTTGAGTCTTCAGAGGCCAAAAGCACATAGCATGGAGCGAGTTCACTCGGCTGCCCACGTCTGCCCATCGGTGTTTCATGACCGTGCTTTTCGACTTTCTCGGCATCGAAAGTGGCAGGGATGAGTGGAGTGTATATAGGGCCTGGTGCCACACCGTTTACACGGATCCCCTTATCCGCAAGATTGGCTGATAAGGAACGTGTAAGTGATGTGATGGCACCATTTGTTGCAGAGTACTCGATTAGTTCAGGAGAACCTCTATATGCGGTTACACTCGTGGTGTTGACTATGGCATCTCCTTTCTCAAGATGTGGAAGAGCCGCTTGAGCCATGAATATGAAACCATATACATTTGTTTCAAAGGTGCTCTTCAGCTGTTCTTCTGTAATTTCCAGAAAATCTTCAGTCGGGTATTGCACACCTGCATGGTTGACCAGAATATTCAATTTACCAAAATTATCTATTGTAAATTCTACGAGCTCTTTACATTCTGATTTTTTTGTGACGTCAAACGACTTGATTTCACACCTTACACCGTATGACTGCACAACTTCTTTAGTTTCCTCAGCATCCTTGTCCTCATCGAGGTAACCAATGACCAGATCTGCACCTTCTTTAGCATAAGCCACTGCTACGGCACGTCCTATACCGGAATCTCCACCGGTGATGATGGCGACTTTGCCTTTTAGCTTACCGCTGCCTTTATAATAATCAGCGTCGTATATGGGAGCCGGGTCCATGGTATGTTCAGTACCAGGCTGCTCTTCCTGAGTGTATCCTTTTATCTCCTCGTCAATGCGTCCATACTTATTCTTGCTGCTCATGTTATGTCTCCTTCCATAATATTTAATGTAATGTGCATCTACCCGTTATATCCATCACATACACCTTAAAAGCTGATGATTGTAAAATATAGTTTTTATGATAAGATTTTCTTATCAGTGAAAGGGGAAAGAGTAGATGAAGGTCGATGACTATAAACTTCTGGTCACACTGGATGAAACGCGCACCTTGAGGAAGGCTGCTGAAAAACTATTCATATCTCAACCAGCTGTCAGCCAACGGTTGAAAACGATAGAAGATGAGTGGGGCGTCAAAATTTTCATTCGGACCAAAAAAGAGCTTTATATGACTGGAGAGGGCGAAAAGATCATCGAGCATGCGCGCGATGTTACTGAGAAAGAGGCATTGGTGAAAGAATATATCCGAAGTAATGAAAATTCCATCCAAGGCAATTTATCGATAGGAGTATCATCGCTCATAGGGCACACCATCTTGCCTGAAATATTGTCCCAATACTTGAAACTATACCCTAATGTAAATATAAAGATAAAGGTGGGCTCTTCCCAACAGATCATCGATGAACAGAATGACTTCCATATATCGATTGTCAGAGGAAACCGCATTCTAAACAAGCAGAATGAATTGTTGTTCGTCGATAGGCATTACTTGGTCACCCCCAATGGAAATGAAGAGGAAAAGCGGTTACCAATAATAGAATTTCAGGCAGATCCGATATATATCAGTGAAATTGAACGTTTTTTTGAAGAACGCTTCAAAAGGAAATATGAATCACAGATCAAGGTCGACCAGATTGCAACTTGCCGGGCACTTCTCCTTGAGGGCATAGGCATGACGGTGTTGCCCGAAATAGTGTTGAAGGATTTCGATAAAAGTCAATTCAATATCGACGAAGTATTATATGAAGGACGTGCGATAACCCGCGATACCCATATTGCTTTTGATAAGAGTGTCATGGCACTTCCGCAAGTCGAGGCATTTTTGAAATTAGTGCGCACGTTTGTGAATGCAGATTGAGTAGAGTTCAATTAACAACGATAAGTTGATGAGTTTAATGTAAAAGAAAGAAAATTTATATTTTGTGGTACTGCTATGTTATCCAGTCTCTCATGGCAATTGCCATGCCTCATATGGGACAATGGGAGTATCTTTTGCCTTGCCTTTGTTAAAATGAAATTAAAAAAGGAGAGATTCGATGGAAATCGTCTGGTGGCTCATCGTCATTGCATCATTCATATTGGGTTTTCTCGGCCTTGTTTTCCCGGTTATACCCTCTATCTTGATGTTTTGGGCGGGTTTTCTAGTATTCCAATTTGCTATAGACGGAGAAGCGTTATCATGGATGTTCTGGCTTATCATATTCGTACTGACACTTCTGGTGTTGTTCAGTGATTTTATTGCAAACAGTTATTTTGTTAAAAGATATGGGGGAACGAAGCGGGGGGAGTATGCCTCTATAGCCGGGGTCATCATCGGGATGTTCCTCTACCCGCCATTTGGCATCATATTTGTCCCGTTTGTTTTTGTGCTCGTTGTGGAACTTCTTAACTCAAAAGACATCAACCAAGCATTGAAAGCTTCTGTAGGTTCATTGCTCGCTTTTGTATCGAGTGCTGCTTTCAACCTCGTCGTCTATGTGTTGATGCTTGTCTGGTTCCTGCTTGATGCACTTCTATTTTAAAAATATCCCTCCCTTGGCATACACCATTGATATTAAAAAATGATATGATTATAGACGGATGAGAAGAGTGATTTGATGAAACGTATGATGGCAATCATAATGTTGTTCTCCATTGCGGGATGTTCTGGAGAAGATAGTCAGGCTGAAAAAGATCTGGAGGAAGTGAACCAGGAGAATCGGTCGATAGAGAACAAAGTGCAAAATCTAAAGAATGAAAATGCCCAGTTGAAAGAGAATATAGAGGCGAAGCAAGAAGAACTCAATGCGCTTCAGGATTCTGACTCAGAGTCTCAGGCTAAAAGTAAAACAGAGGCTGAGGATACTGATTAAATGCAATTGATTTGGGAATATATACAGTAAATACTTGAGAGCGAGGAGATTTAACATGCATGAGGAGAAGTTCAATATCATTGAAGGCAAGCAGATGACCCTTGAATCCCTGGGACATGAATTGGAACAGATAACAGGTTTATCGGTTCGGGACTTCAAAGGTGATGCATCACGCTCTGTTGCAACTAAACCAAATCATGATCAGGATTTTGAGACATTCAATGTCCGGTATGACTTCAAAGAATCAAATGACTTTGTAGACGTAGTGTTTACAGTCAAGAAGGAAAAATCTTTGGAGGACTACAATCTTGATGAAGCTGAGGTAACGGTACAACTCATCACCTATAAAAGGGAAGATGCGCCACAACAGAATGAGAGTGATAAAATCAGCGAGTAGGCCCAGTGCTTGCTCTTTTTTGGTGATATTGCTTCAGCCGTATAAAGGAGATCAAACGCTTATAATATAGACGGAAAGTGGTTGTGAGAGCGGATGAAATATATAAAAACCAAAAGGCTTATCCTACGAGATTGGCAAGATAGTGACATCCATCCTTTTATAAAAATGAACCAGGACCCAGATGTCAGAAGATACTTCCCCAGTAAATTATCTGAAGAAGACTCGAAAAATTTTGTAAGAGAAGCTCAAAAGGATATAGAGGACAGAGGGTTTGGGCTTTTTGCGATTGAGCGACGCGATAATGGAGCGTTTATCGGCTTTGCTGGTATGCAGGTTCTCGAAGAAAATGGACCGTTCAGATTGGAATTTCTACCTTGCATTGAGATTGGCTGGAGACTTTCAAA
This sequence comes from Salinicoccus jeotgali, assembly GCF_039538805.1. Lineage (GTDB taxonomy): Bacteria > Bacillota > Bacilli > Staphylococcales > Salinicoccaceae > Salinicoccus > Salinicoccus jeotgali. The sequence goes on along the minus strand of NZ_BAABCK010000070.1, from coordinate 113,329 downwards.
AAGAAATTGGAATCAGGGATTTGCAACGGAAGCTGCGCTTGGAGTCCTTAAATTTTCTGAACGACATACAGATATTAAAGAAATTTATGCGTTGGCAGCTCAGAAAAACCGCCCTTCCATAAACGTGATGGAAAAGATTGGTATGAAGAAAATCGGAGAAATTTCTCATCCTTTGGTAGAAGATGGCCATTCGTTGAAACCACATATCGTTTATAAGATGACAATATAAAATCAAAGAGACATCGATGTCGTCATCGATGTCTCTTTGATTCATATGATCTGATTTCAACAGGTTCGAAATCATCAAAACCTTTCAATATTTCATCTATGTCTTCTGAAATGAACAGTTGGGTTAAATACTTTTCTTGCAGGAACTCCTCGGCAATCAAGTTTTCAAAAAGGTTGACGATCGAGTCGAAGAATTGATTGATATCAAGGATACCAATAGGTTTTTTATGCAATCCTATCTGACCCCATGTGAACATTTCGAAAAACTCTTCCAAAGTCCCTACTCCACCGGGGAGGGTAATGATCGCATCACCCATTTCTTCCATCAATGCTTTCCTCTCATGCATTGACTTCACAACACTCATATGTTGAACATCAGGGTGGGCCATTTCCCTATTGACGAGAAATTCTGGGATTACGCCCTTGACGGTCCCCCCTTTTGACAACGAACCATCAGCAAGAGCCCCCATGAGTCCGACAGCACCGCCCCCATACACGATGGTGATGTCGCGTTCAGCCAATGCTGCTCCCAGTTCGAATGCTTTTTCTTTGTAAAGATTGCCTTTACCTTGGCTTGCGCCGCAAAAAACCGTCACGCTATTTACCTTCAAACTGTGCCACCTGCCTTTTCATGTCTCGTGGAGGGTAAGAATAATTATTTATATTGTTTCCTACGTTGTTTTTCTATTTTCTTCTCAAGCTTCATCTGTTTCTTTGATTTTGTCATTGAACTGGGTTCACCAGTTCTGCGTCCTGTTTCAGACACCTTTTCTTCCTGCATGGTACGGTGGCGATTAAAGAGGGAATCTTGATTGTCCGCTGAGGATGAAGATTTTGAGATTGCGTGTTTTGGGTCCAGTATATTTTTATGCTTTGTGAAGAGTGGGCCATTTTCGTAATTTTCCTCTTCATGTCCTTTGACATTCTTCTCGATGTAGTGGTTCATATTTTGATTCATGTTGTCTAATCTCTCCTGTCCTTCATTATTGGATGGTACTTCCTGTAGATTGTCATCCTCTCTCAATGACGATCGGTCAGAATTACCACCGTCTTCTGTAGAGTATACATCATCCTGGTCATCTTCATCAGCAATCAATCGATTTGATGCGCGATTATCTTCGTATGCCAATGCAACTCCATAGTTATCAGGATTGGATTTCATATCGGTTTTTATTTCAGGGGCTACAGGATCTTCTTCCCCGGAATCGTATGATAAACCATCGTTGTTTTCATTTTGGGACTGCATTATTTTAGGGACTTCGGACTTTTGGATTTCTTTCAAACGGGATTTGCGGTGTTTTTCTTTATCCTTTTGGAAACGGGATTCCAAGGCTTCTGCTTCTTTCAGACTGTCTTCATACTGCTTCATTTCTTTGGTGTATAAGCGTTCGCTTCGTTTTTCTTCTATTGCCCCGGAAACTTTTGATAATGCTGTCCTGCCAGTCGTATATGTCGTGGCCCCAGCATTTTTTACCGTATCCAATGCATTGGCGCTTTTATCCTTTGCAGTATGATAAGCATGAGAAGATTTCTCCTCGAGTTTTTGTACGTCAGGATGCTGCTTAATCCGTTTTCTTTCATTTAGGAGAGGGACGAGGATAAGCGGCAGGAGCGTTACTGCCTTTTTCACATTTTCATTCATTAGATTCAACCTCCATGGTCTTCATATATGATGATTATAATATACCCTAGCCGATGTTTCATTAAACTGCTGGAGAAATCGTTTAGATGCTGTGCTTTAAAGGTATGGTTACAATAAAATAGGGAGGAATGCAGGTTGAAAAATATAACAGAACAGATGACAATAGGCGAGATTGTGACAGAAGTTCCAAAAGCCGGCGACATGATGCGCAAACTGAGAGTCGATTTTGCCAATGAGGGTGGACGGACATTGCAGAGCATAGGAGAGGCACAGCAATTGCCACTTGAAAACCTTTTATATGAAATAAATCAATTCGATACTGAAAATATGGATGGCATTGATGTGAAGTATATGGACGAAGAGAGTCTCATCAAATATATTCAACGGAAGTATCATGAAGACTTGAAAGATGAGCTACCGGTATTGGAAGAATATGTTGAAAAAATGGTCAAAGAAGATCGTGCCCTTGAGGAAGTGGAAACTGTTTTCCTTAATTTGAAGACTGCGCTCCTCGACCATACGAAGGATGAAGACGACAATGTATTTCCGATGCTTAAAGAATTCATGGAGACACCATCAGCCGAGTTGAAAGAGGCTTTAAAACCTCATTTGACAGAACTCGAAGATGAACATCGGAACGCGGTAGAGGCTTTTTGGCGGGTGAGGGATCTGACGAATGATTTCACGCCAGAAGAAGGCGACTCCGGGATTATACGCTTTGTGTATCAGCGGATGGAAAAACTGGAAAAAGATACATTGGACCATGTTCACCTGGAAAATAACATCTTGTTCAAGAATGTTAGAGAAAAACATTACGGCTGATTCGATAAAGCCCCCTGGCCTAAAAGGCCAGGGGGCTTTTTGAACCTATCATTTCCTCGTGTTTGTCTATTGTATAGCCATCTCGTATTCGACTGAGGGGTATGACCATCCTCAATTTCAATTTGATACAGTTCAAAAGAACCAAAAGTAGGAAATTCCCTAATATCTTTATAGGCACTTTAGCCAGATAATATAGATATATTAATCAAATAGCAGAAATTTTGATGGGAGTGGCACAGATGGATGGTTTGTTTGGACTTAAGTTTTTCAAGCCTACTGAGAAGTTCAATGGTAACTGGTCGATTCTGGAAGAAAAAAGTCGCGAATGGGAAAAGATGTATAGACAACGATGGAGTCACGACAAAGTGGTCAGGACAACACACGGCGTAAACTGTACAGGATCCTGTTCCTGGAAGGTGTTCGTCAAAAATGGAATTATAACTTGGGAGAATCAGCAGACGGATTACCCTTCATGCGGGCCCGACATGCCGGAATATGAACCAAGAGGATGTCCTCGTGGCGCTTCGTTCTCATGGTATGAGTATAGTCCGATGCGCATAAAATTTCCTTACATGAGAGGGAAGCTATGGCGTCTCTGGCGGACGGCATTGGAAGAACAACAAGACCCAGTGAAAGCGTGGGCAAGTATTGTCGAAGATGAAGAGAAGGCGAAATCCTATAAGCAAGCAAGGGGGATGGGCGGTCATGTGAGGGTCAACTGGAAAGACGCCACGCAGCTCATAGCAGCGCAGCTCATATACACAATCAAGACATATGGACCGGATCGCATTGCAGGATTCACTCCGATTCCCGCCATGAGCATGCTCAGTTATGCTTCGGGTTCAAGGTTCATTTCCTTGATTGGAGGAGAGATGCTCAGTTTCTATGACTGGTACGCCGACCTTCCGAATGCTTCTCCGCAGATCTGGGGGGACCAGACTGATGTACCCGAATCTGCAGATTGGTATAACTCCAATTATTTGATGATGTGGGGTTCAAATGTTCCGCTGACACGTACGCCGGACGCACACTTTATGACTGAAGTCCGATATAAAGGGACTAAAATCGTATCTGTGGCTCCGGACTATGCAGAGAATGTCAAATTCGCCGATAATTGGCTGGCACCAAATCCAGGAACGGATGCGGCACTTGCACAAGGGATGACGCATGTCATTCTTGATGAATTCTATCATGAACGAAAAGAACCAATGTTCATCGATTATGCCAAACGTTTTACAGACATGCCATTCCTCATCCTGTTGGATGAATTCGAGGATACTTTAAAAGCCGGCCGGTTCTTACGAGAGAGTGATATTGGTCTTGAGTCAGAGCATGCCGAATGGAAACCGGTCATACTGGACGGCAATACCGGCGAAATGATCGCTCCAAACGGTACGATGGGTCAAAGGTGGGAAGAAGGCAAAAAATGGAACCTGAAACTCGAAAGGGATGATGGAGCCCCGATTGATCCGATGATGACAGTTGAAGGTTCGGACTCGGAAGTAATTGAGATTGTATATCCATATTTTGATAATGCCGGAAATGGTACTTTCACCCGTCCTATCGCAGCACGAAAAGTGACCCTGGCAGACGGCACAGAGCGCTATGCAGCAACCATATACGACCTTATGCTGAGCCAGTATGGCGTCAACCGCTTCGGCACTGAACACGAAGCAAAAGGGTATGATGATGCATCTTCCATCTACTCCCCAGCGTGGCAGGAGAAAGTGACGGGAATCAAGCAATCACTGGTTATACAGATTGCCCGTGAATTTGCACAAAATGCTGTGGATACGGATGGACGCTCCATGATTATCATGGGAGCAGGCATCAACCACTGGTTCAATTCAGATACAATATATAGAGCCATTCTGAACCTGGTCATCCTATGTGGTTGCCAAGGTAAAAATGGTGGTGGCTGGGCCCATTATGTCGGCCAAGAAAAAGTAAGGCCACTTGAAGGATGGGGTCAGGTAGCATTTGCAAAAGACTGGGGTGGGCCATCACGCCAGCAGAATGCAACGAGCTGGTTCTATTTCGCAACTGAACAATGGCGTTATGAAGAAGCTGGGGCGGATACACTCCAGTCCCCTACTGCTGAAACAATCAGCTATAAGCATCCGGCTGACTATAACGTACTTGCAGCGCGTCTTGGTTGGCTGCCGAGTTATCCGCAATTTGATAAGAATAGCCTCGACTTTGCTAAAGAGGCAGCAGCGGCGGGTGATGATTCTGATGAAGCAATCATCAATATGGCAGTAGAGCAATTGAAGAACAAAGAAACGAGATTTGCGATAGAAGATCCGGGCGCCAAGGAAAATCATCCGAAAACATTGTTCGTCTGGCGTTCAAACCTTATCTCTTCTTCAGCAAAAGGTCAGGAATATTTCATGAAGCACCTTCTAGGTACAAAAAGTGGACTGCTTGCTTCTCCAAATGATGAATTCATGCCTGAGGAAATTGAATGGCGAGATGATGTGGAAGGTAAGCTGGATTTGATGGTTGCCCTGGATTTCAGGATGACAGCAACACCAATCTATGCAGATATTATACTGCCGGCCGCCACATGGTATGAGAAACATGACATCTCAAGTACCGATATGCACCCATTTGTGCATCCATTCAATCCAGCTGTAGATCCACTGTGGGAATCAAAGTCTGATTGGAATATCTTCAAAGATATAGCGCGGGGCTTTACAACGATGGCAGAGGAACAACTGCCGGGTAAACATAGGGACCTTGTCACAATGCCTCTTGCACATGACACCCAACAGGAAATTGCACAGCCTCTCGGCCATATTAAAGACTGGTCGAAGGGTGAGATAGAAGCGATACCGGGCAAAACCATGCCGGCCATGAAGGTTGTAGAGCGTGACTTCACGCAAGTATACGATAAGTTCATTACTGCAGGTCCTGGATTTAAGAACAAGATAGGAGCGCATGGCGTTTCGTTTGACGTCAGCAAGCAGTATGAAGAATTGAAATCGATGAACGGTGTCTATACAGACGGTTCCATAAAAGATGGTTATCCGCTGATGGATACTGCAAGACGTGCTGCTGATGTAGTACTTCATGTTTCCTCCTGTGCAAATGGGGAGGTTTCCGAAAAATCTTATGAAGACCTGGAGAATCAGACTGGAGTCCAATTGCGCGATATTTCAGCAGACCGTAAAAATGAGAAGATTACATTCAAAAACATCACATCACAACCTCGTGAAGTGATTCCGACGGCAATTTTCCCTGGATCCAATAAACAGGGCAGACGCTATAATCCTTTCACCACCAATATCGAACGACTGGTGCCTTTCCGTACTTTGACTGGTCGCCAATCATTCTATATCGATCATGATATGTTCCTGCAGTTTGGGGAAGCCCTGCCTGTCTACAAACCAACATTGCCCCCGATGGTATTCGGTACACGTGACAAAAAGGTTAAAGGCGGCGTAGACAGTCTGGTGTTGAGGTACTTGACACCACACGGCAAATGGAATATCCACTCAACCTATCAGGACAATCTGCATATGCTGACCCTCTTCAGGGGTGGGCCTACTGTGTGGATATCAAGGCTTGATGCAGAGGATCACGACATCAATGATAACGAATGGCTGGAAGTCTATAACCGTAACGGAGTGGTTGCGGCACGGGCAGTCGTTTCACACAGAATGCCAAAAGGTACGATGTTCATGTATCATGCGCAGGATAAACATATAGAAGTACCAGGATCGGAAATTACGGATACACGAGGCGGCAGTCATAATGCCCCTACGAGAATACACATGAAGCCGACACAGATGGCAGGAGGGTACGCCCAGATCAGTTATGGCTTCAACTATTACGGCCCTATCGGAAACCAAAGGGATGAATATGTAGCAGTAAGAAAAATGAAGGAGGTCGACTGGCTTGAAGATTAAAGCACAGATTGCAATGGTGATGAACCTTGATAAATGTATTGGCTGCCACACATGCAGTGTGACCTGTAAGAGTACTTGGACGAATCGTCCAGGCGCTGAATATATGTGGTTCAATAACGTTGAGACTAAACCCGGAATCGGTTATCCGAAACGTTGGGAGGATCAGGAGCATTACAAAGGTGGCTGGAAACTCAAGAATGGCCGTCTGGAACTTAAAAGTGGTACGAAACTCTCCAAGATTGCCCTTGGTAAAATATTCTACAATCCTGACATGCCCGAAATGAAGGAGTATTACGAGCCATGGACTTATAACTATAAAGACCTGATTACTAAAGAAGAAAGTGAGCATAGTCCTGTAGCTAAAGCCCATTCAGTCATCTCAGGAGAAAAGATGGATCCTGAATGGGGACCGAACTGGGAGGATGATCTGGCAGGCGGACACATTACCGGTCCGAGAGATCCGAACATCGAAAAAATTGAAGAGGAAATCAAATTCAATTTCGAACAGACATTCATGATGTACCTTCCGAGGTTATGTGAACACTGTCTGAACCCAAGCTGTGTGGCAAGCTGTCCTTCAGGTGCAATGTATAAGCGTGACGAAGATGGCATTGTTCTGGTTGACCAGGATGCATGCCGCGGATGGCGCTACTGTATGACTGGTTGTCCTTATAAGAAGGTATACTTCAACTGGAAGACAAATAAAGCAGAGAAATGTACATTCTGTTTCCCACGTGTTGAAGCAGGGTTGCCTACAGTCTGTTCCGAAACTTGCACAGGCAGAATGCGTTATTTGGGAGTTCTGTTGTATGACGCAGATCGCGTACTCGAAGCTGCAACTACGGAAAATGAGAAGGACCTCTACGAAGCACAACTTGACCTGTTCCTGGATCCTAACGACCCGGAAGTGATCGAGCAGGCTGAGAAAGATGGTATCTCTTACGATTGGATTGAAGCGGCGCAGAATTCTCCTGTATATAAACTTGCGGTTGAATATAAACTGGCGTTTCCGCTTCATCCAGAGTACCGCACAATGCCTATGGTATGGTATTGCCCACCACTCAGCCCAATCATGAACTATTTTGAAGGTAAGGATTCCATAAAAAATCCAGATGCAATCTTCCCAGCTATTGATGAAATGAGGATTCCAGTCCAATACTTGGCCAATATGCTGACAGCAGGTGACACTGAAGCAATAAAAGGTGCACTGCAGAAGATGGCGATGATGAGACAATATATGCGTGCCATCTCAAGCGGGAAAGACTTCGATGAATCAAGGCTCGAGCGCGTTGGAATGACTGCTACGGAAACTAAAATGATGTATCGCCTGCTGGCTATTGCGAAATATGAGGATCGTTTCGTCATCCCGACTTCACATCGGGAACAATATACGGACCCATACCGCGCTCAAGGCAGCAGTGGCTTCGGCTTTGGAGGTTCGGATTGCGATGGATGTGGTCCATCATTGTCCCAGGCTTCAATGGCGAAATCAGGTAGAGAAGTTTATGAAGAAAACTTCTACGGGGGAATCTGGCGTGATTAATCTAGAGAAACTATATGATTACAAACAGGCATTCGGCTTTTTCGCCACTCAGCTTACGTACCCGGAAAAACTTGACTTTCATCCAAGGGAATTCGAGGGGGCTTTCACGGAAAGCCACCCTGCCTACCCTTTCATCAAGCAATACTGGGATGATATGTATGAAATCAGTTTGGACGAAATACAACAAGTCTACACACAGACATTCGACTTCGATAAGCATACGAATCTATATATGACCTACTTCAAGTTCGAGGAGCAGAAAGAACGGGGTCAGATGCTTGCGAAACTTAAAGTATTGTATGAAATGTTCGGGTTGAAAATGCCGGACAATGAATTGAGTGATTACCTGCCATTGATGCTCGAATTTCTTTATGCTGCTGATTGGCGTGGAGATGATCGGGCAAAAGAAAGCATGACACTGCTCATCATGGTGCTTGAAGATGGTACATACCACCTGATTCAAGCCCTTGAAAAAAACAAGAGTCCATATTTCAACCTGATAAAAGGACTCAGGGAAACGTTCAAGGCATGTGTAGAAGTGTCTGAGAAAGAGGGCGTAGAACATGATTGATCAGTTCCTTTGGGTTATTCTGCCTTATCTCTGCATCGCAATTTTTATAGTGGGACATATATGGAGGTACAAAATCGACCAGTTCGGCTGGACGGCCAAATCCAGTGAGTTCATCGAAAAGAAATATCTGATGATCGGAAGTATACTTTTTCACTTTTCTGTTATTCCGGTATTCTTTGGTCATGTTGTAGGACTGTTGGTGCCTGCACGGTGGTTGGAAGGAATCGGGGTAACTAACCACCTATATCATCTCGGTGCATTATATGTCGGCGGTTTTTTCGGCATCGTTATGCTGATAGGCATGTTTTTGCTGACACTGCGCCGTGTTACCAATAAATCTGTGCGCCGACTCAGTTCGGCGTCAGATATCCTTGTGAATTTCCTGCTGGTTTTCATTACATTCATGGGAGTATATGCTACTCTTGTAACGAACAATATAGTTGTAGATTTTGACTACAGGCAGACCATCTCCATCTGGCTGAGGGGATTATTCGTATTCTCTCCTGATGCCAACCTGATGACTGATGTACCATTGGCGTTCAAGATACATGTCATTACCGGCTTTCTGATCTTCGCCTTGTGGCCGGCCACGCGGTTGGTCCATGCATGGAGCTTGCCATTCTTATATTTCAACAGAAGCTATATTGTTTACCGCAAGCATAAGTCTTAAAAAAAGACCTCCTTGGGATGGAGTGGGGATATGGATAAGATGGAAAAAATTCTTACTGATATAAAAGAGAAATACCTATTTGATACAGTGGCATTGACGGATGTTGAATGCAACCGCTGCCACAGCATAAAATGGAAATACAATATTGGGAGTACAAATGACCGTTGGAGAAAGATCGAACTCAGAAGCGGCAAAGGCATCCCGGGCATCGTAATGAAAACAGGAAAATCATTGGTTGTTGATGCAATCGAGCGTATAGAGATGGATAGCGACGTTTTCCAGTATCCAATGATCAAAATAGAACGGCTGAAAAGTTTTATTGCAATGCCTCTGTGGAACGATACCGAAGAAGTTATCGGTATCGTTTTATTGGGTAATAGACAAGTAAGGTATTTTCCTCAAAAGGAATACGAGGAGATAAAGGAATATATAGAGAAGCATCTCAGGCAACAAATTTTGAAAGAGTTGGTAGCTAATGAAGGAAGCTAATCTGATCGGTCTACTTGAAGCAATGTTTCACCAGTCTAAAGAAATGATCCTTTTCGTCAATGGAGATGGCGAAATCGTCTATATGAATGCTCATGCATCGCGCACATTGGACGATACAGATTATGATAAATCGCAATTTCAGCATATCTGCTCACATTGTCAAGGCATGTATGTGGGAGAAGGACGTATAGAATGCAACAACTGTTATCTGCATATGGACGAAAAGGTGACATTCCAGGTGTATATGCGTACCAGGGATGGGAGTATAGAACCATTCATCGCCAACTTTCAGCGCATAGATCCAGAAGAAGGCATCAGTGTGTTTACTTTGAATCCATTATCTGAACAACTTAAAACACAAGAGATGGAACATCAAAAACGATTGACACAACGCATCATCCAAGCCCAGGAAGATGAAAGAAAACGGATTTCGAGGGACTTGCATGATGGGGTGACCCAAGAACTTCTTAATGTATTGCTTGAGATGAGATTGTTCAAATATATCGAGGACCATGATGCATTAACTGAGAAGATGCAGAAATCGGAAGAGTTTTTAAGTCGCCTATTGGATTATGTCAGAAACATCTCTGTAGAACTACGACCTGCAAGTCTCGATGACCTTGGACTGGAAGCTGCGCTTAAAACCCATTTCAAATGGGTGGAGAGACAGTACGGCATGACTGTAGAGTGCCACTTGGATATGCACAATAAGCGCTTCAACCCTGAAGTGGAGACAGTCGTCTACAGGATTATCCAGGAAGCGATTTTCAATGCAGCGAAGTACGCAGATGTAGAGACCGTGGAAGTCGATTTGCACGAGATTGAGGATATCTCAGGCCACTCCCTCAATTTTGAAATACGTGACGGAGGACTCGGGTTTGATCTGAATAGCCATCCACTGGGTACAGGACTCGGCCTTTTTGGCATGAATGAACGTGTAAGTAGCGTTAACGGCAACGTGACCATAGACAGCGCCCCAGGTAATGGCACGACAGTATCAGGTTCGATCCCTTTATAAGGAGGCGTTGGAATGAATATAGTCATAGCAGACGATCATGCAGTAGTCCGCACAGGCTTCAGTATGCTGATCGATTACCAGCCAGATATGAAAGTGATCGGGACGGCTGCAGACGGCAGGCAGGCATTTGATAAAGTAAATGAGCTTAGACCGGATGTTCTCCTGTTGGATTTGAGTATGCCACCGGGAGAGTCCGGTCTTTTTGCAGCCAGTCGTATTACAGAAGCTTTTCCAGAAATCAAAGTATTGATTTTGACCATGTATGATGATGAGGAATATATCACCCATACTTTCAAAAGTGGCGCACATGGTTATATATTGAAGAATTCACCAGACGACGAATTGATTTCAGCAATCAGGACAATTTACAACGGTAAACGGTACATTGATCCAGTGCTGATGGATGAAGATATGGAACGGCTGCTGAAAAATGATCAGTATCCGGAGCATTCGAATGAACCATTCAACATCCTGACAAAAAGGGAGTTGGAAATCCTACCACTAATCGCCAAAGGGTATGGAAACAAAGATATTGCAGGCATGCTTTTTGTTTCCGTCAAAACGATTGAGGCACATAAATCAAGAATCATGGAGAAACTGGAATTGACATCACGTCCGGAACTTGTTGAGTATGCAATGAAGAAAAAACTCATGGATTTTTAAATGGAGGGGAATGGAGTGGCACAGGAAGCGTTTCAGTTTAAAGTGAAAGCATTGAGAGTGCTGGAAAACGAGCATCGTTATCTGAAGTATTTGATGGATGACTGGTTTCAATTGGTGCTGAAGTTTGAACATGATGATGTTAAAAGCAGGTTGGAGGGGCTGATGGTCATCAAAGATCTCAGGCAGAAATTGAATGAATTCGAAAAACCTTTGAAGCGACATCAGGAGAAGGAAGAAAGATTCTTCTTTCCGATGCTTGGTGCATACATCGGGTTGGAGCAGGGACCGATCATGTCGATTGAAGAAGAGCATGCAGAGATAGATTCATATATCGCCCACTTCTTTCATCACTCCATGCATGATATGAACGAAATGTCCCTTGAGAGCATGAATGAAATGGTGAAAGACGTCATGGAAGCTTATGAAGTGCTGATGGTACATATGGTGAAAGAGGAATCGGTCCTTTTTGAAATGGCAGATAAAATGTTGAAAACAGTTGACGAAGAAGTGCTGTTTGAACAAGTGAATACACTCATCACTGAGCCGGCGTGAGGTTCCGCCGGTAAATATAGGGTTTTCCCTTCTTAACTATATTGAGGTTTTTGAATTATACTATGTATGTATAATAAATCACAATATAAAATAAAAGAGGTTGATTCCTATGAATGAGAAAATGGGTAAAAAGCAGCTGATTCTCCACACATTCAGTCTACTTGCCGGATTCATGGTGTGGACATTGCTTGCACCGCTCTTCCCTGAAATCGTCGAAGATATCCCGGAAGCGGCCGCGCAGCAATCTTTGATTGTTGCCCTACCGGTGATTCTAGGTTCCGTCCTGCGCATACCATTCGGCATACTGGCCAATAAGATCGGAGCGCGCCTAGTGTTCCTGTTCAGCTTCATTTTCCTTTTGGTTCCAGTCTTCTATCTGAGTATCGCTACTACACCGATGGACCTTATGATAGCAGCGGTGTTCCTCGGAGTCGGTGGAGCGATTTTCAGTGTGGGTGTTACGAGTCTTCCAAAGTATTATCCGAAAGAAAAGCATGGGTTTGTCAATGGTGTATATGCCATGGGTAATATCGGTACTGCCGTGACAAGCTTCGGGGCACCATTACTGGCCCTCGCATTTGGTGGCTGGCAGGCAGCTGTCCAGACATATCTTGTAGTATTGGCGCTATTTGCCATTCTGCAGTTCATATTGGGCGACAGAAACGAAAAGAAAGTAAGTCTGCCTCTCGGCAAGCAATTCAAGGAAGTCATGCGCGACTATAAGTTCTATTTCTTCAACTTATGGTACTTCATTACATTTGGTGCTTTCGTCGCTTTCGGACTCTTCTTACCGGCATTTCTGACGGATGAAGCATTGTTTGGACTGACGACCTTGGATGCTGGTGTCAGAACCGCAGTCTTCATTATAATTGCGACGGTTCTTAGACCAATAGGTGGCCTGATCGGTGATAGGTTCAATGCGCTGCATTCTTTGATCATTGTATTTATCGGCTTGACCGTTTCAGGACTACTCCTTGCCTTCACATATAATTTCATCTTCTTGTTTACCCTGGGAAGTTTGCTTGCAGCGGTATGCGCGGGGATTGGAAATGGACTTGTCTTCAAGTTCGTGCCGACATACTTCTCTAAACAGGCGGGTATCAGTAATGGAATCGTTGCAATGATGGGTGGCCTGGGTGGCTTTTTCCCGCCGATTGTAATTGATCAGGCACACAATTTGACTGGTAGCTATGCAATTGGATTCATCCTGCTGTCAGTCTTCTGCATCATCAGTCTGTTTACAATGTTCTACATGAATAGTAACCTTAAGAAAAATGAACTTGCATAAGAGGGATGATATGGAACGATATTCGAGGCAGATGCTTTTTAATAGAATAGGGGCAGAAGGCCAGCGCCTGATCGGCTCACGTACGGCCCTCATCATTGGGGCCGGGGCGCTCGGTTCCCTTTCCAGTGAACTGCTTGCACGGGCAGGTATCGGCAAGCTGATCATGATTGACCGTGACTATGTCGAACACTCCAATCTTCAGCGCCAAACCCTTTTTACCGAACAGGATGCAGATGATAAGAAACCGAAAGTAATTGCTGCGAAAGAACGCCTACAATCAATCCGTCCAGACCTCGAGGTAGATGCACATATCGCGCATTGCGATGGCCCGCTATTGACGGAGCTCGCCATGGAGGCAGATATCCTGTTGGACGGGACAGATAACTTTGATACGCGCCTGCTGATCAATGACGTTGCATATAAATCGTCGAAGCCTTGGGTCTATGCAGCTTGTGTAGAAGCCTCTTACAGCAGCTGTGGTTTTGTGCCCCGCGCCACACCATGCTACCGCTGTCTGGTGCCGGTGCTGCCGAGTACCACATTGACGTGTGACACTGCCGGTATCATCGCGCCTGCAGTACAGATGGCAGTGGCCGAACAGGTCACGACTGCAATTAAAATGCTTACAGACCAATATGAAGCGCCTTATTACTTACGGATCGGTAACGTCTGGGATATGGAACATATGAAATACAAGGTTGACGCAATGAAAGACTCAGATTGTAGGACATGTGGGTATGCCCCTGTCTATCCGGCACTTGAAGAAGAGGATACGGATAATGCCATGCGGCTATGCGGCCGTGATACCGTCCAGGTGATTGACGGTCGGCTGACTGAAGAAGTTGTAAACCATACATTGACTCGGCTGGATATGAAAGTAAACCGCACGCCGTACTTCCAGGAGTTCCACTATAGTGGACAAAGGTTCGTCTGCTTCAATAATGGACGCATCCTAATCCATGGCCTGGATGATATGAATCGCGCGAAGACCCTTATCAACCAATTGTTCGGATAGGAGGAGCATTATGAGTCTAGTGGGGGAGATAGATCGCGAAATCCGTATGGGCATCATAACGGTCAGCGATACACGCACTAAGGAAAGTGATAAAGGCGGACGCCTTGTCATGGATTACGTCTCAGGAATGAATGTGGAAATCAAGCCGGAGTGGTACAGCATCGTCAAAGATGACCAGCAAGAGATTGTGGATGCGGTGCACGAGCTTTTGGATAACGGCGTCGATGCCATCATAACCACGGGGGGGACGGGCATAGCGCCTAGAGATGTTACCATCGAAGCAGTGCGCCCCCTTTTTGATAAGGAGATAGAAGGATTCGGAGAAATTTTCCGTATGCTTAGCTTTACGGAGGATATCGGGTCACGAAGTATACTCTCAAGGGCTGTAGCCGGAAGCATCGGCAACGCAGTGCTGCTCTCATTGCCGGGATCGACAGGCGCAGTCAGATTGGCGATGGAACGGTTGATTGTCCCCGAATTAAACCATATCGTCCACGAATTGAACAAATAAAAGCGTGCCGTATGGCACGCTTTACTTGTCTATATGGTAATCCCCGGACTTCCCGCCAGTCTTCGAGATGAGGGCGGTTTCGCGGATGATCATTCCCTTATCGATGGCCTTGCACATATCGTAGACGGTCAGGGCAGCTGCACTTGCTGCTGTCAGTGCCTCCATTTCGACACCGGTGCGGCCGGAAGTCTTAACTGTTGCTTCAATATGAAGTGCGTAGCCATCAGATAAATCCCAAGTGAAGGAAATATCTATGCCGGACAGCGGAAGCGGATGGCACATCGGTATGATCTGATGTGTGTTCTTTGCAGCCATGATGCCGGAAACTTGTGCCACAGAAAGCACGTCACCTTTTTCGACAGTCTTTCCTGTGATGGCTTCATGTATTTCTTTAGAAACAATAAGCGTACTTTTGGCGAGCGCTGTACGAGTCGTTACCTCTTTATCGGATACATCGACCATCCGGGCTCTGCCTTCCTGGTTGAAATGAGTGAATTTCGACAATTTAAACTTCCTTTCTAGTATAATGAGTATAACAGAATTCATAATATGAAAGTAGGGATGATATGAATTTGAACCGTAAGCCGATCCCTGTACTGGAGGCAGTGGATCGTGCCGTTGCTGAAGTAACGCCTCTTAAGAGTGAAGCGGTTCCCTATAGGGAAGCATATGGGCGCATTTTAGCGGAGGATCTGAAGGCAACCATGGCGGTGCCCCATTTTGACAAATCCGCGATGGATGGGTTTGCGATACGTTCAAAAGACTCAATAGGGGCTTCAGGTGATGATAGAATCGAGTTCACTGTGGCAGAAGAAGTGCCAGCAGGCTCGACAAGTGACTATATACTTAAAGAAAATGAGGCTTTCCGTATAATGACCGGAGCGCCTGTACCGGCAAGTGCTGACGCAGTTGTCATGTTTGAACAGGCGAAGATGGGTGATGGGACTTTTACGGTAAGGAAAGCGTTTAATCCAGGCGAAAATATTGCGATAAAAGGCGAGGAGTGTCAACCAGGCGAAGTGATCGTCCCTCGGGGCACGTTCATCAATCCTGGTACTGTAGCGACTTTGGCGACATTCGGCTATGAAAACGTAGAGGTCTACAGACAACCTGTCGTCGGCATTTTGGCTACAGGGAGTGAATTGATAGAAATAGACCAGCCACTCAGTCCAGGTAAGATAAGAAATTCAAATGGCCCAATGATCTTGAGCCAACTGAAGCGGATGAACATCACCGGGAAGATGTATGCATTGGAAGCGGACGATTTTGACACACTTCTCGAACGCGTTGAAGATATGTTGGATGAAGTGGATGCCATAATCACAACGGGTGGCGTTTCCGTAGGCGATTACGATTTCCTGCCCAAACTGTATGAGGCCCTTGGCGCTGAGGAACTCTTCAATAAAGTAGGTATGCGTCCGGGGAGTGTCACAACAGTAAGCATGTTGGGAACAGTTCCACTCTTCGGGTTGAGCGGCAACCCTTCGGCATGCTACACAGGATTTGAACTGTTTGCGAGGCCGGCACTGCTTAAGATGATGGGGCACGATAAAATCTATGCACCTGTAGTAGATGGTGTACTTGACGGTGACTTTAGAAAAGCCAACCCGTTCACACGTTTCGTCAGGGCAGAGATTGACTATCGAGCTGGAGGCATATACGCAAGACCGGCTGGATTCAATAAGTCGAATGCGGTCACGTCCATTGCGAGAAGCAATGGCATCATCGTTTTACCGGGTGGTTCAAGAGGGTATCAAAAAGGGGACCCCGTCAAGGTGATGATGACTGATATGACTACTGGGGCCAGGCAGTTCAATCTATGAAGATTCTGCAGATAACCGGTTTCAAGAACACCGGAAAGACCACCCTGATATTGAAACTTGTAAAGCGGCTGAAACAGCAGCAGCGGAAAGTTGCAGTCATAAAGCACCATCATCTGCAAGAAGAAGCTGGAAGCACCGATACGGAGAGATTTTTGCTTGAAGGTGCCGATACGACGATATTGAATACCCCGTCCATAACCATTGAGACAAGGAGACATCCCGATCTGACCGAACAATTGGCAGAATTTGAAGGTGCAATGGATGTCGTATTGATAGAAGGATACAAACAGGAAGCGTATCCTAAAATAGTACTGACCTATTCCTTCTCCGATGGACACACTAATGTCAGTGAAATAGGGATTCGGAATATTTTAATGGAAGCGGATATGAGGTATGATGAGGCTAAGGTTATGCAATGGTTTGACGAATGGAGTTCTGGAATATGAAGCAATATGAAATAGTGGATACACCAATAGATATCAACAAGTACCATAGTTATACGGTCAATGAAGTGCAAGGGGCTGTATGCATGTTTACAGGTCACGTGCGCGAGTGGACAAAAGGGACCAGAACTGTCCACTTGGAGTATGAAGCCTATAAACCTATGGCGGAGAGTAAAATGGCCCAAATCGGGGATGAGATTGCACAGCGTTGGCCTGGAGTCATTACAACGATCGCCCATCGGGTGGGCAAGCTTGAAATATCAGATATTGCTGTCGTCATAGTAACAAGTGCCCCACATCGGAAAGATAGTTATCAAGCCAATGAATATGCGATAGAACGGATTAAGGAAGTTGTTCCGATCTGGAAAAAAGAAGTATGGGAAGACGGTGAAGAATGGATGGGGCATCAGCGTCAGTACCATTCAAGTGTGGAGGAGGAATAATGATGGATATCATGGTGTTCGCAGGGCTGAAGGAGAAGATTGGGGATACCCGCATCACGTTGGACATCAAAAATGAACCTACGGTCAAAGAGTTGAAAGAAACGGTATATAGGCAATATCCCGCGCTCGAAGGGGATGTTTTCCAAGTGGCCTGCAACGAATCATTCGTTAAGGATACGCACATACTTTCAAAAACGGATGAGGTTGCTCTGATTCCACCAGTGAGTGGAGGATGACAGACACTATAGGCATAGTTATGGCAGGGGGGAACTCCACCCGTTTTGGCGAAGATAAGCCTTTCTTTGAAGTAGACGGCAAACCGATGTATCGGCATATAGTAGATGCGATGGCGCAATCCGGCGTGTGCGATGATATCATGGTCAGCACTAATTCAAGATTAAGTGGCCGATTTCGTGATATGCCGGTAAAAGTGGATGTGGAAAGGTTCAAGGATAAGGGGCCGCTTGCTGGCATATATACATTTGCCGATGCTTATCCGGATAAGCGGTTGCTCATCATTTCATGTGACACGCCCTACATCAGTCCCGAGTGGATCAGGACGCTGCATGAAGTTGCTCTTGATGACCAGTCAATCGTTGTGACACGCGCTGGAGACAGGCTACACCCACTTGTTGGCATCTATCAGGGGGACGGTCTCGCTTCAGACATTGAAGAATTGTTGACGACAGACCGAAGAAGCATGAAAGCACTATTCGCAGAAAGAAAGACAATCGAAGTGAACAGTACACTTTATAACATTGATGTAGCAGATTTCTTGAACATCAATAGAAAAGCGGACCTTCACTGAGGAGGGGTACGATGGTGGGAAGCATAACGGATAAATTTGGCAGACCGATTCGGGATCTGAGGATATCAGTGACTGATCGTTGCAATTTCCGATGCAGATATTGCATGCCGAAAGAGATTTTCGGGGATGATTTCGAGTTTATGAAGAAAGATGAGCTTTTGTCTTTTGAAGAAATTGAACGCATTGCAAAAATATACGCGTCCCTGGGCGTCAAAAAATTGAGGATCACCGGCGGGGAACCGCTTCTTAGACGGGACCTCGATGTATTGATAAAAAGACTTAACGATATAGAAGGTATTGAAGATATAGGTATGACCACAAATGGTCTATTGTTGAAGAAACATGGCAAGAAACTTTATGAAGCAGGCCTCAGGAGACTCAATATCAGCCTTGATGCGATGGATGACGAATTGTTTGGACAGATCAACGATCGCGGCATCGGCACTTCAAGGATAATCGAGCAGATTGAATATGCAATCTCACTTGGATTTAAGATTAAAATCAATATGGTTGTGCAAAAAGGCTTGAATGACCATGAGATCCTGCCAATGGCCCGCTTCTTCAAAACTATGCCTGTAACGTTGAGATTCATAGAATTTATGGATGTCGGTAACGATAATGGGTGGAATTTTGACAAAGTGGTCACCAAAAAAGAAATACTGGAAATTCTTGAGAATGAATTTGATATTGAACCTTTGGAACCGGCATACTATGGGGAAGTGGCAAAAGTCTATCGTCATAATGACGCAGATTCGCACCTTGGTTTCATCACCAGCGTGTCTGAAAGCTTCTGTTCGACATGCACCCGTGCCAGACTATCCTCAGATGGAAAGTTCTATGGCTGCCTTTTTGCGGTAGAAGGTTTTGATGTCAAAAAGCATCTTAGAGAAGGTGTATCCGACCGGGAATTGGAAGAGATATTGACTGGGGTATGGAACAAGCGGGATGACCGCTACTCAGATCTCAGAACGGAAATTACTGCAGAAAACCGCCGGAAGCGCAATAAGATCAATATGAGCTATATAGGTGGCTGACAAAGAACGTGAAGTGTGACTTCACGTTCTTTGTCGATGGAAAGGATAATTATGAAGCTGAACATACCGAAGAAATATATCCTGTTGTATACACTGATGTCAGCCATGGGCGTGGCGGCTTTCGTCTTGTTTGGACATAACCTTTCGCTAGTGCTTGAGGAAATTGTAATGGAAAAGGAAGCTCCAGCTGTTAAAGGGATGACGTTGGCCGGCCTTTTCTTCATCGTCTATGCATTGCTGTTGATGATCTATAGGGTGACCTCGGCTAAAATTGCAAATAGCCGTATAGAGGCATTGACCACCGAGTTGATTGAGAAGATCGGTGATGGCACCAAAAAGCAATCAGAAGCGATGCTCAATGCAGTGTTTGTCCATATGGAGAAATACCGCCCTTTCGAAAAGGTATTCATCCCTACTGTCATACAGACTGCTGTCAAACTGGCAGTAATTATCATTGCATCATTCTTCGTGCATAAAAATGCTGCTTTCATCATGTTATTCACAGCACCATTCGTACCATTGTATTACATCCTTGTAGGATTGCGTACGAAGGATGAATCGGAAGCTCAGGCCACGCAGTTCGACGAGCTTGGTACGCTTTTCCTCAACCTGATAAGGGGGAAGGATACGGTACGCTACACACAATCTCAACAAACGGTCATCGATAGGCTCAGATCATTTAATTCGGGCTATGTAAAAGAAACGATGAATATTTTAAAATATGCCTTCCAATCCACTTTAATGCTTGAGTTCATTACGATCCTCGGGATTGGACTCATTGCTCTTGAAGTTGGACTGCAGATCATAATTTTTGATGGCATTACATTCTATGCAGCATTTTTCACGTTGCTGCTGGCACCCGAGTTCTATAATGCATTAAAAGTACTCGGCATCGAATTTCATAATGGCAAGCTTGCCCAAGGGCATTTGGAGCGCATCGAAGTGTTGATCGATCAGGGAGAACCAACCGAAGAGTACCGCATTTTCAATGCTCAGACGAGTGCAGTGACACTCGAGGGTGTTTCAATGGGCCATGGGGAGCTATCGCTTCTGGAAAATGTGAATCTATCCTTGCCGAAAACAGGGCTCACTGCCATAACAGGTCCTTCCGGCATCGGTAAAAGTACATTCATGCGTATGTTGCTTGGACTCCACCGCCCTGCTGAAGGCGCTTTATACCTTCATACGGATGATATCGGATATATATCCGATGAAGTCTATTTCTCGGATACGTCCATCTATGACTATGTTTCTGATGGACGTTACAGCGAAGAAGACGTCATCAGTATATTGGAGCGCCTTGACTTGATGGGGAGCTTGAACAATCTGGAGCAGGGCATCCATACTGAAATCGTAAACCACAACATCCCCCTCTCAGGCGGGGAAGTGGTGCGGCTCAAGATGGCGCGTGCACTGATAAGAAAACCTGAAATCATCATTATGGATGAACCTACTGAGTTTCTCGATGCAACGACGGAAGAGATGGTTCTCTCATACTTGGATGAAATCAAGCATGAGAGTGCCATCATAGCGGTGGTCCACCGTAGAAAACTGCTCAGCATTGCTGATGCACACTACACGTTCGCTGACCGTAACATTGTAAGGGGAGGGGCTTTGTAATGGAATATTTGAAGAGTGAAAGGAAAAACATCTTCTACAGCATCCTTCTCGGCCTTGCAGGTGGTCTGGTGGGGGTCTCCCTGTTCGGACTCAGTGGCTACATGATCAGTCTTAGTTTCTTCGACCCGCCATTTTTCATAATCGTCCTCATCATTGCAGTAATCAAGTTTTTCGGGATGATGAAAGGCGCCTTCAAATATATCGAGCGTCTACTCTCGCATGATGCGACATTCAGGCTCATCGGGCGTCTTAGGTTGAATTACTTCAAAACCGCCATACAAAATCATGCGGATACGCATAGCGTTAAATTCATACAGCGGCTGAACCAGTATTTTGAAGAGGTCGAAAATTATTATATCCGCATTGTCTATCCGTATATCGTAGCGTTGCTGTTATCAATGCTCCTGATTCTTCTATCCATCTATTTCGGGGCAGTATTTGTAATAATGTCGACAGTTGTGGCACTGGTGCTTCTTTATGCCATACCGAAAATGTTTGAAAAGCGGGTGACGAATGATCTGCGTGCCAGGAATGGTGTTGAAGACGCGCTCTATGGTCGTCTCTATCATTATATCCACGACTTTACCGACTTGTTTGTGACAGGGAGGACGCAAGATAAGAAAAAAGAGATTTCCCAGGAAATCTCTAGGGTGAGAGCAACAGAAGATAAGGTTGCCTTCTCGGACGCTGCAATGCAGTTCATCGCCCAACTGCTTCAGGTTGCAGCACTCCTGTTCATCATATTCTGGCTGTATGAAGATATGCCACTCCTTGTACCTATGATCATGTTACTGGTACTCAGCTATTTCGATCTTGTCATGCCGGTCATGCAACCTGCAAGCCGGTACAGATCAGTCAAGGAAGCGGTAGGGGTACTCAACGCTGAGACATCACCACAACCGACAATAACGAACGATGTCTCCCTCGACCAAATAGATGTGACGCTGCTTGATTATCGTTATGCCACTGCCTCAGTCGATGTCCTAAAAGGGATTACGGCGAACTTCAGGCGTGGTGAAAAGCACGCAATCATCGGCAGTAGTGGGTCCGGTAAGACAACCTTACTTGAACGCATCATTGAAGGTGGATCTTCAATCCGTCTAAGTCATGGCCCTGAGGAAGTCAGTCAGGAGGCGTTACTTCAAAATGCCTCCATCATGCCCCAACATCTCGACTTCTACAATGCGTCAGTCATTGACAATATTACTCTTTTCGGTCATCTGAAAAAGACTAGAGCAGAAGTTATCCAAGACCTCGAAATGATGGAAATGTCATATTACACACCAGAAGAGATCATCGAATTCACCGGCCGGCTATCAGGAGGGGAACAAAAGCGTCTGCACTTCATAAGAATGTTGGCCGAAGATAAATCATGGTGGATTATGGATGAACCGACAGCACGGTTAGATGACAGGCTCAAACAAAAACTGTGGGATCAAATATTGGCACAGCCAACAGTAATTGTAAGTACACATGACTTAAGTCGCCTTGAGGAATTTGACTATATTCATTATATGGAGCAGGGCAGTATAATAGAATCAGGCAGCTATTCGGACCTGATGGCTGAAAAAGGTCATGTTTATCAAGCTGTTCAGCGCTTCAATGATTATTTATAGTAATAAAATTATATGCATGATAGAATTATGGGAGTTATTTCATAGAGAAAGTGGGAAAATGACGATGAAGAAAACAGCAATCGTGACGGATTCGTCCTCAGGTGTAGAAAAAGATTATGCAGAAGAACATGATGTCTTCGTATTGCCGATGTCTGTCATCATCGACGGAGTCGCCTACAGGGACGGCGTTGATGCAACAACTGAAGAGATTTACGATATGCTGAAGCAGAGTGGGGAAGGTGCTAAAACTTCACAGCCGACAATCGGTGAGTTCATGGAGATCTATGAGAAAATAGAAGCGGATGACTCATTTGATTCGGTCATCGCAATCCATGCATCCAGTGAACTTACGGGTACCTACCAAAGTTCGCTGAGTGCTTCTGAAAACATCGACAAGCCTCTTCATGTCATCGACTCCCGTATTGGAAGCTATCCTATGAAGCAGATGGTGGAACATGCTGTCGAATCGAAGGAATCTGACAAAGGAATTGAAGAGGTGGTAAAGGAAATTCAAAGCATGACCGACCGTGCTCAATTATACTTGCTGCCTAAAAGTTTCAACCAAATGAGGAAGAGTGGCAGAGTATCAGCATCACAATCGATGCTCGCTTCTGTATTGAATATCCATTTGAAGCTTGAATTCGATGATGGAAAAGTAGTTATTGGAGAAAAGCTCCGCACAAAAAAGAAAATCATCAATAATGTTATGGAAAAATTGGAAGAATACGTCAGAGAGAAATCGGTAAGTACAATTGCCATTGTATATGCAGGTGGCATCGACTTGACCGAAGAATGGAGAAAACGGCTGGAAACACGTCTGCCGGATGTCAAGCTGGTTATAGAACCACTCGTCACTGTGGCAGGTGTTCACACCGGTCATGGCACCATCGGATTCGGCTTTACCAAGGGAAGATGAATAAGTCGGAACAAACAAAAAATGCAGTCCGGAATCATTTCCGGGCTGCATTTTTTTCAGCAAGTCTTACATTGACGTGCTGTATATATTCAAGAAAGAGGGACTCCTCTTCGGTTGTCAGGTTGATTACGTCATCAAAAGCTTCAAAAGCTTCTTCCAACTGTTTTCCCATTTTTCTGCCATGCTCTGTGGGTTCTAGAATTACAAGGCGCTGATCAGTGGGATTTCTAAAGCGATGTACAAGTCCAAGCCGTTCCATCCGCTTTATCAGAGGAGAAATGGTTCCAGTGTCGAGCCGCAATGTTTCAGCCAACATTTTGATGTTGACTTGTTCCTTATCCAATAAAATATTCAAAACCAAAAATTGTGGATAAGTAATCTCCATTTCTGTCAGTACGGATTTATTGTAGAAGCGGCTAATCTGGTGGTGCAGACTATATACATTAAAGCAGAGGCGCTTATCCAAAGAGGGTTTAGTCATTAAAGACAACCTCCATTCTGTTTATCATGTGTCCCTTCAGTTATTATACAAGCAATTATATGCGAATTCAATATAAATATTATGGGTGCTTGTACCTTAATCAAGGGGAGAGAATGAAGTTCGGTAGCAATCATAAAATAATGTATGGTAAAATAACCATAATTATAACTTTTGGGAGGTGACTGCAATTGGGAAGACGAATCTGAACAGTAATATGTCCATTGAAAAGCCGGCCCCATGCAGAAACATAGTTTCAAAAAGCATACCGCGCAGAATTGCAGTCACATATTACCGGAGGTGAATCCCTTTTAAAAAAGGGAACTAATTGGATATAACCACATTATGGAACTTGATTTTTTTTATAATACTTATATTGCTCACAATGTTTTTTGTGGGCTCTGAATTTGCACTTGTCAAAGCTCGGATGTCGCGTATTGAACAACTGGCTGAGGAGGGTGATAAAAAAGCACAGCGTGTGCGCAGGATGACAGGCAAACTTGATTATTACCTGTCCGCGTGTCAATTGGGTATTACTGTCACTGCACTTGCCCTTGGGTGGATTGGTGAATCGACTTTTGCTGTTGTGTTGGCACCCCTTTTCGAAATGCTGGGGATACCCAGTCAATTGACGACGCCATTGGTCATTGGTATGGCCTTTGTAATAGTCACATTCCTGAACATCGTCATAGGACAACTTGCGCCTAAGACGATTGCAATCCAGTATGCTGAAAAGTTGGCGCTTACCCTTTCCGGCCCCCTTTCTTTTTTTGGTACCATCATGAAACCATTCATCTGGCTGATGAACGGTGCTGCCAGATTCCTTGTCAGGATCTTTGGCCTTAAAGATGTGCCGGTTGAGCAGGCTCACTCAGAAGATGAACTGAAGATTATAATGACGCAGAGTTATCAGAGTGGAGAAATAAACCAGACTGAACTCGCCTATATGCAAAATATATTTTCATTTGATGAGAGGTTGGCGAAAGACATCATGGTGCCAAGGACTCAGATGATCACAATGGCAGACCCTGTGAATATAGATGACGTCATTGCGACAATCAAGGAGCACAACTTCACGCGTTACCCCATCACGGAAGAAAGCGGAGATAAAGATCAGATTATCGGCTTCATAAATGTCAGGGAATTTTTAACGAACCATGTTTCCGATGAAGAAGTGACCCCGGCAGATCATATACATGAAATCCCGATGATTACAGAGGTATCACGCATCAGCGATGCACTGGTTAGAATGCAGCGCGAGCGTGTACACATCGCGTTAATCATCGATGAATACGGTGGCACAGCCGGGATGATTACAATGGAAGACATCCTTGAAGAGATAGTCGGGGAAATCCGCGATGAGTTTGATGAGGACGAACAGCCTGATATTGTGAAGGTTGAGGAAAACATCTATCATATCACCGGTCGTGTATTGATTGATGATTTGGAAGAACAATTCGATCTGAACTTCAATGATAGTGATGATATTGATACCATAGGTGGTTGGCTGCAGAGCATCAATACCGACCTCGAGATTGACGATACGATAGATACAGCTGATGATAGATGGATTGTCCTTGATATGGATAACCATCTGATTAAAAAAGTGGCGCTCCTGAAAGATCACAATCGTACCGTTGAAGACGAGGAAGAAGCATAATAGAACAGCGTCCCCCGTATACGGGGGACGCTGTTCTATTTAACGACATTCGCGTCGAGATATCTATAGATATTATATTCAACAGGAGACTCCATTATCATATGCATGGTCACGACTGGTTTGCCGGATGCTCCAGGCATCACAGTTTCCTTTAGAGTATGATAATCAATCCGACTTTTCCCAAGATAATAGAAGGCAGTGCCTTCATCATCGTCTTTTTTGACGAATATATGAATCGGCATCCCGTTTTGGTGGCCATCAAGTATGGATTTGATTTCTTTGGAAGCTAATGTCCTGTTGCTCCTTGTGAACCATTTGAGCGTATGACGGTCGAGAAATTCATCGTCGTAATTAATGGTGTCTTCCACCGCCTCATTTTTATGATAGGTGATGAATACCGGACATGTCCCATGTTTTTGTTTATAGCCGTACATTGTAGAAGCTTCATCTTTTTGCCAATTCAGCATACGGCAGACGTCTTTTCTGGAATACTTCTGGTTAAGGGTCAATGGTCGAGATTGATCATACTGATTGCTATTCAATAAGGAAAGTTCCATGATTTGTCTGTAATGCTTCATGAAGAGCTTTGAATGGAGAGCAGACTCGAATAATTCCGAAGGATATATATAGCCGCTATCCAGATGGATGAGGGGATAACCATATTTCAAAATATCCTGTTGCCTGAAAAAGTCGAGTGTAAACACCCTTATGACAGAATCCATGACTGCATCAGACATGTAATATCCTTGTTTGTGCATCTCCATCTGAAATTCATTCTTATCTACAGGACCAGACATGAGGGCTTTTAGAAGGTGCATTTCGACGATGCGTTTTCCACCGGCCAGTTCTTCCGAAAGGAAAGTCAGCATCTTATCCATCGGGCCCTCCAGAGTGCTGTCATCTTCTTTGATCTTCTGTAGGAATTCCGGATAATGCCTGTATTTATTGAGGATGATCATTGGATCGATTACATCCTTATCATAGTAGAAGTCCACTAATGTAGGTTTCCTTCCGATTTTATTCTTAAGGTATATATACATCTCCTTCAAGTGCCTCAAGTTGTCCAAGGAAGACGCATTAATGGCTTGATAGATTTTCTCTTTTGCGACGGATTCGAAATTGATGGTCGAAACTCCTTGAAGGGGTGTACGGTCAATCAGTGAACGTCTCAAATTGTCCTTATTATAGGAGTTATCTCCTGTTAGGGCAATCGGGATCAGATAATTGTTTCTATAGTTGCCGATGAAGTCTATAACGGTAAGATATTCTTTATCATCATGTTTCCTGAGTCCTCTCCCGAGTTGTTGGATGAAGATGATGCTTGATTGTGTCCGTCTCAGCATGACGACTTGATTGACCGAAGGGATGTCGATTCCTTCATTGAATATATCCACTGTAACGATGTAATCGAGGTGACCATTCTCAAGATTCCTGGCAGCTTCCCTCCGTTTGTCCTGTGCATCAGCTCCAGTCAACGCAATCGTACGATAAC
The DNA here is from genome assembly GCF_039538805.1 of Salinicoccus jeotgali. Classification (GTDB taxonomy): domain Bacteria; phylum Bacillota; class Bacilli; order Staphylococcales; family Salinicoccaceae; genus Salinicoccus; species Salinicoccus jeotgali. The sequence goes on along the minus strand of NZ_BAABCK010000070.1, from coordinate 86,073 downwards.
CGAGCAAATTGAGTGCGTAGCTAACCTCCTGCGCTTCTTTTTTATTGGAAACGAACATCAGCCCACAAAGCGTTTCGCCCGAATATCCATAGTATTGGATCTTCTCATGGAGATGTCTGATCCGCTCAATGTTGGTGAGGTCCGACAACGCGCTTGTATCATCGATCTTTAGACCTTCGGTCTCGTAATCAGTCACCCCGAAATAATGGAAGGGTGCGAGTATTTCCTCCTCTAGTGCATTTTGGAGTCGTATTTCATAAGCGATGTTGTAGTCGAATAGACCAAAGATCTCATTATCATCTGTCCTCTCAGGAGTTGCTGTCATGCCAAGCAGGAAAGAAGGTTTAAAGTGATTGATGATCCTCCTGTATGTACGCGCGCTTGAACGATGTGCTTCATCTACTATTATATAGTCGAACTCCGTTGGATTGAATTGACCCAGAGTATCTTCATTCGACATGGTCTGGACTGTTGCAAACAGATATTTGCTGTGGGTTGATTTTTGATTACCACTGAATACGCCGAATGAGGAAGGCGAGTCTTCCAAGAGAGTCATGAAATCCTGTCTGGCTTTTTCAAGAATCTGCTCACGGTGGGCCAAGAAAAGCATACGTTTTGGTCGGAATTGCTTTACATCAAAGGCAGATAGATACGTCTTTCCGGTCCCTGTAGCGGATACCACAAGTCCTTTGTCATTGCCTTCGGACCTAAGTTGTTTGAGGGAATGCAGTGCTTCCTGCTGCATGAAATTCGGCACTATTCCTTCGGCCCCTGACGTCCTGTATTGATATTTGGAACGGTCCTCGATAATTTCGAGTATTTTCTGTTTGTCTGTTTGTTCTTTATGGATGCGCTCATATTCCATGATCCAAGTGGCATCAACAGGAGTTGCTTCATTCCATAAGTCATCGAATTGATCCCTGAAATGGTTTAGGACTGCCCCATTATCAAGACTTGTCAATTTGAGATTGTATTCATAATTCTTTTTAAGTGCAGAATCGGTCAAATTTGAACTCCCTATGAAGAGGGAGGAATAGGCTACATTGCTGAAGACATATCCTTTTGCGTGAAATCCCTGTTTATCAGCTATTCTGACATCTATGTTTGGGATATTGAGCAGTGCTTTGAAAACTTTCGGTTTATTGAAATTCAAATAGGTAGAGGTGATGATTTTTCCTCTTACATTCCTTTTCGCGAGCTCGTGCAACGTTGTTTTTAATGTAGCAAGTCCGCCTTCAGTGATGAAAGCGACAGAAATGAAGAATGCATCACACCCTTCCATCTCATCGAGTATGGAAGACAGGACATTTTCTTCTTTTGAATTGATGATCATCTGTGGAGGATGATGGGCGACCTTTTCTGCATCTTGATCGATAAATCCTCGTTCATAGGCGTTCAATAGATTCATTTCATTCAGTTCCATGGACATCCACCTCTTTCATTCCATTATATTGAAAGGGTCAACGGATTCCAAGATCGACTGCTAAATTGATAAAATCACCGTCAGTATATGATAAGATGGTTTTAAATGAAGGTGGTGGTCCTATGGGTATATTAGAATTTATAGTAGCGACATTACCCGTTGTCTTAGTGTTTTCGATTCCACTTTATGCGATCAACGTCGGTCACAGACAGAAAAAAGAGAAAATGGAAATAAGGAAACTGCAGGAGGAGAAGGAAGTGGAGCGTTTGAAACAAGAGAATTTCCTTCTTGAAAACAAACAGATGCAGATGGAGCTTGACCGTATAAAAGAGGAACGGGAACAGAAGCAGCTAGTGGAATCGAAAGAGTCAAGATGGCTGATTGAAGATGAGGAAAAAGATCCCCTGTAACGGCCGTTACAGGGGATCTTCCATAAGTGTTACTATGCTTTATTGCCTCCGAGTGCTTTCATGATGAATGAGACAATCAAAATCAGGATGATTGCGCCAATCAGTCCACCAAGAATGCTGACGCCACCCAATTGTGGGCCGAAACTTAGCCCGAGCGCATTTGCAATCGAAGCACCGACAAGACCTGCGATGATGTTGCCGATGATGCCGAATGGTACATCTTTACCTAATATAAGACCAGCGAGCCAACCGATGATGCCACCGACAATTAATGTAATAATCCAACCCATGGATATTTCCTCCTTATAATGCTTAATTTTAGTTTATTAGATTAAATAATGCATCGTTCTAGTTAGAATATACCCCGGGTTGGCGAGACCAAACATTAATCTGCAGCCATCCTGTCTTTTTTCCTGTAGTGCCTCATAATGAACAGGAAAAGTATCAATGACAATGTGACACTGAATGCACTGGTGAAATAGATGGTGCTGTAGCCGAACGCTTCAGCGATGAATCCATAACTGATTGCCCCAAGCCCGACCCCCATATCAAAGGCTGAAAAGAAGGTCGCATTGGCCATGCCACGCCGATTGTTGTCGGCACGGTTAACGGCCCACGCCTGTAGGGCAGGCTGCACACAGCCGAACCCGAAGCCGTATAATGCTGCAGCAATGAACAGATAATACGGATTGGCCATAATGCCAAGGAGTATCATGGCAGCAATGATTGCGAGTGAACCTGGTACGAACACGATGGTAATTCCTTTTTTGTCATACAATTTCCCGGCGACTATGCGGGATAGCATAAGAAAGGCTGCATAAATGACAAAATAGAACTGGATGAATGTAGGATCGAAGCCCCGCTCATAAGTGTAGACGGGGAGGAATGCAGCAATACCACCAAATGTTACAGTTATGAAGAATAGGAGCGAAGCTGCGGGCAATGCCTGGCGTTCGACAATATCGAACCGTGGCACATAGGTGCTCTTTTCCTTTATGGAAGTGTCGGGAGCTTCTGGTTTCTGATAGCGGATATTTGTTGCAAGGATAAGCGCAGTAAGTCCGAGAACCCCACATATTGAAAAGAGCAGAGTGAATGATATCTGGTCGACGAGAAAGAGTCCGAGAGCCGGCCCGAAAGCGAGTGCGATGTTACCACTGAGACCGTAGTAACCGAGGCCTTCCCCCCGTCTTTTCTTAGGCACAAGGTCTGTGGCGATGGTGCCGGCTGACGTGCTTGACAGTCCCCAACCTACACCTTGCATGATGCGGACTGCGAGCAACAGCGCGATAGTAAAACTTGCGGCCAGTGAAAACATTGAGAGGACAAATAGCAGTAGTCCTGTCAGAAAGACCGGGGCGCGGCCCTTCGTATCAAGCATTTTGCCTGCGCTCGGACGGATGAGCAAAGCAGAAAATGTGAATATGCCGACAACAAGGCCGACCCATCTATCGCTTGCGCCAATCTCCTTGACGAAAAGCGGCAATGTTGGCAGGGTCATCTGGAAGGCAGTGAAGATGAAGAAATTTACGATGACGATAAGTACAAAATCTCTGGTCCATATTTTATTTTTATCATGTGCCATAAAATTACAACCTTCTCGCTTTTAGATTTGTGAAGTCCATATTACTTCGTATTTCGAAAGGAATACTATTATATATTCTACAACACATGACACTTTTTTTCAGCTTAGAGGGGACCATCTTTGGATTTCTGCAAGAAAAGATAGTGTGTTAAAATAGTGTAAAATAAATGCAAAGGAATTTACTCCCGATGAAACTGCTGATGATTGATAACTACGATTCGTTTACATACAATATAATCCACTATTTGGAAAAGGTGAGGCAGGATATCGAAGTTATAACCATCACACCAGATATGCTGGAATCCATCGATATGGAAGACATGGCCGGCATAATCATCTCTCCCGGCCCCTCCCACCCGGCGGCCCGTCCCGAGGTTATTGATTTCGTCAGACGGTATTGAGACACTCTGCCCATTCTCAGCGTATGCCTTGGGCATCAGATGCTTTGGCATATGTGCGGCGGCAGTGTGGCGCATGGGTCGCGCCCGATCCATGGCCATACATTTGAAATTTCCCACGATGGCGGGCCTCTCTTTAAAGGATTGCCTGAACGTTTTTCTGTAACACGCTACCATTCGCTGATATGCCTAGGGGAAGTGCCAGAAGAGCTCATGGTCTCGGTGTGGACCGATGAAGGCGACATCATGGCGATCAGGCACAAGAGTTTGCCGATCTATGGGGTGCAGTACCATCCGGAATCAATACTTTCAGAATGGGGTCTTGAGCAGTTCAGGCTTTTCATCGAAGAAATGGAGAAAGGTGAAGAAAATGCAAGTCCATATAAAATTTAAAAGGAATACGGGTAGTCGGCAATACGGGTAGTCGGCCGCTTTATTTTGCCCATCCAAAAGTAGTGTTTACAGAGAAAGATATGTCGTTGCAGGAAGCACTCCAAAGCATCGAAAAATACATCGATGAAGGATTCTATATCATCACGTCACTTAGCTATGAAGCCAAAGAAGGAGGACCGTTCATCATCGGAGTGTTCGAGTCGCCTGTAGAACGGAGTGTCTTCCAGTCCGCCTATGGTGAGTATGGCGGATACTCAATGCGGAGTCCGGAATTCATCGATTCCCCTTCTAAAATCAAGGGGGACATCGAAGAAATAAGGAATTACATCAAGGACGGACATACATATCAAGTCAACTATACCACCCGATTAAGACGGGACTTCAGAGGGAACGAGCACGCTTTGTTTGAACAATTGACTTCCCGCAACAATGGAGACTACGCTGCTTTTATCCACCATGATGAAGACACGATCGTCAGCTGCTCACCGGAATTGTTCTTTGAAAAGGATGCACATGGCAAAATCAGCGCTCGACCGATGAAAGGGACTTCAAGAAGATATAAAGACCGCCAGGAAGATCAGAAGAGCTATGATTTTCTCAGGCATTCAAAGAAGGACCGCGCTGAGAACGTGATGATTGTCGACCTGCTTCGCAATGATCTGTCAAAGTTGGCGGAAAAAGGTAGTGTCAGGGTGCCTGAACTATTTACAATAGAGCAGTATGAGACGGTCTACCAGATGACTTCGAAGATCGAAGCCCAGCTCACGGAAGGATGCCGTACTGCTGATATCATCGATGCCCTCTTCCCGTGCGGTTCGATCACAGGTGCCCCCAAGCGTTCGACAATCGATATCATCAGCCGTCTCGAGAGCACACCCCGAGGCTACTATTGTGGAGCAATAGGGATCATCTATCCGGATCGAGGCCAAGTGTTCAATGTCCTGATACGTACAATGCATATCAGAGAAGGACAATTTGAATACGGAGCAGGTGGGGGTATTACATATGATTCACTCCCTGTTGCTGAATATGATGAGATTGTTGCGAAAACCGCCTTTTTGGAAGCGGGCAGATACAAATTGATTGAAACGATGCGTTATGAGTCAGGCGAAATAGCGCGGCTAGATTTTCACGAGGCGCGTGTAAATCACTCCAGCAGGAGCCTTGGCTTCAAGCAGCCTGATTTTAAAGAAGCCCTCGCCTCCTATTTGCGGCATCATGCACTAACAGAAGGCACTGTCTTTAAAGTACGGGCACTGATAGATGATAGTGGAGAAACATCGCTCACCCATGAAGAGATGGGGGCCGTGGAGCGCATGCAGGCAAAGATCCACAATGATGCAATCGACAGCCCGGATGATTTCTTGTCCAACAAGACCACCATACGTCACCATTATAAAGGGGCGAGCGATGAATTTCCTCTCGTTTTGTATTATAATAAAAGGCATCAAATCACAGAGTTCAATCTCGGGAACCTGGTTGTGGTGGAAAAGGATGGCTATTTCACTCCTTCAGCCGATACAGGACTGCTTGAAGGGGTCATGCGGACATCTCTCATCAGCGATGGTGTCATATCGGAAAGGGATTATGATTTAGATGAGTTCATTCGGCGATATGAGCAAGGTGAAATTGAAATATATATGATCAATAGCCTAAGGGAATGGGTCGAGGTCAATCTTGATGTTCAGAGGTGAAGGCATGATGGTCCTTTTATGGATGATATTGATAATTGTAATTGTAGTTGGCACACATTTTATTGTGACGTATCTGATTGAAAATAATGTTAAAATAATCGGCGTACTTTTTGCATTTATCGGAGTAACTATAGCGATTCTGCTGGTTCAACTTATCATCAGCGGCATGACGGACTTCGTCGCAGATGAATTAGGAATGTTCTACAAGGATAAATAAAACTTTAGGAGGTGCAACCATGATTTTTTGCAATGGAGATTGCCACATCACCTATCAGAGCGAAAAAGCGCTGGGTGAGACGGTGCGGACACAAGTAGTTCGTTCATTCGAAGATCGGGGGCATGCATATTTGACGAAAGTATCAACGACTGCAAATACGATTACCTTTCAATATTCACCCGTAATCATCATGGAAGCAGAAAATACGATAGAGCCTGGCCACAAAGCCATGATTGAAGCAGAGAAATTTCTCGAAAGGATGGAGATTTCCATATGAGTCTGATTATAAAGGATAGTGGAATGTTGACGTTGCTCCAGACTTTGGACCCCGGACCTTCAGACCAAAATAATCACTATAACGGTGCATGCGACCGTCTGGCGCATAGACTTGCGAACCAGCTTGTGGGGAATCGTGTCGATCAGCCGACGATAGAGATGACGTTACGCCCAGGCACGATAAAGTTCACCGAACCGACTATAATTGCATTCTCCGGAGCGGAATTCATGGCGAAATCAGGTGACCGTAGCATCTACGTCAACCGGATATACCTATTCGATAAAGGGGACGAACTTGTATTCCAAGAAGCAACGCGAGGGAACAGGGTGTATCTTGCAGTAGCAGGTGGAATTAAAGTCGAGGGCTCAAATATCTTGAAATCTGGGGATGAGGTTCTCATGTGCCGTGAATATACACAGCAACATGACGAGCTGTTCAATAAGTTGAAAAGGCATAACGAAGTGAATTGGGGAGTCGACACCTACGCTCTGGTTGAAGTGTATATATCCGATACATACCACCTTGTAAAGCGCCCGGATATTCCTGAATCAGTCTATGAAGCATTAGAAGCAGGCGAGTATACAGTACAATACGAAGAGTATCGGATCACACTCCATCTTGAAGGAAGAAGAATCGATCTGTCCCCTCAAAATATGGAACATGCCGGTATTCGGGGCGGTGTATATATTTCAGAAGAACAACCGCTTCTTGCATTGAACGATTTCGATGCGTCCACTAAAGCAACGCACATAGGGACAATCCCTTCTTATCATCTCCACAAACTTGTACAGAAACGTCCGGGATCCAAAATTCAATTCAAATGCATATCTGCAGAAGATGCCCATGCCAATCTATATGCGCATCACCTTTGGGTGAAAAGCCTGTTCAAGGCGATTGACTATAAATTATCAAAAGAACTGATAAAAGAAAAAATGTAGATCTCTGCCCAGGCTGCAGCCTGGGATTTTTTTCTGCCTTCGGACAAGATAACAGACTTGTTCTACAACAAATGGGATGCAAAATAAGGTATAATGATATATCAGAAATAAGGGTTGCCAACCAAGGCAAAAAGTGGGAATGGTATTATTATGGAAATGGAAAAGACTCTAAAGCAATATTTTGGATTTGAAAACTTCAGGCCTAAGCAAAGGGAAATCATAGAATCCGTAATGCATGGAAACAACACCCTTGGAGTGCTTCCGACTGGCTCAGGAAAATCGATTACTTTCCAGGTGCCAGGGTTGAAGCTCGAAGGATTGACATTGGTCATCTCCCCGTTGATATCTCTTATGCAGGATCAGGTGGAAGCGCTGAGGAGGCAAGGTATTCCGGCTGCCTATCTGAACTCCACCTTGAAAAGGCAAGAAGTGGAACATATAAATGAGGGGCTTGAAGCAGGCGCCTATCAATTTCTATATGTGGCTCCTGAGCGTTTTAATAATGAAGCCTTCAGACAGATGATTACACGCATGGATGTGTCCCTTGTCGCTTTCGATGAAGCGCACTGCATATCCAAATGGGGGCATGACTTCAGACCGAGCTATCAAAACATCATACCCGTATTGAGATCATTGATACCGGATGCTGTAACGATGGGATTGACTGCCACTGCAACAGAAGAAGTACAAACTAACATAAGGGAATTGTTGGAGATTGCTCCCCAGAATGTCTATACGACAAGTGTGGCCCGCAATAATCTGCAACTCAGTGTCAATCCGACCTACCAGCGGGAGCAATTCATCCGTACTTATGTCGAGGCCCATAGCGGTGAGTCGGGTATCATCTATGCAGCAACACGCGCAGAGGTGGAGAAGTTGTCTGGCCATCTCAAAGAATATGGCGTCGACAATATCATCTATCACGGTGGCCTTGCCAAAGATGAAAGAAACCGCAATCAGCAACGGTTCATAGATGGGGAAGTGGATTTGGCGGTAGCAACGAATGCCTTCGGTATGGGAATCGATAAGCCCGACATACGATTCATCATCCACCATAATCTGCCCGGCGATCTGGAGAGCTATTACCAGGAGATTGGGCGTGCCGGAAGAGACGGAGCAGCGAGTGAATGTATACTGCTCTCAAGCCCGCGGGATATCAGTCTGCACCAATTCTTCATAGATCGTTCCAACTCGACAGATCAGTATAAGGATCACATGAGGGCTAAGCTTGATCGCATGATTCAATATAATCGCACAAGCAAATGCCTGAGCAGCTTCATCATCAAATATTTCAATGAAGATGAATATGTGGTCGAATGCGGCCAATGTTCAAACTGCAGAGATAAGGGACGCACATATGACATGACAGCTGAAGCCAAGCTCGTCATGCAGGCTGTGTCACAAAATGCTGTGAGGATGACTAAAGAACAGACTATACAAGTGTTGAGAGGGGAAATGGCAGAAAATGTGATTGCCTTTCAATTAGATGAATCAGCTGCTTTCGGCACCATGGCTCATTATTTGACGAGTGAACTCAATCATATATTGGAAGAGCTCATCTACAGGGGCTATCTCCACGTGGAAGCAGGTGGACTCGAACTTGCTGAAAGGAGCAACATCGTCTTGGAAGGTGAACGCACTCTCTACACTGTGCCTTTCAGGAAACACTTCAATGAAAAAGTCGATATCAGTACCACATCTTCGCCGAATGAACTTCTTTTTGCCAAGCTTGCAGAAACAAGGTATCATCTTGCTGAAAAGCATGGCGTCCGGGAAGAAGATATATTTACCGATAATACGTTGCGGGAGTTTGCCAAAAAAACACCAAAATCCAAGCAGGATATGGTAAATATACATCGAGTGGGCAATTACAAGCTCAAACACTACTGCCCGGATTTTCTTGAGACAATCAACAGCTATAAACGCCAAATGCAGAAGACAAAATAAATAAGCCGGCCAATGGGCCGGCTGTTTCTTGTCATATTTTAGAATGTTTCGGTGGTCTGTTCTTCATGAACATGTAGTAGCTTGCCCCGAAGATGATGATGTAACCGACTATGGAGAGCATATCCGGAACTTCATTGAAGAAGATGATGCTGAAGATTGCAGTGTATAAGATAGTAGAATAGAAGAAAATCGATATTTCACGTGCCGGGGCATAACTGTAGGCGATGGTAAGCCCAAATTGGCCAAGTGCAGCGAATATACCTGCCGATACGAGCAGCCAAAACTGCACAGTGGTCATTGGTTCAAAATTCCATATGAAGAACGGGAGCAGGGCGACCGATGAAAAGAACGAAAAATAAAATACTACAGTGTAGAATTTTTCCCGGCTGCCAAGGACACGCAAAACAGTATAGGCACCTGCAGCAGATAGAGCACCAAGCACAGCAATCAGAGCATATACCGTCTCGCTTGATAGGGAAGGCTTGATAATAAAAATAGCTCCGGCAAAAGCGATAATAATTGAAATCATTTGATATCTGCGTATATATTCCTTCAAGAAGATCGCGCAGAGGATGATGGTGAAGAATGGACTCAGCTTATTGAGTATGTCTGCATCACTAAGCACCATCTTATCGATGGCGAAGAAATTCAGCAGAACACCGAGCAGCCCGAAAGATGATCTGAGGAGTAGAAGCCCTTGGTTCTTTCTATGACCAAAAAGTTTTTCTTTGTAGTACAATGCAAAGGGCAAGGCGACGAGCATCGCCACAAAGTTTCTGAAAAAGGCTTTTTGGACGGTAGGCAAATCACCGCTATATTTTACAAAAAGGGCCATCAGACTGAATCCAAGTGAAGAAATAAGCAAGGCGATGATGCCTTTTATGGTATTGTTCATTATTATGCCAACTCCATCTTTATATTTTATTTCAATGTTTTACAATCTGGAATTTTACACAAAAAAATTTAGAAGAATTTCCGATATAGTATAACATACTTATGATGCGCCTTTGGAGTCATTAAAGTGATTTTATGCGCAATGAAATTCCTTTTAATGCCATTGTAAATTAAATGCCAATATGGCATCATAGGGTATGCGATACGTATATATTGTGTACTCAATTCTAATTGGGCGCAATATATAGTGTTTAACTTAAACACTAAACGTGTAAAATCATAACAACATGAACTAAATGAAGGCGAACTTATGTTCGTTGTATTTATTTTATGATAGCATGAAAAGGAGGGGTGGCATGATCATTGCATTCTATTCGATGACCGGAAACGTCAGGCGCTTCATTAACGGTTCTGGAATTGCTGAAGACTACGATACTTATGAGATACGTGCTTCAAACAAAAATGAACGCATACATGAGCCATTTATATTGGTAACCAGCACCTATGGTTTCGGTGGCGTGCCGAATGAGGTGAAAGCCTTCCTTGAAGTCAACAACGACCTTATGAGGGCAGTCGCATCCAGCGGCAACCGCAACTGGGGTGAAAATTTTGCACGTGCAGGTGAAGACATAAGTGAAAATTACAATGTTCCCTTGCTGATGAAGTTTGAACTGCACGGAAACCAAAAAGATAGGGAAGAATTCTTTGGAAAGGCAGGAGCTATATATGAAAGTTATGGACGATCAGAAATTCAATCATATTGAGTTGAACAACGAAGTGACAAAGCGCGATGAAACGGGCTTTTACCAATTGCACAAGGACCAGGAAGCACTTGAAGTGTTTATGGAGGAAGTGAAGGTTAACACCATTCATTTCGATTCTGAATTGGAACGGATGCATTATTTGGTGGACAATGACTTCTACTACGATCTATTCCAGGAGTACACAGATGAAGATGTACTTGAAATCGTAGCATACGCAGACAATATTCCATTCAAGTTTAAAAGCTATATGGCTGCCAGCAAATTTTTCAAAGACTATACAATGAAGACAAATGATAAGAAATATTATCTTGAAGATTATAAGCAACATGTGGTGATCGTCAGCCTCTACTTGGCGAAAGGAGATAAGGAGCGTGCAAAACGTTTCATCCTCTCGATGATCGAACAGCGCTATCAACCGGCAACGCCGACCTTCCTGAACGCAGGACGTGCTAGACGTGGAGAGATGGTTTCGTGCTTCCTGCTTGAAGTCGACGATAGCCTGAACTCAATCAACTATATCGATTCAACGGCAAAACAGCTATCTAAAATAGGGGGCGGGGTTGCGATTAACCTCTCCAAACTCCGGGCACGCGGCGAAGCGATCAAAGGCATCGAAGGCGTAGCTAAAGGGGTGCTCCCAGTAGCTAAATCACTGGAGAATGGATTTGGCTATGCAGACCAGTTGGGACAAAGACCTGGTGCAGGCGCCGTCTATCTCAACATCTTCCATTATGATCTTCCTGAATTCCTGGACACGAAAAAGGTGAACGCCGATGAAGATCTGCGTTTGGCCACGATTTCAACAGGCCTTGTCATCCCATCCAAGTTCTTTGATCTAGCCCAGGACAACCAGCCGTTTTATCTGTTCGCGCCTCATACGGTAGAGCGTGAGTACGGCCAGTCATTGGACGACATGAATCTTGATGAGATGTATGAGGACCTGGTGGCTAACGACAACGTCAAAAAACGCAAACTCGATGCCCGCGACATGCTCAATACAATCGCACAGACACAACTCCAGTCGGGTTATCCATACATCATGTTCAAAGATAATGCCAACAAAGTGCACCCGCTTAAGGATGTCGGACAGATAAAGATCAGTAACCTATGCACTGAGATTTTCCAGCTGCAGGAAACGTCTACAATCAATGATTATGGTACAGATGATGAGATACGCAGAGATATATCATGTAACCTAGGCTCCTTGAACATCGCCAATGTGATGGAGTCCGGAAAAGTACGGGATTCAGTCCATGATGGCATTGAAGCACTGACCGTAGTGAGTGACTCTACAGCCATCGCCAATGCGCCAGGTGTCAAAAAGGCGAATGATGAATTGCATTCCGTTGGTCTTGGAGCAATGAACCTACATGGCTACCTCGCTAAAAACAAGATCAATTATGAATCTGCGGAAGCAAGGGATTTTGCGAATGTCTTCTTCATGCTGCTTAACTTCTATTCCCTTGAAAAATCGATGATGATTGCGAAGGAACGCAAAAAGACATTCAAAGGTTTCGAAAAATCCGAGTATGCGAACGGTGCCTACTTCGAACGCTACATCAACGATGTTGTGGAACCTGAATTCGATAAAGTGGCAGAACTTTTCACTGATATCCATATCCCGACGCAACAGGATTGGGCGGCGCTCCGCGATGAGGTTGTAGAACACGGTCTATTCCATGCCTATCGTCTCGCGATTGCCCCGACCCAGAGCATTTCATATGTCCAGAATGCAACGAGTTCGGTCATGCCGATTGTAGATTCAATCGAGCGCCGTACCTACGGTAATTCTGAAACATTCTATCCGATGCCATTCCTGTCTCCGGAAACCATGTGGTACTACAAGAGTGCATTCAATACCGACCAGATGAAGCTGATCGACATGATTGCTACAATCCAACAGCATATCGACCAGGGCATCAGTACGATCCTATATGTAAACTCAGACATTTCGACTAGAGAATTGGCCAGACTTTATATATACGCACACCATAAAGGCTTGAAATCCCTGTACTATACAAGGAATAAACTACTCAGTGTCGAAGAGTGTACAAGCTGTTCAATATAAGAGAGCAAGGACAAAGGAGTCATTAAAATGATCGCAGTTAACTGGAACAAAGAAGATGACATGACCAATGTGTTTTGGCGACAGAATATATCCCAGATGTGGGTGGAGTCGGAGTTTAAAGTCTCAAAAGATTTGGCTTCATGGGCAGGAATGTCGGAAGATGAAAAAGATACATTCAAAAAGGTGTTGGCAGGCCTGACCGGACTCGATACCCATCAAGCTGATGATGGCATGCCCCTCATCATGCTTCATACTGATGATCTCCGTAAAAAAGCGGTATATTCTTTCATGGGTATGATGGAGCAGATTCATGCGAAATCCTACTCCCATATATTTTCAACGCTACTTCCTTCAAAAGAGACGAATGTGCTCCTTGATGAATGGGTGCTTGAAAATGAACATCTTAAGCTCAAGGCAGATAAAATAGTAGGTTACTACCATAAATTATTCAACAGCGAAGCCTCTGTCTACGACCAGTATATGGCGCGCGTCGCGAGCGTATTCCTGGAATCGTTCCTATTCTATTCCGGCTTCTATTATCCATTGTATCTTGCCGGACAGGGACGTATGACGACAAGTGGGGAAATCATCAGGAAGATTTTGCTGGATGAATCCATCCACGGCGTATTCACTGGTCTGGATGCCCAATCCATGAAAGGGGATATGTCTGCAGAAGAGCAGGAGCGTGCTGATAAAGAAATGTACGAAATGCTCAAAGAACTCTATGCAAACGAAGAAGCCTATACAAAAGCACTGTACGATAAAATTGGCCTGACTGAAGATGTGCTGAATTATATCCAATATAATGCCAATAAGGCACTCGCCAATCTAGGGTTCGAACCCTACTTCGAAGAGAAGGCTTTCAACCCGATTATAGAGAACGCACTGGATACCACGACCAAAAACCATGACTTCTTCAGTGTCAAAGGTGATGGCTATGTGATTGCGCTTAATGTTGAGCCAATTCAGGATGAAGATTTTATATTTGATGATGTGAAATGAAAATATCCTAAATAAAATTGAAATGATCCATAAGAAAGCGGCTCGGAGATTCCAATAGATCTCCGAGCCGCCTTTTTGTTTGACCGAGGGAATCGTGAAGCGGAAATATCTAGTCTTCCGGCTTCTCTTTGACCTCTTCACCATTTTTCCCTTCATATCTCAAGCCCCATCCTGTTATTGCTGCAAAAAGCATAATGAGGAAAAGGAACCATCCTTGGAACACGAATGGAAACACTGCTGTTGGTTCAACAATAGGCAACCAATCATATGATTGGTTCTTTATTGTCTGTATCGTTGACCATCCCAATAGGACGGGCGCGCCCCACGGGAAAATATACCCTAAAGCTGAAGTCACTGCATCCAGCATATTCGCCCTGCGGTAACGGTGGATTTTATACTTCTCACCGATCTCCCTTACGAATGGGGCAGCAGCAATTTCAGCTGCAGTATTGATCGTTATTGAGCTGTTCAGTATGGAAACTATCGCCCATATGGAAAGTTCTGCTCTACGGACGGAATTCTTGATCCATTTGACCAGACCGTCAGTTATGGCTGCCATTGTTCCGCCGAGTCTCATCAGATGCGCTGCACCAACTATAAGCAGGATAAGTATGGCCATGTTAAAATATCCAGTCAACCCTGAAACTAGCGCTCCTTCAACGACTGTGTCTGACTCCGAATTAAAGCTTAAAATATCTCCCGGTGACCCAGGGGCTATTGTAAAGACCAGCAGAATGGCTGATAAGATCCCCCACGTGAGAGACGTTAAAAGATGTTGACCGGATAAGGCGAGTATAAGTACAAGGGCAAAAGGTATCAGCATGATCAGGCCATCCGGCGTGACGGATTCCAATATGGAGGCAGTTGAAACTTGTTCAGATGTAGAAGCACCTCCGCCGCCGAAGATGGCAAACAGTATTACGGCAGGAATCGCTGCAGCAATCGAATATTTGAAGCGACTGCGGACAACCCCGGGTACATCCGCATTCTGTGTAGTTGCAGAAACAATTGTCGTATCGGATACCGGTGCGAGGTTATCACCGAATACTGCTCCAGCCAGAATGGCCGCGAACATGAATGTCGGATCTGCCCCGACAGCAACGCCAGCGGGATACATCAGTGTACAGAAAGCAACAGTTGTACCGTATCCAGTACCGACGGCAGTCGAGAAAGTTGCTGCCAACAAGAAGGTGAGGGCGACAAAGAGCCCGCCTTCGACACCTGTCACAGAACCAATCCACACCAAACCTTCAACCAGGCCGCCGACCTGCAGCACTTGGGCGAACATGCCAGCATAGAACCAGGCCACCATCGCAATCAGGCCTACCGGTTGTGCCAGACCATCAAACAATCCTTGGGCATAGTCTTCCCATTTGCTTTTGCACAGGAGCAATCCCAGGGTCACTCCAATTACTGCTCCCAGTACAAGTGCCACTTCTGATGATAATTGCATTACACTGATCGTTATTGCCCACACTACAAAAAACAATAAAGGGACTGCTGCACCGAATGGTCCCAGACGGAAATCCAGTTTCTTTACAGTCCTTTCTCCAGTTGCACGATCCAATTCTTCGTTATCGGTCAATTTTCTCCCTCCCCATAATTAAATCGACACGATTATTTAATGTCGATTATTACCACCATAGTAACATATAATCAGAAAACAGATAATATTCAAATAATAAACGATATAAAAACAATACATTCTGTAATGCGGCTTGACAAAAACTATGTGTGTCATATGATGGTAGTAGAGTTTTTCAACTGAATACAAGCATTCTTTCGGGGCAGGGTGAAATTCCCAACCGGCGGTGAGAGCCCGCGACCTGCATCTATAATTGATGTGGCTGATTCAGTGGAAATCTGAAGCCGACAGTGAAAGTCTGGATGGGAGAGAGAATTGTGGAACATACTGATTAAAGTATGCTTATTTGGCATACCTTAAAATGAGGCATCGATTATGCGCGTCAGCAAACATGCGCACATCCGGATGCTTGCTTCTGCATACAATCCTTTAAGCGCCGATGAATCCATTCATCGGCGTTTTTATATTGAGGAGGTAGAAATTGAATCATTATATGAAAATGGCGCTACAACTTGCCCAAATGACCTCAGGCCAGACTGGAACCAACCCGGCTGTCGGTGCAGTTATAGTGAAGGATGGAAAAATAATCGGCATGGGAGCACACTTGGGATACGGCGAACCTCATGCTGAGCGTCAGGCGCTGGCAGCATGCAATACAGACCCTGCAGGTTCAGACATGTATGTAACGCTGGAACCGTGTTCACATCATGGTAAAACTCCGCCTTGTACAGAGGCGATAATCGCGGCAGGCATAAAAAAAGTGTACTATGCTGCGAAGGATGAGAATGTGGAGGTAAGAGGACATGAAGTATTGGATGCGACCGGTGTTCAAGTCGCTCATCAACAGGAAACCGAGATAGATAGCTTCTACCATCCTTTCTTTACGCATTTGAAGAGGAAGTATCCTGTAATCACATTGAAATGCGCCATGAGCCTGGACGGTAAGCTTGCCCTCTGTGATGGCACAAGCAAGTGGATAACGGGAGAGGCCGCAAGGTATGATGCCCATGAAGAAAGGCATGTCCACGACGGCATACTAGTGGGCGGCACGACTCTGCTTAGGGATAATCCACGACTTACAGCCCGGGTATACGGGGGAGGGAACAGTCCTGTACCGATCATTCTGCTTGGTGACGGGATGCTGCATGATCATCTGCATATATTCGATCATGATAGCCGGCCGATCATTTTTACGACGAATGAAATGAATATGAAATACAGCGACCGATGCGATCTCAGAGTGGGGGAGAGACCACTTGAGGAAGTGTTGAAAGTATTGTACGAAGAAGGGATATCCACCCTTTTCATAGAAGGTGGTGCGAGCACCCTCACCTCTTTTATAGAACAAGAATTATACGACAGGATCATCTTATATATTGCCCCGAAATTGTTTGGTGAATCCGGTTATGGGTTGTATCAATCACAGGTTCCAAAAATGGAATCTGTTGTGCAACTGGACCTGGAAAAAGTTGAAAGCCTCGAATCTGATCTTAAATTGACTTATAGAAAGGCTTGAGGATATGTTTACAGGAATAATTGAACAAGTGTGCAAAGTGGAAGAAGTCGAAGATACAGGACAGCATACCCGACTGATGATAGAGAAAGGCATGTTTGATGATTTGAAAATCGGTGACTCCATCAGCATTGATGGTGTCTGTCTGACTGTAACCCATCTGGATGATGAATGTTTCACAGTCGAAATGATCAACAAGACCAAAAAGATTACAAATCTCGGCCCGATAAAACCAGGTACCATGGTGAATCTGGAGCGGGCATTGACCATGAGCACGAGACTCGGTGGACACTTTGTCTCGGGCCATGTTGATGGTGTCGGCAAGGTGATGCATAAAGAAACTGATGGCAGCGCGGTTAATATGCATATTCAATGTCCTGGGAAGCTGATGAAATATATATTGGATCGAGGGTCGATTACAATAGATGGCATCAGTCTGACATTATTTGGAGTGCGGCCCGACCGTTCCGAAGTCATCATCAGCCTGATACCTGAAACACAATCCAGTACGACACTTGGAAGCAAAGCGCCGGGTAGTGCCGTCAATATAGAGGCAGATATGCTGATGAAGCATGTGGAGCATCTATTATCTTGGGGCACTTTAGAGGCAGGAGAGGCGACGAGAAAGGAGGTGCCCCATGTTTGATTCGATTGAAGCGGCTTTACAGGACCTTAAGGCTGGGAAACTGATCATCGCAGTAGACGACGAGAATCGGGAAAATGAAGGGGACCTCATAGGCATTGCAGAATTCATCAGCGAGGCTGAAGTGAATTTCATGGCCACTCACGGACGCGGACTGATATGTGCGCCGATTTCAGCTGACATTGCTGAGGAAGCAGGACTCTCCTTGATGATTGAGGACAGCAGTGATCCTTATAAAACTGCATTTACGGCGTCCATCGACCACAAATCATCTACAACTGGAATCAGTGCATATGAACGATTCAGAACAATCCGGGCCCTGACCGATAAAACTGTCGACTCAACCGAATTCAATAAGCCGGGCCACGTCTTTCCACTTATAGCGAAAGGAGGGGGTGTCCGGGAGCGCATGGGACATACGGAAGCCTCTGTAGAACTTGCACGCCTTACAGGCGCCTCCCAAGTCGGCATCATATGTGAAATCATGAATGAAGATGGTACGATGGCACGCGTTGACGACCTAGTTGAATATAAAAGGAAACATGGCCTCAAGATGATTACAATTGAGGCATTGAGGAAGCATGTTGAAAATAAGGGTGCGGTCACTCTGGAGACGACCATAAATATGCCTACCGAATACGGTACGTTTAAAGTTTACGGTTTTATCGATAAAGGGACCGGACAGGAACATCTTGCTCTGGTACATGGAAATGTAGGCAATAAGACCAATGTCAGAATCCATTCGGAATGCCTGACCGGTGACGTTTTCCGTAGCCTTCGCTGTGATTGCGGTGCGCAGCTCGAAAAGGCCATGAATATCATGAGCCGTGAAGATGGCGTCATATTATATATGAGACAAGAAGGTCGGGGCATTGGTCTGATCAATAAGATGAGGGCCTATGAATTGATAGAAGATGGTTATGACACAGTCAGTGCGAATGAGCATCTTGGTTTCGATGCGGATCTGCGCACATATGATGCAGCTGCAGAAATGCTGCGACAATTGGGCATCGACCATGTCACTTTATTCAGCAACAATCCAAGCAAGATAAAGGGGCTTGAGGCTGAAGGGATAAAAGTACAGCACAAAAGCCATATCGTTGAATCGAATCTAATCAACCAGGATTACTTGAAGACCAAAAAAACGAAGCTTGGACATATGCTTTAGGAGGAAATGATAATGAATAAAATAGAAGCTAATATGATAGGGACTGATCTGAAAATCGGGATTGTCGCGGGACGGTTCAATGATTTCATCACTTCCAACCTCGTTACCGGTGCCGAAGGTGCTCTGCTCAGCCATGGCATCAAATCTGAAGACATCGAACTGTTTCATGTGCCGGGGGCTTTCGAAATCCCGCTCATCGCCAAGACCCTGGCCGACTCGGGGAAATATGATGCGATTGTAGCATTGGGATGTGTAATCCGAGGAAGCACCACCCATTATGACTATGTATGTAATGAAGCGGCCAAAGGCATTTCAAACGCTTCTATATCCTCAGGTGTCCCAGTCATGTTCGGGCTGCTTACTACAGAAACGATTGAGCAGGCAGTGGAGAGGGCCGGTACAAAAGCAGGCAATAAAGGAACCGACGCAGCACTCGGCGCAATTGAGATGGCTAACTTGATGAAGAAGATAATATAATCATTCCACAGACTTCCTGAGTGGGCCGATATATTTCAGATAACGTTCATATTTATGTGCGCTAGAGCGCTTCTTTCCATGGTACTCTGTAAAATACGTACTAATAAGGAGATGTAGCGAATGAATTTGAAAGTAGGTTTTTTCACGGTATTAACTTCAGGGGTTCTGTTGCTTTCCGCCTGTGGGGGCGGCGAAGATGACGATCATGAAATGAGCCATGAAAATTCAAATGGTGATGAAATTAAATCACTGGAAGCCAGTTTGGAAGTGCCTGGAACGGTGGAAGCTGGTGAAACGGCTGAATTTATCGCGCATGTCACTTCCAATGATGAAAATGTGACAGATGCCGATAAGGTTGTATTTGAAGTCAAAAAAGATGAGGAAAGCATAGAGAAGATTGAAGCGGAACATTCAGAAGCAGGTGCATATACGATTGACTATACTTTTGATGAGCCAGGAGACTATGTAGTCATATCGCACGTCGACGCGTTCAGTCTTCATACGATGCCGCAGGAGGAAGTGACGGTGGAATAGACCGTCTGAGGTGCCATCCTTCAGTTTGTAAAGCAGCCATTTAAGGTTTACAATAGAGATAGCATTTATCTAGATATGGCGCTTTAATCAGGAGGAAAAGATGAATTTGAAAGAGAAGACTTATGTAGTGTCGGATGCTGCTACTCCCTTAGGCAGGGAACTGTCGATGCATCTTGCGCAAGAGGGGGCCAACGTCATTTTGGCGGGGGTGGATTACGCTGAGTTGGAAAATCTTTTTGAAGGTCTAAAGCAAAGTTCTGAGGGCACGCACAAAGTGGTGTTTTTGGAACAGGCGAAAGAGATAGATTGGGTAGCGACGGTCGAGGAGATCCAACAGGATTACAATACATTAAATGGCATCGTATTGGTTCATAGGATCTTTACGGAAAACCGTTCCGTCTATGATGTATCATTCGATGAATTCAACCAGGTAATGTATGAGCATGTATGGGGGACTTATCTCGGCATCCGTACATTACGGCCGATGCTGAAGGACGAGAGTGACGCGAAGATCATCAATGTGATTGAACCGTCATTTGAAGATGTCTTCGAAAGGAACCTCTACTACACAGTTACAGGCGCAATCGAGGCATTGACACATTCTACCGCCGCCGAACTGCGGAGGGAAGACGTGGATGTGTACGCCTTAAGCTACAGACCTTCCATCCGCTATGAAGAATCAGGGGGGCGCTCTTATCACGAAGCGCTCAGCACAATAATGGCCATCCTATACGGGGAAGAGAACATACCGAATGGAGAAACTATTATAATCAATTAAACAACCGGATACCATCTGATGCCAATCGGGTGGTTTTTTTATTATATTGGATTTTGAATGCTTGAAATTGAAGCATTGACGTGTATAATTGAACATGTGGTTATCGCTGATAATCATTATCAATTAAGGTGGATTAAAATGATATATAAACTGTTCAGGCTAGACATCATGATTATATTATTGATAGTACTTTCGATTGTCTCGATGTTTGTCGGGGTGGTTGAACTTTCTCCGGGAGATCTGTTTGATTTGACGGACAACCAGAAGAATATCATTATGGAAAGCCGCTTGCCGAGAACAGTTGCGATTATCATTTCCGGTGCATCACTCAGTGTTTCCGGCTTGATTATGCAGCAATTGACACGCAATAAGTTCGTTTCTCCAACGACGGCTGGTACTATGGACTGGGCACGTCTCGGTATATTATTGGCTCTGATGTTCTTTCCGACTGCCAGTCTGCTCGTCAAACTGATTTTCGCATCGGCACTCAGTCTTTTGGGGACGATGCTTTTCATGCAGATTATTCAACGCGTCCAATTTAAAGATGTGGTATTTGTTCCATTAATTGGTCTGATGTTGGGTAATGTTGTCGCCAGTGTAGCGACATTCCTGAGCTTGAGGACGAATTCGATTCAGTCATTATCGAGCTGGCTGCAAGGTGATTTTTCCATAATCATTTCCGGACGATACGAAGTATTATACATAAGCATTCCTTTTCTCATCATTGCATTGTATTATGCGAATCAATTTACAATTGCGGGGATGGGTCGCGACTTTTCAAAAAACCTTGGGCTCAATTATCAACGCGTGATGAATATTGGCTTGCTTATTACCGCTGTAATCACAGCATTAGTGGTGGTCACAGTGGGCATGTTACCATTCCTCGGCCTGATTATCCCGAACATCATTTCACTATTTCGGGGTGATCATCTGAAGAACACAATTTTTCTGACTGCTGTGCTTGGAGCCGTTTTTGTCATGATATGTGACATTCTTGGACGCATCATCATCTTCCCGTATGAAATTTCCATCGGCTTGATGATTGGTGTCATAGGAAGCTTCATCTTCCTGATTATGGTCTTCAGGAGGGTGAGATCCAATGCATGATAAAAAGAACAACAGGCTACTCATCATTTTTGTAGCTGCAACACTCATCATTGCAGGGCTCTACACATTCTATCAGTTGAACTTCGATATACTCTATTATCAATTGCCGTCACGTCTAAACCGTGTGGCTACCATGATCATTGTGGGTATAGCGATTGCCCTATCAACAGTCATCTTTCAGACTATCACGAAAAACCGTATCCTGACTCCATCGATAATGGGGCTCGATTCCGTCTATTTATTTATACAGACGGTAATAGTGTTTGTCGCAGGCGCACGTTCTCCTCTGATTACGAACGACAACGTGAATTATCTGGTCAGCATGATCGGGTTGGTGATCTTTACTGTATTCGTCTTCAAGTACCTGTTCAAGATGACAGGGAACCATGTATTCCTGCTGCTGCTAATCGGAATCATCCTGGGTACATTCTTCAGCAGCCTGTCGACATTCATGCAGATGCTCATCAATCCGGATGACTTCCTCGTATTGCAGAGCTCAATGTTTGCCTCATTCAATGCAATCAATGAACAGCTGCTCTGGATTACCGGTGCCATCGTGCTGATCATGCTTCTTATAGTACTGAAGGACTTCCATTCACTTGATGTCATCACACTGGGCCGTGATCATGCAATAAACCTGGGTGTGAACTATGATAGGAAGGTGTCCCAGCTGCTTCTCATCATTGCGGTATTGGTCTCGGTATCTACCGCACTGGTTGGTCCTATAATGTTCCTTGGTTTGCTTGTCGTAAACCTGGCCCACGAGGTGTTCAAGACATATAAACACCGTTATCTGCTTATCGGCAGTTCACTCATTGCAGTGATTACACTGCTGGTCGGACAGATTTTGACACAGTATGTATTCAACCAGGCAGTCGAGATCAGCGTAATCATAAATCTTGTAGGTGGCGTATATTTCATCATATTAATGCTTAAGGAGAGTCGAAGATGATCGATCTTAAAGGTATTTCCAAATTCTATGGCCAGAAAAAAGTAGTCAATGACGTATCTGTTTCAATTGCCAAGGGTAAAGTGACCTCTTTCATAGGCCCCAACGGTGCAGGTAAGAGTACAGTATTGTCCATGGTCACACGTCTTTTGAACCATGATAGTGGAGAAGTTCTCCTGGAAGGTAAAAACATACTCAATGCTCCGAGCGATTCCCTAGCGAAGAAGATTGCAATTCTAAAGCAGTCCAATAATATGGACTTGAAGATTACTGTCAGGGAACTGATTTCTTTCGGTCGTTTCCCTTATTCCAAAGGTCGTCTCACGCAAAAAGATAATGAAATCATAGATGAAGCCGTCAGCTATATGGAATTGGAAGACTTTGAAGATCGTTATATCGATGAGCTGTCCGGCGGACAGAGGCAACGCGTATACATTGCCATGACGATTGCCCAAGATACGGAATATATATTCCTTGATGAACCCCTCAATAACCTTGATATGAAGCATTCTGTGCAGATAATGCAGATTTTAAGGCGATTGGTGCGTGAGCGCAACAAGACGATAATCATAGTAATACATGATATAAACTTTGCCTCATGCTATTCAGATAACATTGTTGCAATGAAAGATGGCAAAATCGCAGTCAGTGGTAAAAAAGATGATGTCATCAGAAAAGAGGTTCTAGAAGACATCTATGAGATGGATATCAATATAGAATGCATCTATGGACAGCAGATATGCGTCTATTTCGATGAGCATGAGAATGCGACTGTAGATGATTTCATCGAGGACCAGGCACGTGCCTAATACGAACATAGACATTAAGGGAGGTGATGGGTTCTTACCGGATATATGGATGTTTTTAGTGGGGGCTAAAGACACATAGGAAAGAGGAATGGAAATGAAGAAATTTTATTTATTGCTAGCGATCATGATGATCATGATCCTTGCCGCTTGCGGCAATACTGAAGGAACATCGGAAGAAGAAGCAGCCGAAGGTTCAAGTTCAGATAAGGAAACAGTTGAGGTCAAGAATAATTATATGATTTCTGACGAGTCTTCCGATGACGAAGAAGCGAGTGAGGAAGTTTCCGAAACGGTTGAAGTGACGAAAAACCCAGAAAGTGTAGCTGTATTCGATTATGGTGCACTCTCTACAATCGATGAGCTCGGAGAAGCGGACAGTGTAGCAGGTTTGCCTAAAGGTGAGGGGACAAGTACCATACCCGATCAACTCGATAAGTTTTCTGATGATAAATACGAAAATCTGGGGACTTTGAAAGATCCTAACTTTGAAAAGATTGCAGAGCTTCAACCTGAAGTGATCCTCATTTCAGTTCGTCAGGCAACCTCGCAGATGGTCAGTGAATTTGAAAAAGCGGCACCAGATGCTAAAATCCTGTATGTTTCTCCATCCAGTGAGAACTACTTCGATGATATCCGTCACTATACAGAAATGCTCGGCAAGATCTATGATAAATCTTCTGAGGCAGAAGCACTTATAGAAGACTTTGATGCAAAAATTGAAGAAGTCAAAGAAAAAGCCGAAAATGCTGATAAATCGATGATGTTCGTCATGGCTAATGAAGGAGAACTTTCAGTATTCGGTCCCGGAGGACGCTATGGTTTCCTATATGACAATCTCGGCATTAAACCATCCGATGATGAGATTGCCGATAAGGGACACGGCCAAGCAATAAGCTATGAATATATCAATGATAAGAACCCAGGCATTATTTTGGCACTGGATAGAGGAAGTGCCATAGGTGGAGAATCTTCATCCGGCTCCGTGTTGGATAATTCCGTCATGCAGAATGTTGATGCGATTGAAAACGATAAGGTCGTCGAGCTTGATGCGAAACTTTGGTATCTTGCTTCAGGTGGCGTAATGACGACCATTGGTCAGCTGGAAGAAGTAGAACAAGCTTTGGAACAATAAAAAAAGACCCTAAGGGTCTTTTTTTATTGTTCATAGCGTTTGGATCGTCTGTAGACAGGTTCGCCGATAATCCGGACTTCCCGATTCAACCAGACACCGAATTCATTGAACACTTTGTCTTGTACATGTTTTATCAGTTCTTCATAGTCACTGGCAGAGCCGTTGTCGACGTTGACCATGAAACCAGCATGTTTTTTTGAAACTTCCACGCCCCCGATGCGATGGCCCTGTAGACCAGCATCTTGGATAAGTTTACCAGCAAAATTCCCTGGGGGTCTCTGGAAGACACTGCCGCAGGAAGGATATTCCAAAGGTTGCCTCCGTTCCCTTCGTTCCGTAAGATCATCCATGACAGCTTGTATATCACCCTTGTTTCCCGTGCTCAATGCAAACTTTGCTTCCACTACTACATAGTCATTTTGCTGCACGACGCTTTTCCTGTAACCGAGCTCAAGCTCACCATTTTGAAGGACGATCTTTTTACCAGACTCATCAAGGACGGTAACTTCCAACAGGCAATCTTTCACTTCTCCGCCATACGCTCCGGCATTCATATAGACAGCACCACCAACACTACCTGGAATACCGCATGCAAACTCGAGGCCTGACAGCGAATGGTCCCTGGCAAAGTTTGAGGCATCGATGATGGCGCAACCACTGCCGACCGTCAAAACATCCGCATCGACTTCTATATAGTCCAGCTTAAGCATATTAAGAACAATGCCTCTGATTCCTCCATCACGGATAATGATGTTTGAACCATTGCCTAAATAGGTGACCGGGATACGATTATTGTAGCTGTATTCAAGGACGCGGGAAGCCTCCTCAAAATCATATACAGTGACATAGAAATCTGCTACTCCGCCAGTCTCGGTATATGTATGTTTTTTTAGGGGTACATCGGTTTTAAACGTACCTTTGACAAGTAAAGCACTTAAATTTTCTGCAATTTTTTTGTAATCCACCTTAATATGTCCTTTCAAGAGAAAATACCTACATAATATTATAATGTAATGGCCCGCACATTGCCAATGGAATTGGCGGGGACTTCCATTATGTGCTATATTTTATTTGTTGTGCGAGCGTAAGAATCCATAATTATAGGAAAGTGTGGCCTCCATGCATATGAAAAAAGGTATCATAGGCATAACCTTCATGGTTTTACTCCTGCTGGCAAGCGGTTGCGACAGAGGACTTCAAGCAAATTATGAAGAATACATGAGTGACATGGAAACCATCCATGAATTAGACGAAGAATTTAACGATAAAATAAATCAGATCGACCTTGAAGCTCTGGTTGAAGAAACGTCAGCAAGGGATCCGGAGATTGATTTGGAAAAACTCTCCTCCCTCAATGACATGCTCAGCGAAGAAGTGGAACCGCTCATTGAACAGATGAACATGAAAATGGAGCAAGTGGAAGTGGCGGAAGAGGATTTACGGGAGAGTCATGAAACCTACAAAGAGAGCCTGGAATTGAAGGGAAAATTTGTTGATGAGTTGAATGGCTATGTCGAAACATACTATAAATCTGCACGTTCAAATGAGACATTGATAGAGTTAAGCCAGGCGTTCATGGAGAATCAGGAAGAGCGCGATCAGGTGATTGAAGACATCCAGAAGGGAGAGGGGGAGACCGAAACTGATGAATTAATCGAACAGATAAATTCAAACAGTGAAGAACTGGATGGAAAAGCAGAGCAGCTTAAACAAAATGAACCGCGTGATGATAGGACCACCTACATCAACGAAGTGATATTGCCGCTTGTGGATAGGCACATCCGATCCCTCAACCAAGTGAATCTCGAAACTGAAATTGCTATGCAGGTGAGGAGTTTGACTCTGGAGATGTATTACGGTTTCGAAAAATATTATCAGGAACGCACGAGGACTATGGAGTATAACGAGCAACTCCAACAACTTCAGCTCCAGAATATCCTGCCTTATAAGAGCACTTACAATCAGTTGGACGACCAGTACTGGAAAGGCTTGAAAGAAATAGAAGACGGGCTCTAAAAGCCCGTCTTCTATTTCTTATTCTCTTCAGACTGGTTGGTATGCATGGGATGGTTCGGATCCTTTTCGATCTTTGAAATGAAAATGTTCCGCAGGATTACCGTAACGATCCAAAAAGCGAATACAGCAAGAAGAATGATTGTAACAGTCGCATTGTTTTCAAAATCGAGCATGAACAAAAGGACGATGATCAAGAGTGATGCATTTATAGTATCCAAAAATGTCCATCTTTTCAGTGGTTTGTTATTCATATGAATCCTCCAATCGAAGTCATTATAACACAATACATAATCGGATTTGCCAAATAGTAGCATAAATGATAAGTTATTAAGAGCTTAATGAGAAGTTAATGAGAAGGTGATGAAATGATAACTAAGACAACATCGATTGAGTCATTTCAAAAGTTGTTGCAAGAAAAGAAGAGTTTTTTCTTCATGAAGCATAGCAGTACGTGTCCAATTTCAGCAGCAGCCTTCGAAGAGTTCCAAAAATTCCATTATGAAAGGGATATGGACGGCTATTATCTTATCGTACAAAATAACCGCGATCTCTCCGATTATATTGCAGAAAACTTCAACGTAAAACATGAATCGCCTCAGGCATTCTATTTTGAGAATGAAGAAGTGAGATGGCAAGACTCGCATAGTAACATTACACTCAAAAGTCTTTCTGCCGTTGAAGATTAAAACCAGGACAATGTCCTGGTTTTTTTATAATGGATTGAACATTACTCTATTCTCTCCCTGTTTCTTCGCAGCGTGAAGCATATCATCTGCTTCCTTGAACAACCTGCCTTTTGTTTCCGGGGCCAGGGGTTGATAGGCGATGCCTATGGACACCGTCAACCGGACATTCTCAGTTTCGCTGACATGGAAACGCGCCCGCTCGACGCTATTGCGAATCGCTTCAGCCAGGCGTACCGTACGGTCGAACGAGAGATCTTTCATCACCATCGAAAACTCTTCTCCGCTACTCCTGTACAAAGTACCGCCACTTGGTACATGGTTATCCAGTAGATGGGCCATCTGTTTAATCAAGGCATCGCCAGAAGTATGGGTATACTTATCGTTGATCAGACTGAAATTGTCTATATCAATAAGCAGAAGGCTGAGTGTATCGGACTCGTCCATGAGTTCGGTGACCGCATTATCCAGGGATTTAACATTGCCGAGTTGGGTCAGGTAATCTTTGTACTCTTCTTCTTCATACCGTTTCAAAAGGGCAAGGATTGCATTTACATCTTCATACATCATCACGGCAGTAAACATCACCACCGTACTTGCCCCGATGAACAGAAGCATCTGCCATAAGGTAAGGGGCTGAACGAACATATGAATGCTGATTACATAAAACAGCGTAAAGATGACGGTGGTTGCTGTCAGTGACTGCAGTTTCTGGATACGGACGAAGGGCAGTATCATCATGATGAAAAAATAGAGGATGAAGAATATCAGATAGATCTGCCATTGAAAATCAAAAATCATATGATGAAAGAGATAGACGACCCCGACAGCGCCGATGATGAGGTGGGTGGCGCTGTACTTGACCAGAATCAACAAAGGTATGAAATATAGACTGAACGTCATCCCCGCCAAGTGCAGCGGCACCATCAACAGCAGAACAGCTATGGTAGTCATCAGCAACGCCTGGAAAATATCGGAATCCATGAATTTGCGGTCCTCGATATACTGCAGGCGATGGAACAGGTAGATACCACTGATCGTGATGGATATATTGAGTACGAAATCGATGAGCATGCCTGTCCCTCCTAAATCTTAACTATTCCAGATCTAGATTTTCACGTAATTCGTTTCTTGTCGAATTAAATGAAGAATCATCAGGAATAAAATACCATAGACCATCGTCCAGCCTCTGATCCGTCCCTTCAAGAGTCAGACGTTCTATATTTTGCGCAGCCTTCTGATAGTTGGAACGAAAGGCATTCATCTCCTTGAATGGGATATTGGTACGGACATTCCCACCCATGACATCCAGGATTGAACCGAGGTTCGCTACTGTTTTAAGGCTAAGCATTTCCTGACCGATGCTTTCAACTACTTGCTGTTGTCTCTTCTGTCTTCCCGAGTCGCCGCCCGCACCTTCGGATTTACGGCTTCTGGAAAAGGCGAGGGCCATATCCCCGTCCATCTCATAGGTTTCGCCAGCTGTAAACTGGTAGCCGGATTGTTCGAAGGTGTCTTCGCTTGTAACCGTGATGCCACCAAGTTCATCGACTATGGTGGTGAACCCATCCATATTTATCGAAAGGAAGTGGTCTATCGGCATATCTAGGAAGTTTTCCACTGTACGGGATGCCATCTCAGGACCCCCATAGGCATAGGCGTGGTTGATCTTTTCTACTGTGTCACGGCCTACGATCTCTGTACGTGTGTCCCTCGGTATACTGAGCATGCGACCTTCATCGGTGTTCGGGTTGAGCGTCACCACCATGATGGTGTCGGAACGCTGCCCCATACCGCTTGCATTCCGGGACTCATCATCATCGGTCCCGAAGAGGACGACGGAGATGGGGTCGCCGTCTTTGAAGCTCACATCCGTCTCCCTGAGGTCTGAGGTTTCTGATGTGAAATCATCATCGTACATGTCATTTGCAGCACCTTTCAACTGCAGATATACATAAGCAAAAATACCGATCAATAAGATGACTGAGATGATGAGCAGAGTGAGTAATATTTTGAGGACGGGATGCATCCCGCCTGTTGTTCTATTCATATTAGATCTCCTTTTTCTTGATTAAGATAATTATACAACGAATTTGAGTTTAATTAAAATTATATATGTAGTAAGATGGATGACCGATACATAATTGAAGGCTAATATGATATAGTGGGTTGGAAATAACTAGTGATGGTGATGGAATGTATACTCTATTTTTATTGACGGTTTCGTTTCTTATTTCATTGATTCTGACACCGCTCTTCATATGGGTTAGTCGTAAATTCGGTTTTGTCGACTATCCAAACAACAGAAAAGTCCATCGGACACCCATTCCATACCTTGGTGGTGTGGTGATTTTGATATCGTTCATTATCGGTGTCATCATCTCACGTCCGATAGAAGCTGAGTACAAGGCAATCATATTCGGCGGAGTCGTCATCGTAATCGTGGGCATCATCGATGATAAATACGACCTCAAACCTGGCCTTAAGCTAGTAGGACAGATTGCAGCAAGTCTAGTCCCGGTATTTTATGATGTGGTGATCGACAGTGTGACTCCATTCGGCATCGAAATCGAATTCGGTGTATTTTCCATACCGATAACCATCATCTGGATAGTCGGTATCCTGAATGCGATCAATCTGATAGATGGATTGGATGGGCTCGCTACAGGAGTCTCCGTAATCGCTCTTTCAAGTATCGCATTCATCACGATTCTCCAGGGCAATATCTTTGTCATGATGATCTGTGCAATCCTTATCGGGGCGTGTATTGGGTTTCTGGTTTACAATTTCCATCCGGCGAAGATATTTCTTGGTGATAACGGGGCGATGCTGCTTGGTTTCATAATCAGCGTGGTATCGTTGATGGGCTTTAAAAACATCACCCTCATCTCACTTTTCTTCCCGATCATCATTCTCGCAGTTCCTTTCATCGACATGTTCTTCGCTGCATTAAGAAGGTATCGCAGCAATGTATCTCTGGTCAAAGCGGACCGTAGCCACATCCACCATCGGCTGCAGAATCTTGGGTATTCGCATGCTGAAAGTGTAGTGTTGATCTATTTCATCGCGCTTCTCTATTCCGGGGCGAGCATCATCCTCTATTTTTCGACGATACCCGGTGCCATCATCATGTCGTTGCTCTTGATCCTCACAACCGAGATAATCGTTGAGGCGATCAATCTGGTGGATAGTGACTGGAAGCCGGTCCTTAACTTTGCCAGAAAGATTTTCCATCGCATACTGCCATAATCAGCTGACGGCACTTTCAGCCTGGATGATATCCATCTCTTCCAGGCTGGAAGTGTCTTTTGTGATTTCCTTGAGACGGGTGCGGAAAAACTCCATATCATCAATCTTCACATGAAGTAGGTATGCAACCTTATCGGTATATGCAATGTCTTTTATCTCAATATCCGTATCAGCGATTGTATGTTCGAATCTACTGGTATAGGTATAATCCATAGTCACTCTGCATGGCACTACATCGATTTCGACGACTTTACCTGCTGCCTCCACTGCTTTGGCTGCAGCTCCGGAGTACGCACGTATCAATCCGCCGGCCCCTAATTTTATACCGCCGAAGTAGCGGGTGACTACAACCGTGACATTATAAAGGGCTTCTCGTTTCAGCACTTCCAGTATGGGGACGCCTGCTGTGCCTGAAGGTTCACCATCATCGTCCGCCTTTTGGATCATCGCACTCTTTGTAATGATGTATGCGCTGCAGTTATGGGTCGCATCCTTATGCTCTGCTTTGATCGAAGCGATGAATGCCTTTGCCGCTTCTTCTGTATCGGTGCGTGAAATGTATGTGATGAAGCGTGATTTATTGATGATGGTTTCAACAGATTCATCGGTTCTGTTCATATATTCTTGTTCCATCCATTTTCACCTCTTAAAAATATATTAACACATGGACGAAAGCGATTGGAATGTAGTAAACTGTTATCAAGTGTGAATCGGGAATTGGAGGGGCGAGTATGAAGATAGCGGTGGTGGTGGACTCTACGTCCTATCTGCCCGAAGGGCTGAAGAAGAAGTATGATATCCGGACCATCCCTCTTAATGTAGTCATTGAAGATACAGCCTATAGGGAAGATGAAGATATAGATGCAGGAGCATTCTTTGAAAAGATGAACAAGATGGCCGACCTGCCCGGTACAAGTCAGCCGTCGATAGGCGATTACATCCTACTCCTTGAAGCTTTGAGGAGTGAGGGGTATACAGACGTAATCAGTGTGCATCTGTCTAGTGAGATAAGCGGGACCTATCAGAACGCCATGGCGGCCGGAGAGAGCGTCGATGGCATCAAGGTCCATGCCGTCGACACAGAGATCGCCTGCTATGTACAGGGTTTCATGGCTCTTTATGCGGCTCAGCATAAGGCCGACATGCCCTTGGACAGTTTGATGGATCGGCTGGAGGATATGAAGCGGAAAAAGCATACGAATGCTTATTTCGTAGTAGACACATTGACTAACCTTCAGAAGGGAGGGCGCCTATCAAACGCCCAAGCAATGATAGGCAGCCTATTGCAGGTCAAGCCGATACTGGAATTCCAGAATGCGAAGATTGTACCCTTCGAAAAGATACGGACTAAAAAGAAGGCGTTAAAGCGCGTAGAAGAAATTTTTGCGAAGGAAATGGAAAAACATAAAGGTAAACCGGTGACTGCTGTGGTCATCCACAGCAACGCTGAAGAAGAAGGCAGGCGTTGGATGGAGAAGCTCCATTCGGAGTATCCGGATATTACGTTTAGATTGAGTTATTTTGGCCCTGTCATTGCAACGCATCTTGGTGAGGGTGCGTTGGGCTTGGGTTATACCACTTTCGAGGTGGATACAGAATATTAGGGAAAAGGCGCAGTTTGTTTACTGCGTCTTTTTTAATGGGGAAAGGGAGCGAATAAATGATATTGGAGCGGACAGGTACAATACCCTATAAAAAAGAAGGTGTCGACATCACCATTCCAAAGTGTCATCGCTGTGGCAATGAACGACGTCAGTATTTTTATACATATCGATCGCCTTTGCACGAAAAACTGGTATCCTACTGCTTGAAATGCGCGAATCTAGGACGGGCAGACACAATGGCACCACTATACTGCAGCACGCCCCCAGACTGTTTCGATAGCGCCGGGTACATTTTGGATTTCAAACTGACGAAGCAGCAGGCTTATGCTTCAGATAGGATCATCGGGGCTTTGGAGAGGCGTCAGCATCTGCTCCTATACGCAGTGACTGGTGCAGGCAAGACTGAGATGACGTTTGCGGCTATTTCACGGGCAAGGCAGAACGGGATGAATGTTGCCTTCGTCTCTCCGAGAATCGATGTGGTAAAAGAAGTGTACATCAGGTTGGAGGCGGCCTTTTCGGACAGTGCCATAAGCCTCATGTATGATGGCGTCAAACAGGTTCGGGACCATCACTTCGTCGTCTGTACCATCCATCAGCTCTATAACTATATCGATCATTTTGATTTTGTCATCGTCGACGAGACTGATGCTTTCCCCTTGCCGGAAGACCCACTGCTCATGCAATCAATCAGCCGGGCTTGCAGGGAGAGGGCATCAATCATTTATATGTCGGCGACCCCATCGCGGCAACTGATCAGGCAGGTCGGTAAAGAAAACGTGGTAATTCTACCGGAACGCTTTCATGGCTACAAGCTCGCCATACCATACATGCGGTATATTGACGTTAGAAAGAGCGTCCATAGGAACAAGGTACCCGCCGTCTGCACAAAAGAACTGGAACGTGTCTTGCATGACGAGAGGAAAGTGATGGTGTTCTTCCCGGATATTGCATTGATGAAAAAGATGCATCAGCTGATGCTGCCCGAATTCCCAACAATCGAAACAGTGTATAGTGCTGATCCTGACCGCGACGGTAAAGTGGCCCGTATGCGAGCAGGGGAAACTGATATTCTCTTTACGACCACCATCCTGGAACGCGGCGTGACGTTCGATCGGCTGGATGTGATCATCATCCATGCAGAAAGATTCAGCAAAGAGAGCCTTGTGCAGATGTGCGGGAGGGTCGGGAGGAAGTGGACAGATCCTGTCGGCAATATTTGTTTTATGGCTGCCTATAGGACTTCTTCCATCACGGCTGCGCAGAAGATGCTCAAATCCTTCAATTCAGGAAGGGTCAGGATATGATCTGCCTGTACTGTCATTCAAACATCCAGGAAGAACCTGATATAATCACCCTTTTCAAGACCCCCCGCCCCCTATGTCCCGTTTGCCGGGAACTGCTTACAGAATGGCGTGCCGGCCTGCGCTGTGATTTCTGTCACCGCCTGATGGAAGAAGGGTGGCAGAAATGCATGGATTGTGATTTTCTAAAGCGGCGTTTCACGCCACCCGCTAAGATTACTTGCCTCTTGGAATACAATCAAACAGTTAAAATGCTGTTCCATAGATATAAGTTCATGGGGGATTACGCACTGTCAGAAGTTCTCGCGGAGTTGCTGGATATAGATCTGCGAGGATACGATGCCGTCATCCCCATCCCGTTGTCCGAAAATCGGTTTAGAGAACGTGGATATAATCAGACGACAACGGTGCTTGATCAGAAACGGATAGTCTATAAAGAGGCGCTTGCCACCACCGATAGGGCCAGACAGTCTGAGCTGAGTAAGGTGCTGAGAATCAATGGGGAGAATCCTTTCAGTGTCTTGAACGGGAGTCAATTGCGCGACCAACGCCTTCTGCTGGTTGATGATATATATACGACCGGCATGACGGTGCACCATGCGCTGGAGAAACTCTACACCATTTCCCCATCCTCAATCGATGTGTTAACGTTTTCCAAAGCATGAACATTCTGATATAATGAAAGTAGAAAGAATAACGTACTCAAGGAGGGGTTTCATCATGATAAGATGTGAAATTCGAGGAGAGAACATTGAAGTAACAGACGCCATCAGAAGCCACATAGAAGAAAAAGTGGGCAAACTGGAACGTTACTTCACTAATGCTCCCAATACACACGCTCATGTCAACATCAAGACCTATAATAACAAGAAGGCAAAAGTTGAAATCACAATTCCTATGAAAGACCTGACTCTGCGGGCTGAAGAAAGCCATGATGACCTGTACGCAGCCGTCGATCTGATCATCGACAAGCTGGAGAGACAAATCAGGAAACATAAGACTAAAATCAACCGCAAGTTCAGGGAGAAGAATCCGGAGCAGGATTTCCTTGCAACACTCGATGCTGCAGACGGCAAGGACGAAGAGGCGGAGGAGACATCTGAAATTGTCCGTTCAAAGCAATTCCAGCTTAAACCGATGGATTCGGAAGAAGCAGTGCTGCAGATGAATATGCTCGGCCATGATTTCTTCATCTTCAATGATAGGGAAACTGATGGTACAAGCATTGTCTATAAACGTAGAGACGGTAAATACGGTCTTATCGAAACCAATTAAAGATTGGTTGCATGCTTTTTGAGACTTGTTAAAGAGGATCCCTGGCTATAGTCGGCCAGGGATCCTTTTTGATTCGTTCATTTTATTTTTAGCCTATTTAGTGATATTATTATTGAATGAATATAGAGTGAAATTAGTGAGGAGAGAAATCCATGAGTATTTTGGACAAAGTCTTTGACGGCAATAAACGGGAGTTGCGTTCTCTCCAGAAGATCGCAGATAAAGTCGAGGCGTATAAAGAAGAATTCACTAAAATGTCAGACAGTCAACTGCAGGCGAAGACGGATGAATTCAAAGCAAAACTTTCCGAAGTCGAAGATGATAAAGAAGACAAGATGCTTGATGAAATTCTTCCTGAAGCATTTGCCACAGTCAGAGAAGCTTCAAAACGGACGCTTGGACTTGAGCCGTACCCAGTACAGATTATGGGGGGCATGACACTTCATAAAGGCGATATCGCTGAAATGAAAACTGGTGAAGGTAAAACGCTTACAGCAACGATGCCAGTATATTTGAATGCATTGACCGGCAAAGGAGTTCATGTAATCACTGTCAACGAATATCTTTCCGCCACCCAGATGGAAGAAATGTCCGTTCTCTACAATTTCCTTGGGTTGAGTGTAGGATTAAACATGAATGCCAAAAACAGTGAAGAAAAAAGGGAAGCTTTCAATGCCGATATAACATATACGACAAACAATGAACTTGGATTCGACTATTTAAGGGATAACATGGTGACATATAAGAAAGATCGTGTTCTACGGACACTGAATTATGCGATCATCGATGAAGTCGATTCCATTTTAATCGATGAAGCACGTACACCACTGATCATCTCCGGTAAAGCTGATCAGTCGAATACACAATATATCAGAGCCAACGCTTTCGTGAAGATGTTGAAGGAGGATGAAGATTTCACTTATGATGTGAAAACGAAAAACATCCAATTGAACGATGAAGGTATGGAAAAGGCCGAAAAATGGTTTAAAGTCGACAACCTGTACGATGTCAAACATGTTAACCTTCTGCACCATATCAATCAGGCGTTGAAGGCCCACTTCTCAATGCAAAACGACATCGATTATGTGGTGGAAGATGAAAAGATCGTCATAGTCGATCAGTTTACAGGAAGAAAGATGAAAGGACGCAGATTTTCTGATGGACTGCACCAAGCCATCGAAGCTAAAGAGGGCGTCGATATCCAAAATGAATCAAAAACAATGGCATCGATTACTTTCCAAAACTTTTTCAGGCAGTTCAATAAACTCTCAGGCATGACCGGTACAGCCAAGACCGAAGAAGAGGAATTCCTCAACATATATAACATGAAAGTAACTGTCATTCCGACTAACAAACCACTTGCTAGGATTGACCGCACTGATAAGATATATTCGACCAAGGAATTCAAATTCAAGCATGTGATAGAAGAAGTGGTTGAACGCTACCGATTAGGTCAGCCGGTCCTGATAGGTACGGTGGCTGTAGAGACAAGTGAGTACCTCTCCGAGATGCTCCGCAAAAAAGGAGTCAGACATAATGTCCTTAATGCGAAGAATCATGGACGGGAAGCTGAAATAATCGCCAATGCAGGTAAAAAAGGTGCTGTAACCATCGCCACGAATATGGCCGGACGTGGGACAGACATCAAGCTCGGTGAAGGTGTGACTGAACTGGGTGGACTCGCCGTTATAGGGACAGAACGTCATGAATCCCGCCGCATCGACGATCAGTTGCGTGGTCGGTCAGGCCGTCAGGGGGATGTTGGAGTCAGCACATTCTACTTATCCCTAGAAGACGATCTGATGAGGCGGTTCGGGTCGGAACGCATGCAGAACACCATGCAGCGACTGGGTATGGCGGAAGAGGAATTGACTTCCAAAATGATTTCCAGGGCAGTCGAATCGGCGCAGAAACGTGTAGAAGGCAACAACTTCGATGCACGTAAGAAGCTGCTTGAGTATGACGATGTGCTGCGCCGTCAGAGAGAAATCATCTACGAAGAACGTAATGAAGTGATAGATGAAGAAGATGTGCGCGCCCAGCTGATGGGAATGATTGAATCTTCCGTCGAACGCACCGTAGACTATTATATTCTGGAAGATGAAGAGCTTATAGATTATCAGCAGTTTGTCCAGACTGTCGCCGATATGTATCTATGGGAAGAGGAAATCACTGTTGACGAAATACGTGGACGTGAAAATGAAGAGATCACAGCCCTTATCCTGGAAAAAATGCAGACGGATCTCGCAGCGAAGGAAGAGAAGCTCGGCTCAGAAAAGATGCGACTATTCGAACGTATGATGATGTTGCGTACAATCGACCAGAAGTGGGTTGAGCATATAGATAGTATGGATCAGCTGAGGACGGGCATCCATCTGCGCTCATATGGCCAAATCAACCCTCTTAGGGAATATCAGAATGAAGGCTTGCAGATGTTTGAAGATATGCTTGTCGCGATTGAGGACGATACAGCACGATATGTCATGAAGACGGAAGTCAAGTCCGATGAAGAGATCAAGCGTGAACAAGTCATTGCAAAAAATGAAATGCACGCAGGGGACAGTAAGGAAAAAGCCAAAAAAGGACCGGTAAAGAAAGAGATGAGGGTGGGTCGGAATGACCCTTGTCCTTGCGGGTCAGGAAAAAAATATAAGAATTGTCATGGTAAATAAGAGAAAGAAGGGTAATTATGGAAATACATGAAATCAGGAACTTCATTACGGAGATGCACGGTAAATTAGATGACTTCAGGGGGTCTCTTTGACTTAGAGGAAAAAGAGACACAGATCAAAGAGTATGAAGAGCAGATGACAGACCCAAGTTTTTGGGATAATCAGGAGAAGGCACAGGAAGTCATAGATAAGAACAACAATTTGAAGAAAGTCGTAGATGAGTTCCATGCCATCGAAGAGGCCGTTGAGGATATAGAAGTGTCCCACGAGCTGCTCAAAGAAGAAGATGATGAGGAAATGTATCAGGTGCTCGAAGAAAATGTCGATCAGGTGCGTGCTAAAATCGACAAATTTGAGTTGAATATGCTGCTTAACAATGAACACGACGAACTGGATGCTATTCTCGAACTGCACCCTGGAGCAGGCGGCACCGAGTCCCAAGACTGGGCTGAGATGCTGCTCAGGATGTATCAACGGTATGCCGACCAACAGGGCTTCAAAGTAGAGACACTTGATTACCAGTCAGGGGACGAAGCTGGGGTTAAAAGTGTAACGCTGCTCATCAGAGGATTGAACAGTTATGGACTTTTAAAAGCGGAAAAGGGAGTCCACCGACTGGTGCGGATATCTCCGTTTGATTCATCGGGACGTAGACACACCTCTTTCGTCTCCTGCGAAGTCACGCCACAATTCGACAATAAGGATATCGAAATTGAAATTAAGCCAGATGACATCAATGTGGATACGTACCGCTCCAGCGGAGCCGGGGGACAGCATGTCAATACATCAGATTCAGCTGTCAGAATCACGCACCATCCAACCGGAATTGTCGTGACTTGTCAAAATGAACGGTCCCAGATCAAAAACCGGGAACAAGCGATGAATATGCTCAAGTCCAAACTTTACCAAAAAGAACTTGAGGAGCGCCGCGCGGAAATGGATGCCATCAAGGGAGAACAGAAAGAAATAGGATGGGGCAGTCAGATCCGCTCCTATGTATTCCACCCATACTCCATGGTAAAGGATCATCGCACAAACATGGATGTGGGCAATACCGATAAAGTAATGGATGGAGATATTGGTCCCTTCATTAATGCCTACCTGCGCATGACGATGGATGAAAATTAAGTTGCGACGTCCATACCCTATAGTATGGGCGTTTTTAAATATTCAATTAATGTTTATATCACTCTCATAGATGGGTAAGTGAATTATATAGTCTATATCATATCTGCAAAGGAGACAGTGTAATGAAAAAATTCTGGTTACTTATGAGTTTTGCATTGGTTCTTGTCCTCGGTGCCTGTGGAGGCTCTGGAGATGAAGAATCCACAGAGGAATCGACTGGTGAAGCAAGTACTGAGGAAGAAAGCAGCACGGAGGAAGGCAGTGCAGATTCTGGAGACACGGAGCTTGCCAAGCAATCATACGAACAAAACAACTGCATGAGCTGTCACGGTGAAAACCTTGAAGGCGCATCCGGCCCAGCACTTACGGATATAGGCAGTAAGATGTCTGAAGATGAAATACGTACACAAATTGACGAAGGCGGGGACGGTATGCCTGCTGGCCTTGTTTCAGATGAAAAAGAGATGGACGCCCTTGTAAAATGGTTATCCAGCCAGACAGGTGAATAGGCTGTCGATTACGGCATAGAAGACAACGTGCATTGATTTTGTTATATACATTTGGAAAATAAAATCATGAGTAAAAGACCCCTGACTGGAATATTCCAGTCAGGGGTCTTTTGATGCTTAACATTATATTACGCTGTATTTCAGTGATTTCTTTTACATTACAAGTGTATTACAAAGGCACAAATGGCTGATATTCTGTGCTATAGTGTGCAACGTAGTCATCAAGAAACATTTCAAGATTAAACCACAACACAGAATTACCCTGAGTGGGATAAATATAAACATAAATATATACAATAGATTTAAAAAATAGGAGGATTTATTTACTTATGAAAAAGACGCTACTATCAGTCGCAACAGTCACTGCACTCACAGGTGTCGCATCCAGCAATATATCTGCAGCAGATTATACCGTAGAGAGTGGAGATACGCTTTGGGGCCTTGCAACTGAACATGGAACAACAGTTTCTGCGCTTAAAGAAGTAAATGGACTCT
Source organism: Salinicoccus jeotgali (assembly GCF_039538805.1). Taxonomy (GTDB): domain Bacteria; phylum Bacillota; class Bacilli; order Staphylococcales; family Salinicoccaceae; genus Salinicoccus; species Salinicoccus jeotgali. Next base: position 46,433 of record NZ_BAABCK010000070.1, on the reverse strand, counting down.
CTAGCGACCTTATTATTGAAGGCGAGCAACTGAGCCTTGATGAAGAAGAAGAAGTTAAAAAAACCGAGACGGCTGATGATGGCACATACGTCATCCAACCAGGCGATACTCTCTTTAAAATAGGACAGAAATTCAATGTCGAGTACCAACAGATCATGGAGTGGAATAATCTATCATCCGATCTTATTTTTGCAGGTAAAACATTGATCGTCTCTGGTAATGCTGCGCCTGTTGTAGAGGAACAGACTGAAGTCGTTGAAGCTGCACCTGTTGTAGAGGAGCAAACTGAAGTTGTTGAAGATACACCTGTTGTAGAAGAACAGACTGAGGTTGTTGAGGCAGCACCAGCAGTAGAAGAAACTGTTGAAAATCAAACATCTTCTGCAGTTGCGCAAGCTGAGGCGGATCGTGCAGCCGAGCAAGCTGAGGCAGAACAAGCCGCAGCGGAACAACGTGCAGCAGAGCAAGCTGAAGCGGCAGAAGCTGAGACAGTAGAGCAACCTTCTGCACCGGCAGCGCAACAAAACAATGATCGTGCGGCAGAACAAGCTGAAGCAGATCGTGTAGCAGAACAGGCGGCAGCGGAACAACGCGCAGCTGAGCAAGCTGAAGCAGAACGTCAGCAAAGAATTGAACAAAGGGAAGCAGAACAAGCAAAAGCACAAAAGCAAGAAGCTGAAAAGGCTCAAAGTCAGCAAGTATCAAATGTGGGTGGCAACGCAGCATCTGTTGCACACTCAGTAGCAGCAGGCAAGAGCTATGTATATGGTGCAAACACTTCTACAGCAGTAGACTGTTCAGCCCTTTCCCAACAGTTCATGAAAGCATTTAAAGGTGTCAACCTCCCAAGAACTGCTGCAGGCCAAATGGCAGCAGGCACACAAGTATCCAACCCTCAACCGGGAGATCTTGTATTCTTCAATGGCGGTTCACACGTCGGCATCTACATTGGTAATGGCCAAATGGTCGACGCATTGAATCCATCTGAAGGTGTTGGACAGCGTTCTGTAAGTTATGTGCACGGTTCAATCGACGGATACTTCAGATATTAATTCATATAACAAAAGGTCAGGACTCGGTCCTGGCCTTTTTTCATGCACTTCAGCACGCTCTATTAAATGTAAGTCTCTATAAGTTATGTTAAACTAATCTAAATAAATAATAAGGTTTGTTGAAATATGAAACTTAAAAACATCGTCATCATAATCATATTAGGCTTATTCTTTTTGACGGTTGGAGCAGGTGTCACCGCTGTCATCAACATGTCAGAAGAAGGCTTGAAAGAACAATCTTTAAAGACACTCGAAGAGTCTGAAGGTAAGGACAACCATCATGCAGTGGGCATGAATATCATTGATGAAAAAATGGAGGGTGTACGGAATGACGAGAAAACAATGAAGGCAATCATAGCAGATAATGAAGTGACGGTGGTCAACTTTTTTGCTTCGTGGTGTGACCCGTGCCGTCGTGAGACACCTGAATTGAATGAATTCCATCAGGCGCATAAAGATCAGCCCGTCGGTATGATCGGAATAAATGTAGACGACAAGGCATCCAATAGAGATGAATTCCTGGAAGAATTTAAGGTCTCCTATCCAGTCTACGAGTTTTCTGATGAAGATTCTGCCCTCCAGACCTTCAATATCCATCTGATGCCTACGACATTTTTCGTGGATTCTGAAGGAGAAATAATCAGAGCATATGTTGGAGAAGTCGAACGTAAACTGCTTCAAGATTACATCAACTACGTCAAGGAGGAATAATTATGGGAGTCCACCAATATTTTAAAAGTCTAAATGACTTGGAAAAACTCGTGAGGTGTCCCGGAAAATTTAAATATCAGGATCATAATGTGGCAGCCCACTCTTTTAAAGTGACTAAAATTGCCCAATACCTAGGCACTGTTGAAGAACATAGTGGAACGGATATTGACTGGAAGAGTCTTTATGAAAAGGCATTGAACCATGATTATCCGGAAATATTCACAGGCGACATCAAAACACCTGTCAAATATGCCTCTGATGAACTCAATGTGCTTTTCAAAGAAGTTGAGGAAAGCATGACCAAGCGATTTGTGCTGGAAGAATTTCCTGTTGAGTATCAGGAAACTTATTTAAGGCGTTTCAAAGAGGGCAAGGACGGTACGGTGGAAGGCGAAATATTGGCTGTAGCGGATAAGATTGACTTATTATACGAATCCTTCGGTGAAATACAAAAACGTAATCCGGAACCACTATTTTTTGAAATCTACGAAATGTCCCTACTAACCATCAGAAGGTATTCCCATCTGGAATGTGTAACGGACTTTCTTGAAAATATACTCCCGGATATGTTGCGGGAGAGATTCATACCAAAAACTGAACTGATGGATATTACTGAAGCCATAATGGAAAAGGAGCTCTGATGAATGGCTCTTTACTGGTACATGATGGCAATGGTGGTCCCGGCTTTTACAGTGGTGTTTTTTTCAAGGTTGACACGCAACAAGTTCGTCGCAGTCTTCCTAACCTTCATAATCTTCGGAGTCTCCATCTATCGTGGTTTTTACCATTCTGAATGGGTGATATTCATTGATTCGCTGTCGATAGTCTTAGGGTACATGCTAGTGGAAGTTTACCAAGTCGATAAAGTGGAAGACGATTAGCCAATGCCGAACAAATGTTTGCCATTTCTATTTTTATTTTGTAAAATAGTCTACGAACATATTAATGGGGGAAGAATGAATGGCCAAATTCGAAGTGGTCTCTAAATTCGAGCCTGCAGGCGATCAGCCAAAGGCGATAGAAGAGATTACAGAACAGATCAAGTCCGGAAATAGACATCAGACACTACTCGGTGCGACAGGTACCGGGAAAACATATACCATGAGTAAAGTGATTGAAGAAGTGGGGAAACCGACTTTAATAATTGCACATAATAAAACTTTGGCAGGGCAACTTTACAGTGAGTTCAAGGAATTCTTCCCGAATAACAGGGTAGAGTATTTTGTGAGTTACTATGATTATTATCAACCTGAAGCGTATGTCCCTCAGACGGATACTTTTATAGAGAAGGATGCACAGATTAATGATGAAATAGATAAATTACGGCACTCTGCAACCAGTGCGTTGTTTGAGCGCGACGATGTAATCATCATTTCATCTGTCAGCTGCATCTACGGTCTCGGTAATCCCGAAGAATACCGTGATATGGTCGTAAGTGCACGGGTTGGAATGCAGATGGACCGTAATGAGTTCCTACGCAAGCTCGTGGATGTCCAGTACTCACGAAATGATATCGATTTCAGAAGGGGTACTTTCAGGGTACGGGGGGACATTGTCGAAGTATTCCCGGCTTCACGCGATGAGCAATGCGTGCGCGTTGAATTCTTTGGCGATGAAATAGACCGCATCAGAGAAGTGGACTATCTGACTGGTGAAGTATTGGCAGAGCGCGAACATATCGCAATATTTCCGGCGTCCCACTTCGTCACACGCGAGGAAAAGATGAAAGTAGCGATTGGCCGTATAGAAAAAGAACTTGAAGAGCAACTTAAGATTTTGCGTGATGATGGCAAGCTGCTTGAGGCGCAGCGCCTCGAACAGCGGACGAACTATGACTTGGAGATGATGCGGGAGATGGGCTTCTGCTCAGGGATAGAAAACTATTCTGTCCATCTGACACTGCGCCCCATGGGTTCGACCCCATACACACTGCTTGATTATTTCGATGACTTCCTGGTCATGATAGATGAGTCCCACGTCAGCGTGCCGCAGATAAGGGGTATGTATAACGGAGACCAGGCAAGAAAGAAAGTTTTAGTGGACCATGGATTCAGATTACCGAGTGCACTCGACAACAGGCCTTTGAAATTTGAAGAATTTGAGGCGAAAACCCAGCAGTTGCTTTATGTCTCAGCAACACCTGGACCATACGAAATGGAGCATACTGAGAAGATGGTCGAGCAAATCATAAGGCCGACTGGATTGCTGGACCCTACTATCGATGTCCGACCGACGGAACACCAGATTGATGACCTGCTTGAGGAGATTGTGACCCGGACCGAGAAGAATGAACGTGTCCTGATCACAACACTGACTAAGAAAATGTCAGAAGATTTGACTGCCTATCTAAAAGAATCCGGAATAAAGGTTCAATATCTGCATTCCGAAGTCAAGACGCTTGAACGCATTGAAATAATCAGGGAACTCAGGATGGGCGTCCACGATGTACTGGTTGGAATCAACCTACTCCGGGAAGGTCTGGATATTCCTGAAGTTTCGTTGGTTGCAATATTGGATGCTGATAAGGAAGGGTTCCTGCGCTCGAGTCGTGCACTTGTTCAGACGATTGGTCGTGCAGCCCGTAACAGCGAAGGACACGTGATCCTATATGGGGATAAAATGACCGATTCGATGAACTACGCCATCGAAGAGACCGGCAGACGACGCGAAATTCAAATTGAATATAATGAAAAGCACGGTATTACGCCTCAAACTATACAGAAAGAAGTACGAGATTCGATCAGTGCGGAAGTGGAAGTGAAGAAAGAAAGCAGAAGTGATGGATCGGATAAAGGTAAGAAGACTAAGATGACGAAAAAAGATAAAGAGAAATTGATGACCCAGCTTGAAGAAGATATGAAGCAGGCTGCCAAGGATCTCGATTTCGAAACCGCTTCAGAACTCAGGGACGCACTATTCGAATTGAAAGCAGAAGGGTGATATTTTGAAGAACAAATATATCAGTGTGAGGGGTGCAAGACAGCACAACTTAAAAGGAATCGATGTCGACATCCCAAGGGACAGCCTGGTGGTCATGACTGGACTGTCTGGTTCCGGGAAGTCTTCTTTGGCATTCGATACCATATATGCTGAGGGCCAACGACGCTATGTGGAGTCGTTAAGTTCTTATGCCAGGCAATTCCTGGGACAGATGGAGAAGCCAGATGTAGATTCGATAGAAGGATTGTCACCTGCTATTTCCATCGATCAGAAAACGACAAGCAACAACCCAAGATCGACCGTATCTACGATTACTGAGATATATGATTACCTCAGGCTGCTTTATGCAAGGGCGGGCACCCCGTACTGTCCGATCCATGGCGTCGAAATTACATCGCAAACCGTTCAGGAGATGGTCGACCGGGTCATGGAGCTCCCGGAAAGGACCAAAGTACAACTTTTTGCCCCTGTCATAAAGGGCCGTAAAGGGCTGCATGAAAAGGTGTTTGAAGATTTGGCTAGAGAAGGGTATGCCCGGGTCATCGTAGATGGGGAAATGTATGACATCGAATCCGTACCCGAACTCTCCAAAAATAAAAAGCATGATGTGGATGTCGTCGTCGACCGGCTTGCGATCCGCGAAGGCATTGAAGCGCGCTTGAGCGATTCGATGCAGACTGCACTTGAAAAAGGAGAAGGGAATATCACCGTCAATGTCATCGATGGGGAAGACATGCATTTCTCCGAACATTTCTCCTGTCCAATATGCGGTTTCACCATATCAGAAATGGAACCTAGACTGTTCTCCTTCAATGCCCCGTACGGAGCGTGTCCGGACTGTGATGGCCTGGGTATGAAAATGGCAGTGGATGAACGCCTCGTAATCCCTGATGCAGACCTGTCATTAAAGGAGGGGGCACTCCTTCCTTGGCAACCAATCAGCTCGGACTATTATCCAACCTTGCTTAGACAGACTTGCGAGCATTTTGGTATAGATATGGATATCCCCTTTAAAGACCTCAAGAAGAAAGAAAAGGACCTGATACTGCATGGATCTAAAGGCGAGGTGGTCAACTACAGGTTCACCCAAAACAACGGTATAGTCCGGAACCGCAAGATGCCTTATGAAGGGATCATAAATAATATAGAACGGCGCTACAAGGAGAGTCCATCCGATTACACAAGGGATGTAATGAGCAGATACATGAGGGAAATCACATGCAAGACATGTGAAGGGTACCGACTGAATGCGGAAGCCCTTGCTGTAATGATAGAAGGGCGGCATATAGGCCAAGCTGTGGATCAGCCCGTTAAAGAAGCGATAGATTTCTTTGATGGACTCTCCCTGTCTGAACAAAACAGAAAAATTGCTGCACCCATTCTTAAAGAGATATATGAGCGCCTCTCATTCCTTCATAATGTCGGCTTGGACTATCTGACTCTGAATAGGCGGAGTGGTACCCTCTCCGGGGGGGAAGCACAGCGCATACGTCTTGCAACACAAATTGGCTCAAGGCTCAGTGGAGTGCTGTATATACTTGATGAGCCTTCCATTGGACTCCATCAAAGGGATAACGATCGCCTGATCAACACGCTCAAGGATATGCGCGACCTCGGCAACACTCTGATTGTGGTGGAGCATGATGAAGATACTATGCTTGCAAGTGATCACCTCATTGATATCGGACCTGGAGCAGGGGAACACGGTGGTCGTATAATGGCTCAGGGCACACCGGACGAAGTGATGGAGGATGACAACTCGATTACTGGTCAATATTTGAGCGGCAAGAGGGAGATTCTATTACCGGATGCATACCGCAAACCTGACATGAAAAAGGTGCTTGAGGTACGTGGAGGCAAAGAGAACAATTTAAAGAACCTCAACGTAAAAGTTCCTCTGTCAGTTTTAAATGTGGTCACAGGGGTCTCGGGGTCAGGCAAAAGCACCCTTATTAATGAAATCCTCTATAAAGGGCTTCATACTCAGCTGTATAAATCAAAACAAATACCCGGGGACCATAAAGAGATAAGAGGCGCAGAAAACATTGAGAAGATAATCGATATCGATCAGTCGCCAATTGGCCGTACACCCCGCAGTAACCCTGCAACTTATACAGGTGTATTCGATACAATCAGGGATGTCTTTGCCCAGACGAACGAGGCAAAAGTACGAGGTTATCAAAAAGGACGGTTCAGTTTCAACGTCAAAGGTGGAAGGTGTGAAGCCTGTAAAGGCGATGGCATCATCAAAATAGAAATGCATTTTCTGCCCGATGTATTCGTACCATGTGAAGTATGCGATGGAAAGCGTTATAATAGAGAGACGCTGGAAGTTAAATACAAAGATAAGAGCATCGCAGATGTCCTGCAGATGACTGTGGAAGAAGCTTATTATTTCTTTGAAAACATTCCAAAGATCAAACGCAGAATGAAAACATTGCTTGATGTGGGACTTGGCTATGTACGGTTGGGTCAGCCTGCTACGACATTGTCAGGCGGGGAGGCGCAAAGAGTCAAACTCGCTTCCGAACTGCACAGGCGTTCTGATGGAAAAACGTTGTATATACTGGATGAGCCTACTACTGGCCTTCATTCGGAGGATATAGGCAGGTTGATCACCGTGATCCAGCGTCTTGTCAATAATGGGGATACCGTCATTGTCATCGAACATAACCTAGATGTCATAAAAGTGGCCGATCATGTCATCGACCTTGGCCCGGAAGGCGGCGATGGGGGAGGCACCATCGTAGTCAGTGGCTCAATTCAGGACGTAATGGCAGAACCAAAAAGCTATACGGGACAGCACCTAAAAAAATGGTTGGACAGAAACCATCAGGGGGATTGAAATGGATAACAAAAACCGCATTCTGAAAATGTTGGAAGAAGGAAAAATCACGTCAGAAGAAGCAATCCGTTTAATGGAAGCTATAGAATCCAAAGAGAAACAGGATGATCCAGTACAGGACGCAAAAGAAGACAGGACCAATCGGAATCGCTCGACTAAAAATGGGTCGAAGGATATTCTCAACCAATTCATGGATGAATTTCAGAAGTATGTAAACCCTGAAAAGGCAAATGAAGCATTGAATCAAGTCAAAAATAAAATGGAAGGGCAGAAGCAGACTGCCCAAGTCTACCGTACTTTCGAGAAGGCATTCGACAGTGTCAAGAACAGTTCCATTGACGCAATGTTTACACAAGGTTCAAAAAATCGTCTCATCGAAACGGTCGAGGACGACTATTCGAACGTATCAATCGATATTGCGAACGGCAATATCAAGGTTGTGCCGACAGACGGTTCAACTACAGCGAGATTCGAAGTGACTCCTTTCTATAGAAAACTTGATAAGCAGCGTAATTATTTCCAGGACATCATCTGTGAAGTCAAGAATGATGAGCTTCTCATCGTTTCAGATATTCGTACAGCCCGGGTGAACATTGAACTTCAGGTGAACCGGGAAACACTCAAACGACTCATCATTTCAGGATCTAACGGTAATGTGCAGATTGAATCCCAATCCTTCAATGATCTCACGATCGATCTGTTGAATGGCAACATTTCCCTCGAGGATGCAGTGAGCAGCAATGCATTCATCAGAACATCAAGGGGCGATATAACCGTTAAAGCGGGTTCCCATGGAACGATAGAGATGATTTCCATGCTTGGGACAATCAATACCGATAAGTTGAATGCGAAAGATATTACAATATCTTCTAATGGTTCAGTAAATGTTTCTTTAGAACCAGGAACTGAATCTGCTACGGTTAATGCCAACATGGGCAGCATCAATATAAATATCCCGCATGCCCGTGCTGTGGAAGGTCGCTTGAGCACCGTCATCGGGCAGATCAACTATCCTCCGGACCTGAATGTCAGATTCATGAAATCGCAGGACATCGGGTTCAAGGAATTGATGCTGCTTAACGATACGGATGAAGAAGCGCTGTTGCTTGAAGTGGGGACCAAATTCGGCAGTGTTACACTGCACCGCAGTTAAAAAGAACACACTACAGCCCGGCATTTGTGCCGGGCTGTAGTGTGTTTGTATATATAATTGAAAAATTGCCCCTTGTATTCAAGTCCCGTTTCATTGAAATGAGCAGCCTGATTCTTTATAGTTGAATTATTAAATGTCCGAGGTGACCAAATGCTCACAGTAAAAAAGATCATAGATGAATTTCAACTGAAATTGATTTCGGGTAATGATGGCATCAACAAGGAAATCACCAATATTGATGTCTCGCGTCCGGGTCTTGAGATGGCAGGTTATTTCTCCCATTATTCCTCCGATCGCATACAGATACTTGGAATGACGGAAATTTCATTCTTTGAGAGGATGCTTACAGAAGAAGAAAGGGAAGACCGCCCGAAAAAATTATGCCGCAAAGAAACGCCCTGCATCATCATCACTCGTAATCTGAATCCGCCGCTTGAATTTATAGAAGCGTGTAACCAGAGCCGAATTCCCCTATTGGTCACTGAAGACAACACGACTAATTTTACGAGTAGAATCTCCAATCATCTGGAGAAAGCCTTGGCGCCAGAAACTAACATGCACGGTGTATTGGTGGATATATACGGAATCGGTGTTCTAATCACCGGAGAAAGTGGCGTCGGAAAAAGCGAGACGGCGCTGGAACTTGTCAAGAATGGCCATAGGCTCGTAGCTGATGATAACGTTGAGATAAAAGAAGTGTCGAAGAATGTACTGATTGGTGCCTCGCCGCCAATCATACGCAATCTGCTTGAAATACGCGGCCTCGGCATCATTAATGTGATGACGCTTTTTGGAGCGGGAAGTATCCTGGAGGAGAAACGTGTCATGCTCAATGTGAGCCTGGAAGCCTGGGAAAAGGGAAAAACTTATGAACGTCTCGGCCTGGATCAGAAGAAGCTGAAGATCTTGAATACCGAGATCGACCAAAAGACCATCCCTATCCGTCCGGGGCGTAGCCTGGCGGGCATCATTGAAGTGGCTGCCATGAATTATCGTATGCAGTATATGGGGTACGATGCAGCCCAGGAATTCAATGACCGTCTGAACCGTCAAATCCAAATCAACGGAGGGATGATTGATGATCTATAGCGCGCCGTTCAGCCCAATCGCAATTGAACTCGGCCCGATAGGGATCCACTGGTATGGCATCATCATAGCGGCCGGCATGTTGCTTGGGTATTACATAGCAGACCGTGAAGCGGACCGGAAGGGTCTTCCTGAAGGACTTTTCATGGATTTGATGTTCTATATCATCATTGCTTCAATTATAGGTGCAAGATTATATTATGTTATTTTCCAATGGGAATACTATAGTCAGAATCCATTTTCCATATTGCTGATAAATGAAGGGGGTATGGCGATTCATGGAGGATTGATTGGTGGCTTCATCGCTGGTATCGTCTACTGCCGGGCTAAAGGCTTCAGTTTCTTTCAGTTGGCGGACATTGCGGCCCCGAGCCTTATTTTGGGGCAGGCCATAGGCCGTTGGGGAAATTTTATGAACCAGGAGGCGCATGGGGGAGAAGTGTCCAGAAACTTCCTCGAATCCTTGATGCTCCCAGACTGGATCATCAACCAAATGTTTATAGACGGTGCGTATTACCATCCTACATTCCTATACGAATCCGCATGGAATATAATAGGCTTCATCCTCCTTCTCATGCTCCGTCCAAAACTGAAAGTGGGCCAGACCATCCTTCTATACTTGATGTATTATTCGATTGGCCGTTTCTTCATAGAGGGAATGCGTACAGATAGTCTGATGATCGGAGAGCAGCTGCGTACCGCACAGTTGATTTCAATAGTTCTGATCGTTGTGGCAGCGGGTGTCTGGATCTATAGGGAAATGAAATATAAGTTGCCGAAATACCGGGAGGTACAAGGCATCTATAAAGGAAGACGCAAATGAGGAAACTTGAAAAATTCAAGGCGGGTGCGATAAATCCGCTATGGCATCTATATAGGACAGTCTCACGCATAAAAGTTGCGAAGAACTTCATCATAATCGAACTTGGCCGGTTTTGTCCCTCGACCATATGGAAGCATGTACTATACAGGAAAGGACTCGGCATGAAGCTTGGGGAGAACGTTTCCCTAGCCTACAAAGCCATGCCGGACCTTATGCATCCAGAGCGCATCCACATTGGCAAAAACAGTATAATCGGGTATAATACAGTGATATTGACTCATGAATATCTCGTGGATGAGTATCGTCTCGGGAATGTCTACATCGGACATGATACCATGGTGGGCGCAAATGTCACTATTCTGCCGGGGGTGACTATCGGCAATCATGCTGTAATAGGAGCGGGAAGCGTAGTTTCAAAAGATGTTCCCGACCACTCGGCTGGTTACGGCAATCCGCTTATAATAAGGAGTATGGATAATGACTAGGAAAGTGATTCCGTTCGATCAGAATGGAGAATTCCATTTTAATCAAGGTCTGAAGAAAACAGAACAGAATAAAAAACCGGAGGCGCTTAGGAGCTTTCAGAAAGCCTATGAACTTGACCGGAATAATCTGGCATATCTGTCCCAGTATGCATACTTGCTTGCTGAAAATGGCCGCGGTGCAGAAGCTGAACATATATTGATCAACGCATTCATTCAGCATCAGTATGATGCTGAATTTTATTTTATATTGAGTCAACTTTATATCATCAATAATGATGCGAATAAGGCGTTTCTGTTCGGTGTGCAATATGTCAAATATGAGCCGGACTCCGGCTATGATGAAGAACTGGAAGAGATGTTCGAAGTGAGTATTCATGATGAAGAAGAAGTTGAACGGGAAGCGGCTAGATTTACAGCCCAGCATCTGTTCCAGCATCTCTTCATGAACGCCAGGATAGAAGAGGCCCTGGAATTTCTATCTACAGTGCCCGAAGACATCCGGAAGGAACGCGAATTCAGAAATCAGAAAGCCATGGCGCTCCTATTTCTGAACCGTTACGATGAAGCGCACGAACTATTGGAGCAGCTATTTCTGGAAGACCGCACGGATATGCATGCATTGAGCCATATGACACTCTTGTACTACCACACGGGAGAAGAGGATAAATTCAATGAATTCCTTAAAAAGTTGGAAGTGGTGCAACCATTAGATGATGATGCCCGGTTCAAGGTGGGGCTCGTGCTCAATTTCCTGCAGAAGTACGAAAGGTCATACGAGCTTCTTTATCCTTTATTCAAAAAACAGTCATTCATCAGTTTCCAGCTGCTCCATGCATTGAGCCATGCAAGCTATCATACTGGTCGTGCCGAAGAATCCAGGGTGTTCTGGAATCGTATGCAGACGTTTCATCAGGTAAAGGAAATATATAGCCCTTGGAACCGCCATAGGGCATCTGAGAAAGTATCAGAGATAGAAACCGCCTACTTGAAGGATGACGATCCGTACAGGCGCCTTCTAGGTCTCTATAAGATCTACAATGTCGTTCCGAGGGACGTCATACTGGGACACGACGTGTGGGATACGATTGAGAATCTGGAAGATTACGAGAAGTTGTATATATCATTCCTTTTCCAGGGACTTAAGCTAGTCAGGCTGGGGCGGATGCATAAAGGGCTGGAGGCACTGTCGCAAGCTGGCTTTACGGATGAAGAGGACCAGATGTCTTGGATAGAACTATTTCACGAACTGTATGAGCAGAAAGTGGAGTTGGAAGATATTGATGCCTTTGCAGCTGCGACAATGTACTTCCATAAGCGCGAAAGGAAGTTCAGCAAAAAATATCTCGTCGAGACATTTGGTACTACACTGTACCGCTTGAATAAGGCATTGGGGCATATCGAGCAGAAATGATGAAATAATATAAATATCCCTTTATAATATTTAACAGCTGACAATACGGAAAAGGAGTTTTTACCATGACTGAAGAAAAAAATATTTATGACGTAGTCATCATCGGTGCAGGGCCGGCAGGAATGACAGCTGCTGTCTATGCTTCCCGGGCAAACCTTAAGACAGTGATGCTTGAACGCGGCATGCCGGGCGGTCAGATGGCGAATACGGAAGAAGTTGAGAACTTTCCAGGATTTGACTTCATAACAGGTCCTGAATTATCAACCAAGATGTTTGAGCACTCCCAAAAATTCGGTGCCGAATATAAATATGGTGACATCAAATCCATCGAAGATCAGGGAGATGTCAAAGTGCTTAAAACGGGCAATGAAGATATCTACACGCGTACTGTCATCATAACGACAGGTGCCGAATATAAGAAGGTCGGAGTCGAGGGCGAAGAAGAACTCGGCGGCCGCGGCGTGAGCTATTGCGCAGTATGTGATGGCGCTTTCTTTAAGGAGAAGGAACTCGTCGTAATCGGCGGTGGGGATTCTGCAGTAGAAGAAGGGGTCTTCCTGACGAAATTCGCAAGCAAAGTAACTGTAGTGCATAGGCGCGATCAATTGCGTGCTCAAAAAATCCTCCAAGACCGTGCGTTCAAGAACGACAAGATGGATTTCATCTGGGATACTGAGATCCAGTCCATCAATGGTGACGGCAGAGTGAAGAGCGTCACACTGCTTGATAAGAATACGGGCTCTACGTACGATTATGAAGCAGATGGTGTCTTTGTCTATGTAGGCATGAAGCCATTGACTGCACCATTTGAAGGTTTGGACATCTTGAATGAAATGGGATATGTAGTCACCAATGATGAAATGGAAACATCAGTTCCAGGCATCTTTGCAGCTGGAGATGTGCGCAACAAGACCTTGCGTCAGATCGTCACAGCGACCGGGGACGGCAGTATAGCTGCCCAGAATGCCCAGCACTATATCGAGAAGCTTGGAGATATGCAGGAAAGTAAATAGAAGACCACCCCAGGGTTTTGGGTCGACGGCAACCGGATGTCTTATCCAACTGCCGTCGGCTATGTCACCCTGGGTTTTTTAATAGGGGCAAGCAGCTAGAAAACTTACTGAGTGTTGCGGGAGAAGATGCGAGATGGTTTAATTGAAAGAGGCAAATAACGCTTAAGAGGATGTGGATCTATGAAAAAACTGAGTATAGTGACAGGCATGAGTGGGGCCGGCAAGTCTGTGGCCATTGAAGCGCTTGAAGATATGAGTTATTTCTGCATCGATAACCTACCACCGATCCTGCTTCAAAAGGTTTTGGAATTGATGGAAACGACAGAGGGGCAGATGGAGCAAGTGGGCTTGGGCATAGATCTCAGGGGTAAAGAGTTCTTTGATCAGCTTCTCGACGAAATAGAACAACTGAGGGACCACCCGGATATTGCACTGGAAATAATTTTTCTGGATGCAGACGATAACCGCCTTGTCTCACGCTATAAAGAAACCCGTCGGGCGCATCCGCTTGATGGGGAGATGGTCCTGCTGGACGCAATCATGAAGGAACGTGAGCTCCTGAGCGTCTTGCGGGGGCATGCTTCCCATATCATCGACACCACCGAGATGACTCCCAAAGAATTAAGGAATCTGATGTTTGAAAAATGTTCTGGAGATAACGGTCCAGCTTTCAATATAAACGTGTTGAGCTTTGGCTTCAAGCATGGTGTTCCAATCGATGCGGACTTGGTTTTCGATGTGCGTTTCCTGCCGAATCCCCATTACATTGACGCATTGAGGCCGCTTACAGGACTGGACGAACCGGTCTCGAGTTACGTCATGAAATGGAAGGAAACCAAAAAATTCTATAAAAAACTGTACGATCTCCTTAAATATATGATTCCCCAATATATAAAAGAAGGAAAAGCACAGCTGGTCATCGCCATCGGATGCACAGGTGGTAAGCATCGGTCTGTAACGCTTGTAGAGAAGCTCACAGAAGACTTGAGTGAAGACTTTAATTTTACTATCCGGGCGGTCCATAGAGATGCACCGGTAGAAGGTGTAGAACATGAAGAAGATTAAGATTACAGTGGTCGGGGGCGGTACTGGCTTGAGTGTTTTAGCCAGAGGCCTGAAAAGATATCCGGTGGATATAACCGCCATTGTCTCTGTAGCGGATGACGGTGGTTCAACCGGCCTCATCCGGGATAAGATTGATATGCCGGCACCAGGAGACATCCGGAACGTGATGAGTGCCCTCAGCGAAGTGGAGACGAAATTGGACAACCTCTTTTCCTACCGCTTCAATAAGGATGCACTCGATGGTCATGCGCTCGGCAATCTCATGCTGGCCGCGATGTATGATATGACCGGTGATTTTGCTGTGGCAGTAAAGGAATTAAGCAAGATATTGAATGTCAAGGGTACTGTCATCCCATCGACCAATATCAGTCCGGAGCTGGCTGCACGGATGGCTGACAACTCGATTATCGTCGGGGAGAGCTATATTCCGGAAGTTGGACAGAAGATAGAGGAGATGTATCTGATTCCGGACGATACTGTAGCAACCCCCGAGGCCATAAAAGCCATCGAATCTTCTGATGTCATCGTCTTTGGACCGGGAAGCCTGTATACGAGCATCATCCCCAACCTCATACCTGAGGGCATGAAGGAAGCGATAATTAAAGCGCGCGGCATTAAGGTCTATATTTCAAACATCATGACTCAGGCGGGCGAGACGATAGATTACAGCGCTGCAGATCATCTTGAAGCCATCCATCACCATGTCGGCCAGAATATTTCAGACTTCATTATTTTGAATGAGGAAGACATCAAAGGCCGCATATCCAATTATTACCATGAAAATGATATGGAGATCGTCGAGAGTGACAGAGAGAGGCTTAAACAGATGGAAGTTGAAGTAATGACAGACCACCGCCTTGTCCAGATTGACGAAGAAGGTGCAGTACGGCACAACAACAAAATACTGGCGCAGATGATCTATGATATTGCGCTGAGGGAAATCAGTACGTTGCAGTATAGGAAAAAATAGAATGGGGCGTGATCGCATGTCATTTGCTTCTGAGATGAAGAACGAATTGACCAGAATCGAAGTGGATACGTGCTGTATGAAAAGTGAGCTTTCAGCGCTCATCAAAATGAACGGGGCACTCAGCCATTCCAATGGACAATGGATCATTAATATACAGACTGAGAATGCGGCGATTGCGCGCCGGATTTTCTCATTGATCCGGACTACGTACGGAGTCGAGATAGAACTTCTGGTCCGTAAGAAAATGAAACTGAAAAAAAACAACGTATATATTTCAAGGATAAAAAAAGAAAGCAAGAAAGTACTGGAAGACTTGGAGATCATGAAGGGTGGTCTGCTTGAACATGCCATCAGTGAAGATATCAAAGAGAGGGAGTGCTGCATCAGAAGCTATCTGAGGGGGGCATTCCTTGCCGGTGGCTCGGTGAATAATCCAGAAACCTCAGCTTATCATCTGGAGATATTCTCCTTGTATGAGGAGCACGCCAGAAATTTGACTGAGTTGATGAACGGCTATGAGCTGAATGCGAAATTCATTGAAAGAAAGCGCGGCTACATCACCTATCTTAAGGAAGCCGAGAAGATTGCAGAATTCCTTAGCCTGATTGGTGGATACCAGGCACTTTTGAAATTTGAAGATATACGGATTGTCAGGGATATGCGCAATTCTGTGAATCGACTGGTGAACTGTGAAACAGCAAACTTGAACAAAACAATCAGCGCTGCAATGCGTCAAGTTGAGAACATCAATTTCATCGCCTCAGAGATAGGGCTTGAAGAGCTGCCTGAACGCCTTAGGGAAATCGCAAGATTGAGGGTTGAGCACCAGGAAGTTTCCTTAAAGGAGCTGGGGGAGATGATGTCGACAGGTCCGATATCGAAGTCTGGGGTGAATCATCGCCTAAGGAAACTGGATAAGATAGCGGATCAGGTGAGAAGCGGTGAAGAAATCACCTTTTAATGAAGAAAGCGTGCACTAGAGTGCACGCTTTCTTCATTTTATAGTTCATATAGATCTTCAAGTGCGATTTCCAGTGTAGGAAAGAGGAATTTATAATCATTTTCCATCAGTACTTCCGGGAGCACGTACTGGCCTTTCAATATAAGCATGGACTGTTCACCCAAAAGCTTCTCGATCAGAAAAGAAGGGGTATGGAAAAAGTCAGGTTTTCCGAGTGCAGTGCTCAAATATTTGGAGAAATGCTTTTGTCTGAGTGGCATTGGGGCGGTAAGATTGACCGGACCTGAAATTTCCGAATGCACGCCCACGAACAACAGCGCATTCAACAAATCCTCTATATGGATCCAACTGTACCATTGGTTTCCGCTTCCGATGGGGCCGCCCACGCCCATCTTATATGGCAGGGCCATTTTAGGGAGGGCACCTTCGTCCTTATCGAGGATCAGGCCAAACCGCGTGAAGACGGTACGGGTTCCGAGAGCTTCAAACTTCCTGGCTTCAGCCTCCCACGCCACAACTACTTCGGATAGGAAATCGTGTTCGACAAAGGCATCACCTTCATCATATTGGACATTCTCGCTGACTGGATAATAGCCGATTGCACTGGCATTCACGAGGACCTGAGGTGTGATTTCGGCCTGCTCAGCCCACATCCGCAACATGCGGGTCACTTTCATTCTGGATTCGTAGATGGCTGCTTTGTGGGAATCTGTCCATTTCTCTTGGAGTGAGGCCCCCGCCAGGTTATAGATGATATCGACTTTTAAAGGTAAATCCTGCATCCAACTGTCGTCTGACGGGTCGTCAGGATTGTATTTAATGAAGTGTACGAAAGGATGTTCCGATTTTCTGTCACTCCGCGTCAATATATACACATGATCATTCTCTTCCTGGAGAATTTTTGTCAGTCTTGATCCTACAAAACCAGATCCACCTGTAATTAATACATTCATGTCATCACGCTCCTTAATACCATTATAGCCTGTCTGTAGTGATGATAATCCGGAAATTTAAAATTTTGCCAAGAGTTATGAAATGAAGCAATTAAAAAAAGGGATGGAATCAATATTCCATCCCTTTTCCAATATTTTTAGCCCTGTAATTTTTCAGGCTCCATTACGTCGTCAACTAAGCCATATTCTTTAGCTTCTTCTGCTGTCATAAAGAAGTCGCGGTCAGTATCTGTTTCAATCTTATCGAGAGTTTGACCCGTGCGCTCCGCAAGGATCTTGTTGAGTTTTTCGCGTGTTCTCAATATATGCTTGGCTGCTATTTCAATTTCTGTAGCCTGACCTTGCGCACCACCAAGTGGCTGGTGAATCATCACTTCAGCGTTCGGCAGAGCGAAGCGCTTACCTTTTGCCCCTGCCGCAAGCAGGAATGAACCCATTGAAGCGGCCATGCCAAGACAGATTGTCTGTACATCAGGTTTGATGTGCTGGATTGTATCATAGATCGCCATGCCTGCAGTCACACTGCCGCCAGGAGAGTTGATATAGAGGAAGATATCTTTTTCTGGGTCTTGAGCTTGCAGGAAAAGCAGCTGGCTGACAACGGAGTTTGCCACGTTGTCATCGATGCCCGTACCAATCATGATGATCCTATCTTTAAGCAACCTGGAATAGATGTCATAGGCGCGTTCTCCGCGGTTCGTCTGTTCAATAACTGTAGGGATTAAATTCATTGTGTTACCTCCTGATATTATAGTACTCTTAATTGGCTAATTCATTTATACCACATTAGTCAAATAAGGTCAAAAGAAAACGTTTGTGGTATAAAGATTAAATTAGGCCTTTAATTTATTCAAGTTTATTGCTATACTAAATAAGGCTTTATGAAGAATGATATTAATTTTATCATACCCCCGTGGTGTAATGGATAACACGTAAGATTCCGGTTCTTGAGATGGGAGTTCGATCCTCTCCGGGGGTGTAAATAGAGGTGGCCGTGTGAGTGGCGAACTTGAGATCATAGAAGCTCCAGAAAAAGTCCTTAGCGAAAATTTTGTACGCGATGTTTTTTATATCGTTATCAATTGTGGCAAGATGCTGTTGGAAAGTGGAGCGGAAACTTACCGTATAGAGGATACGATGATGCGAATCGCATCCAGTTACGGTATAGAAAATGCTCAAGTTTTCGCAACTCCCACGGTCATTATTTTTTCCTTGAATGATTATGCATTGACTCAGACGCTGCGTATTGAAGAAAGGGCGAACAACTTGGAGAAGGTTGTGGCAGTGAATGAACTTTCGAGGCGCATTTCCGCCGGTATGCCTCTTGATCAGGCTTTGCGCCGGATGGAGGCGATTCACGACAGCAGGTTTTTTCCATTTTGGCTGACTATATTATCGGGCGGTATCATTGGAATGATGTTCCTGCTGCTGTTCGATGGTGTAGTGGCCGATCTCCCCGCTGCCTTCGTCGGTGGCGCAGGGGGAGTCTTTATAATGGAGGGTATCCTCCGCTACACTAAAGTCAAATTCTTTACAGAATTCTTTGCCTCCCTATATATCGCACTGACAGCCATAATTTTTGTCGATACGGGTTTTGGCACTATGCTCGATACCATCATCATCGCCAGTGTAATGCCGCTCGTGCCCGGTGTCCTCATTACAAATGCAATACGCGAAATGATCCGGGGACATTTGATGGCTGGTATCATGAAGGGGACTGAAGCAGCACTGACAGCCATTGCGATCGGTGCTGGGGTGGGCCTTGTATTTTTGATGATCTAGGAGGATGCTGATGATTTATCTGTATCAATTCATCCTTAGCTTTTTCGCTTCTGCAGGATTCGGCATACTTTTCAATGCGCCAAGGGCCGCCATCATCAGATGTGGGCTGACAGGCGCAGTCGGTTGGATGGTGTTCTATATATTGAGGGAAGGGGGCGTCGACCTTGTTCTTGCATCTTATATCAGCGCCCTCGTTCTATCAGCAGTGGCACTCTTGAATTCGAGAAGTCAAAAAATGCCTGTTATCCTGTATATTACATGCGGAATCATCCCACTTGTTCCAGGAGGTATGGCATACGATTCAATGCGGCAGATTGTGCTGCAGGAATATATGATGGCCCTCGAGTATGGATTTGAAGCAGCACTGATTTCCTTGGCGATCGCAACCGGCATCATCAGTACAGAAATGTCGGATCAGGTTCTGCAGACTATCAGGAAGAAATTGAAGAAGAAAGAGGTATGAGTATGCTCGAATTGGTATATTATACGAGGGACAGATGTCCGCTTTGTGATGAAGGGATGGAGCAGATCAAGCTTGCCTTGTCTGAATTGAGGTATAGCGATGTCAAGATGACGGCGATAGATATCGATGAAGACGATGCCCTGCAGGAAGTCTACATGATGCGCGTCCCGGTCTTGTGCCATAAAAGTCAGGTGATTCAAGAAGGCATCATTGATTTTGTCTATGTCTATGATTACCTCAAGGAGTATTTGGGTACAATAAAATAGCTGAAGCGGAATAATTGCATTCTTGAATATTTATGATATATTTAGAATGTAATTATTTTTGTCCCGAGTGGGACGCAATACGTCTCATGATGGTGAGGTATCGAAACTCATGTGGCAAAAACTTTTAGACATCCAGAAGCGTATCGCACCGGAAGTAGTGTCGGAATTGCAGAAGCGTTCAACTATCCTGAAACAAATCAGGACCTATCAACCGATAGGTCGACGCCCACTTGCAAAGCAACTTAATATGACCGAGAGGGTTTTACGTAAGGAAGTCGATGCATTACATGATTTGGATCTGATCGATATCGATAAAAAAGGAATATCGATTTCCCAAACGGGTATTGAGGTATTGGATGAACTTTCACCGTTCATGACAACACTTGATCGACGTTCCGGGCTGGCCCTTAAGCTTCAGCAGCAATATAACCTGCAAGGTTGCCATATCATCCGTGGGGATGCCGATGAGGATCCCGAGCTCCAGCAGGAGCTTTCCCAACTCATGGCCGAAGAACTCCAAAAGATGGTTTTCGACAATGCCATCATTTCCGTGGCAGGTGGTTCGACGATGGCCAATGTAAGCCAATATCTGAAACCAGCAGCGGAGAAACTTTTATTCGTTTCGGCTCGGGGTGGACTTGGTGAAGAAGTGGGCAACCAGGCGAACTCGATTGCAAGCCGTCTTGCAAAAGCGACGGGCGGTGAGCACCGGGTCCTCTATGCGCCTGATAGTGTAGGAGATTCGGCATATGAATCTTTGAAGGATGAGCCATCCATCAAAGAAATTGCCGAGCTCAACCGCCGTTCCGACTATGTCATGCACGGCATCGGCGAAGCATTCATGATGGCGCGTCGCAGAAATGTGGAAGCCGCCACCCTCTCCCGACTGGAAGCCGATTGTGCAGTTGGTGAAACCTTTGGCTACTATTTCAACGCTGAGGGGGATATCGTCCGTAAGGTCAAAACCATCGGCATCCAGTTGGAAGACCTTGCATCGAAGAAAGCGATATTTGCAGTGGCAGGTGGAAGCAGCAAGAAGGAAGCAGTCCGTGCGTATATGAAGGTGGCTCCGAAGAACACTATTCTGTTCATCGATGAAGCCATCGGGGAATTTTTGTTGAAGAATGATTGATTAATTCAATATATAAAATCAAGGAGGCCATAAATTATGGTTAAAGTAGCAATCAACGGTTTTGGACGTATAGGTAGGCTCGCAGCCAGGGAAATCCTCAATTATGAAGATATCGAACTGGTGGCAGTCAATGATCTCACAGATGATGAGTTCTTGGCACACCTGGTCAAATACGATACAACTCAAGGGCGTTTCGACGGTGATGTGGAAGCCATCGAAGGTGGGCTGAAAATTAACGGCAACGAAGTGAAATCCTTCAACGTCAAAGATCCTGCAGAACTTCCATGGGGAGACTTGGATATCGATATCGTTCTCGAGTGTACAGGTCTTTTCACTAACGAAAAAGACGCAAGGAAACATATCGAAGCAGGCGCGAAAAAGGTATTGCTTTCAGCTCCAGGCAAAGGCGATATGAAAACAATCGTCTATGGTGTCAACGAAGATGTGCTTGACGGTTCAGAGGAAATAGTATCAGCTGCATCCTGCACGACGAACTGTCTTGCCCCTGTCGTTAAAGTACTCAATGACGAGTTCGGTCTTGAGCGTGGCCTCATGACGACAATCCACGCTTATACAGGAGACCAGAACACATTGGACGGGCCGCATGCTAAAGGTGACTTCCGTCGTGGACGTGCCGCAGCTGAAAACGTGGTCCCGAACTCTACGGGTGCAGCGAAAGCCATTGGCCTCGTGTTGCCTGAACTTGATGGTAAACTCGACGGCGGCGCTCAGCGTGTGCCAGTTGCGACAGGTTCCCTTACAGAAGTTACTGCAGTACTCGGCAAAAATGTTTCAGTTGAAGAAGTGAACCAGGCAATGAAAAATGCGGCGAATCCATCATTCGGCTACATTGAAGATGAGATTGTTTCATCTGATATCATAGGTATCAAAGAAGGATCTCTATTCGATACGACACAGACTCGTGTTGTAGATGTAGACGGAAAACAGCTTGTACGTGCCGTTTCTTGGTATGACAATGAAATGTCCTATACTGCCCAATTGGTCAGAACACTTCATCACATGGCAACGAATAAGAAGTAACTCATAGAAGAACGGGCGGACTTTCCGCCCGTTTTTATTTTATTCATACATCGGTATGGGTATAATAGGAATGAGCAGAAAATATAGGAGGCACAGCCATGAAGAAAACTGTAGAAGATGTAGAATTGAAAGGGCGCAAGGTATTGTTGCGCGCTGATTTGAACGTTCCGATGTCAGAAGGTGAGATCACCAATGATAATCGTATCGTCCAGGCGTTGCCTACGATTAGGCATATCATTGAAGCTGGAGGGAAAGTGATCCTTTTCTCTCACTTGGGAAAAGTGAAGACAGAAGCGGACAAGACAGACAAGACGCTTAAACCAGTCGCTGATAAGTTGTCGGAGCTGCTTGAGCAGGATGTCACCTTCATCCCCCACACAAGAGGTGAAATGCTTGAAGACGCCATCGATGATTTGAAAGAGGGCGAGGTCCTGATGTTTGAAAACACACGTTTCGAAGATATCGAAGGCAAAAAGGAAAGCGGTAACGATGAGTCGTTGGGTAAATACTGGGCTTCTCTTGGTGATATCTTCGTAAATGATGCATTCGGCACAGCACACAGAAGCCATGCTTCAAACGTCGGCATCGGAGCCAATATCGAAACAGTTTCAGGATTCCTCATGCAAAAGGAAATTGAATTCATCGGAGGTGCCATCGATTCGCCGGAACGTCCATTCGTGGCTATTCTAGGCGGTGCCAAAGTCTCGGATAAAATTGGCGTAATCAAAAATGTGCTCGAAAAAGCTGATAAAGTAATCATCGGCGGTGGTATGGCGTACACCTTCCTGAAAGCGCAAGGCAAAGAAATAGGTAGCTCGCTCCTCGAAGAAGATAAAGTGGAAATGGCAAAGGAACTTCTTGAGAAATCAGAAGATAAAATCGTTCTGCCACAGGATGTAGTCGTCGCAGAAGAGTTTGCCGCAGATGCCAAACATAAAACCGTAGGCGTCGATGAAATACCATCCGACATGGAGGGCCTTGACATCGGTCAGGATACAATCACTGCCTTTAAAGAAGTACTGCAAGGTGCGAAGACAGTCGTATGGAATGGGCCGATGGGTGTGTTTGAAATGGAGAATTTTGCACACG
The DNA here is from genome assembly GCF_039538805.1 of Salinicoccus jeotgali. Lineage (GTDB taxonomy): Bacteria > Bacillota > Bacilli > Staphylococcales > Salinicoccaceae > Salinicoccus > Salinicoccus jeotgali. The sequence goes on along the minus strand of NZ_BAABCK010000070.1, from coordinate 23,192 downwards.
GAACGATTGGTATATGCAAGGCGATCGCTGAACTTGAAGGTGCGAAGACAATCATCGGTGGCGGAGATTCCGCAGCTGCAGCAATGGATCTTGGCTATGCTGATGATTTCTCCCACATCTCAACAGGCGGCGGCGCTTCACTCGAGTATCTGGAGGGCCAAGAATTGCCAGGCTTGTCTGTAATTGACGAGAAGTAATGTTTAGAGCCTTATACAAAAACAAGGAAAAAACAAGGAGGAATATTATGAGAACCCCATTTATTGCAGGAAACTGGAAAATGAATAAAACCATTTCAGAAGGTGAGGCATTTATAGATGCACTTGGCGAACTGCCAAACAAAACTGAAGTGGAGAGTGCAATCTGCGCTCCATTCATCCATCTGCCGTCGCTCGTTGAAAAGGCTAAAGATATGGAGCTCGGCATAGGTGCTGAAAATAGCCATTATGAAGATGATGGTGCCTTCACCGGAGAAGTTTCCCCATTGATGCTCCAAGACCTCGGAGTCGATTATGTGATCATCGGACACTCGGAGCGCCGCGAACACTTCAATGAAACTGATGAGGCAATCAACAAAAAAGCGCATGCGCTCCATTCAAAAGGCATCGTGCCGATCATCTGCTGTGGTGAGACGGATGACGAACGGGAGTCCGGTAAAGCAGAAGATAAAGTGAAACAGCAAGTTGCCAAAGCGTTTGAGGGTCTAAGTAAGGACCAGGCTAAAACCTCTGTTATCGCCTACGAACCTATCTGGGCAATCGGCACAGGGAAATCCGCGACAAGCGACGATGCAAATGAGATGTGCGGTGTAATCCGCCAGACAATGGCATCACTTTATGATGAAGAAACTGCAGAGGCAATCCGTATCCAGTACGGTGGCTCAGTAAAACCAGAAAACATAAAAGAGTATATGGCACAGGAGCATATTGATGGCGCTCTTGTAGGCGGCGCGTCACTCAAACCTGAATCTTTTGTGCAACTATTGGAAGGTGCTAAAAATGACTAAACCAGTTGCTCTCATCATACTTGATGGCTTTGCCAACAGGGACGAAGTGAAAGGTAATGCTGTCAAAGCGGCCCATAAGCCGAACTATGACCGCTTTTTTGAGAAGTACCCGAATAATGCACTCAGCGCCTGCGGTCTTGACGTAGGTCTGCCTGAAGGACAGATGGGCAACTCTGAAGTCGGTCATCTGAATATCGGCGCGGGGCGAGTGGTCTATCAAAGTCTTACAAGAATCAATAAGTCCATTGAAGACGGGGATTTTTATGAGAATGAGGTACTGCTGGACACGATGGACCACGTAAACTCTAATGACAGTACCCTTCATATCATGGGTCTGCTTAGTGATGGCGGGGTACACTCGCATTATGAACACCTCTTCGCAATACTTGAAATCGCAAAGAAAAAAGGCGTCGAAAAAGTATATGTACATGCATTTCTGGATGGACGCGACGTCGTGCAAAATTCGGCAATCGAATATGTGCAGGAGTCGGAGAAGCGTTTTAAGGAGATCGGTATTGGAGAATTTGCGACGGTAAGTGGCAGGTACTATGCCATGGACCGGGATAAGCGGTGGGACCGTGAAGAAATGGCATACAATGCCATCACGTACGGAGAAGCCCCACGTTTTGCTTCAGCCGAAGAAGGAATCCAGGCAAGCTATGCTAAGGAAGAATACGATGAATTCATCAAACCATTCATCATTGCCGAGACAGAAGAAGGCTATGATAAAGGAGTGGTCGACGGAGATGCGATCGTTTTCTTTAACTTCCGTCCGGATCGCGCAGCCCAGTTGTCTGAAATATATACAAATGAGGAATTCATAGGCTTTGATATCGAAAAGAGAATCAAAGATTTGAAATTCGTCACTTTCACTAAATACAGTGACCAAGTCGATGCAGATGTAGTCTTTGAAAAAGAAGATATCATCAACACGATAGGCGAAGTGGTGTCTAAAGCAGGCAAGAAGCAGCTGAGGATTGCAGAGACAGAAAAATATCCTCATGTAACGTACTTCATGAGCGGTGGACAGCATGATGAGTTTGAAGGAGAACGCAGAGTCCTTGTAGATTCTCCTAAAGTGGCAACTTATGATCTCCAACCTGAAATGAGTGCGTATGAAGTGAAGGAACGTTGCCTTGAAGAACTCGAAAAAGAAGACCTTGACCTTATACTCATGAACTTTGCAAATCCTGACATGGTGGGTCATAGCGGTAAAATGGAGCCGACGGTCAAGGCAATAGAAGCAGTGGATGAATGTCTAGGACCTATTGTAGATGAAATCATCGCGCAAGGCGGTACAGCCATCATAACCGCCGATCACGGCAACTCGGACGAAGTAATCACTTTGGACGGGGAGCCGATGACTGCCCATACTACAAACCCGGTTCCTATAATCGTAACTAAAGAAGATGCTGCGGTTAGAAGTGGACGATTGGCTGACTTGGCGCCGACCCTACTTGAATTAATGGGATTGGAACAGCCGGAAGAAATGACAGGCAAAAGCCTTTTGGAGTAAGTTGTGCTGGTAAGATTGAAAATGATAAAAAAAGAAATCAATTAAAAAGGAGATATCGTTATGCCATTAATTATAGATGTGTATGCACGTGAAATGCTTGATTCAAGAGGGAATCCAACAGTTGAGGTCGAAGTGTTGACGGACAGCGGTGCCTTTGGCCGTGCGCTTGTACCTTCCGGTGCTTCAACAGGAGAGCATGAAGCAGTTGAGTTGAGGGATGCAGATGACACGCGTTTCCTTGGCAAAGGTGTCGAAAAAGCAGTTGAAAATGTTAATGAAATTATCGGGCCTGAGCTTGTAGAGGGTGATTTCAGCGTCCTTGAACAAGTGTCAATCGACAGAATGATGATTGCCCTTGATGGCACTACCAATAAAGGTAAATTGGGTGCAAACGCTATTCTAGGCGTTTCTATGGCCGTAGCAAAAGCAGCTGCTGACTTTATGGGACAGCCACTCTACAAATATTTAGGCGGATTCAGCGCAGTCCAACTTCCAGTGCCAATGATGAATATCATCAATGGAGGCGAGCACGCAGATAATAACGTGGATATCCAAGAATTCATGATTATGCCTGTGGGTGCTGAAACATTCAAGGAAGGACTACGCATGGGCACGGAAATATTCCATAACCTTAAAAAAGTACTCAGTGAAAAAGGCTATAATACTGGTGTAGGAGACGAAGGCGGCTTTGCACCGAACCTCGGTTCCAATGAAGAGGCTTTGTCGACCATCATTGAAGCGGTTGAAAAAGCAGGTTATAAGCCAGGTGAAGAAATCCGCTTAGCGATGGATGCAGCTTCAAGTGAATTCTACGACGCCTCAACAGGTAAATATGAACTAAAAGGAGAAGGCAAATCCTATACTTCTGAAGATATGGTCAATTGGTATGCTGAGATGATTGAAAAATACCCAATAATATCCATCGAAGATGGGTTGGATGAGAATGATTGGGAAGGTACTAGACTCCTTACTGAAAAACTCGGTTCAAAAGTACAATTGGTCGGAGATGATCTTTTCGTCACCAATACTGAGAAGCTGGCACGTGCAATTGAAGAAGGTGTCGGAAACTCCATCCTCATCAAAGTCAACCAGATCGGTACTTTAACTGAGACGTTCGAAGCAATCGAAATGGCGAAGCGCGCAGGCTACACAGCAGTCATCTCCCACCGTTCCGGAGAAACGGAAGATACTACGATTGCAGATATTGCGGTAGCTGTTAATGCAGGACAAATCAAAACCGGTGCGCCATCACGTACAGACCGTGTCGCCAAATACAATCAGCTGCTCAGAATTGAAGATGAGCTGTTTGAAACGGCAAAATATGAAGGGCTTGCATCCTTCTACAATCTGGATCTAAAATAATCCACAAGCCTCCCTTGACCTAAGGGAGGCTTTTTAGCTAGTATGGCATTTGCAATTCCCTCTTTAATCTGATAAAATGCTTGTGTTACTAATATTCGGAGGGATTACCACATGCAAACACTGCTCGTCATATTGTTGATTGTCGTTTGTATATCTTTAATTGCAGTGGTATTGCTACAGTCAGGGAAAAGCGCCGGCCTCTCAGGTGCAATCGGTGGCGGTGCTGAGCAATTATTCGGTAAACAAAAAGCGCGGGGCATGGATCTTGTACTGCATAGGACAACAGTCATACTTTCGTTACTGTTCTTCCTGATCATGCTGCTGCTCACATATCTAAATTAGAAATAATGGCCTCCTATTGTTGATAGGGGGTTTCTTTTTATTTTTCTATGCTCCTAAATTGTCGTACAATGAAATTAATGTGCAGAAAGTAGGGTATAAATAATGAAGATACAATTACCAGAACCATTCTTTTTTGAGGAAGGCGAAAAAGCAGTCCTGTTGCTGCATGGCTTCACAGGCAACTCATCAGATGTCAGGCAACTTGGACGCTATCTCCAAAAACACGGCATAACTTCCTACGCTCCGCATTACGAAGGCCATGCGGAGCCTCCTGAAAATCTGTTGGAATCAAGTCCACACATCTGGTGGAGGCAAGTGACTGAAGCCTACGATTTCCTTATCTCTAAAGGCTACGATAAGATTTTCGTAGCAGGGCTATCCCTTGGCGGAGTCTATGCGCTGAAATTGGCGACTGTGCGGGATGTAGTAGGCATCGCCACCATATGCAGTCCGATGTACCTCAAGGACCGTGAAACAATGTATGAGGGCGTTTTGGAATATGCACGAGGCTTCAAGAAGATGGAAGGTAAGACACAGGAAGAAATAGATGGTGAGATGGAGGTGTTCCGGCCGACCGGCATGCTGGACGAGGTGCGGGATGTGATCCAGGCGGTCCGTGATCATCTCCCGGATGTATATGCACCTTTATTTGTGGCTCAGTCGGAACAGGATGAGATGATCAATCCGGACTCGGCAAACATCATCTTTAATGAAACTTCGGTTGAAAATGATGAAAAGAAACTGGAATGGTATCCAGAATCAGGACATGTATTGACAATCGATAAAGAGAAACAGCAACTGTTTGAGGATATGCATGCATTCATGGATCAGTTGGATTGGAATGAGTAATAGGGGGATAAGTAATGGGTAACTATCGAGAACGCATTTTAAATGTTATTGAGGCTGACGATTATCGTCCAATGACGATGGAGGAGTTCAAACAGGAACTTTCGGCTCATGACTCAGACGACTTCAAGGAAATGGTGAAAGCCGTTGTGGCGCTTGAAGAAGAAGGTGAAATTCACAGGACGAAAAAAGATAAATATATCAAGATGAGTGAAACCGACATGCTCAAGGGCAAGCTCTCCATGCACAAACGTGGGTTTGGTTTCCTGCGTCCTGAAGAAGGGGATATGGAGGACATTTTCATCCCGCCAACTTCAATCAATGGTGCCCTTGACGGAGATACAGTGCTGGTGGAAGTGCAGAAACATTCAAAAGGTGATAACCAAGAAGGTCAGGTCACCACTATTCTGACCCGGGGTACAACTCGAGTCGTCGGGGAGTATCATGCGAGCAAAAACTTCGGTTTCGTCGAACCGGATTCCCAAAAGATGATAGACGACGTCTTCATCCCAAAAAATCATAACCTAGGTGCCATAGACGGCCATAAAGTTCTTGTTGAACTGACTAAGTACCGGGAAGGTGAGGACAAGCCAGAAGGGCATGTCATTCAAATATTGGGACACAAGAACGACCCTGGCGTCGATATCCTCTCCATAATCTATCAGCATGGAATTGAAATAGAATTCCCTGAAGAAGTGATGAAAGAGGCGGAGGCGACACCGGATACCATCAGTCAGGATGAGTTGGATGGTCGTCGGGACTTGCGTGATGAATTTACGATCACCATAGATGGTGCGGACGCAAAGGACCTGGATGACGCAATTGCCGTCAAAAAATTGGATAATGGCAACCACGAACTGACAGTCAGCATTGCTGACGTCAGCTACTATGTCGATGAGGCGTCGGCGATGGGCAAAGAAGCCTATGAACGCGGCACAAGCGTCTATCTCGTAGATCGGGTCATACCGATGATTCCACATCGTCTGTCCAATGGCATCTGTTCCCTGAATCCTGGTGCAGACCGTCTTACAATGAGCTGCAGGATGGAGATTGATGCTGGTGGTAAAGTGGTGGACCATGATATTTTCCAGAGTGTCATTCATTCCGATAGACGTATGACATACGATGCAGTCAACCGGATGCTTGATGATGAAGACCAGGCGCTCATTGCAGAATTTCCTGACGTCTATCCAATGATCAAGAAAGCACGCGAGCTTGCCTCGATATTGCGTGGACGACGTGACAAGCGTGGCGCCATCGACTTTGATTTCAATGAAGCACAAGTGCTCGTTGCAGCAGACGGTACGCCGTCCGATGTTGTCCTCCGTACACGTTCAGTAGGCGAGCGCATGATTGAAGAGTTCATGCTTGTTGCCAATGAAACTGTAGCTGAACACTTCCATTGGATGGAAGTGCCTTTCCTATACAGGGTACATGAAGATCCAAAAGAAGAGAAACTGCGCCAGTTCTTCGAATTTATCACGAATTTCGGTATTGTAGTTAAAGGTAAAGGTAATGAAATCCATCCGCGTGCCATGCAGGAGATAGTTGAGGAAGTCGAAGGACGACCTGAAGAAATGGTGATCAGTACATTGATGCTCCGCTCGATGCAACAGGCTCGCTATGCGGAAGATAACTTGGGTCACTTCGGTCTGGCGGCTGATTTCTATACCCACTTCACATCACCGATCAGACGTTACCCGGATCTTGTTGTGCACCGGCTGATCCGCAAATATCTAATTGAGGGTAAGACGGATCAGAAGACCCAAAAGCGGATGGAGTCAGAGCTTCCTGATATCGCTGAGCATACTTCAAACAGGGAACGCCGGGCACAGGAAGCAGAGCGAGATACGGACGACCTTAAAAAAGCAGAGTATATGGTGCAGCATGTCGGGGAGACTTTCGAAGGCGTCATTTCAGGCGTCATGAATTTCGGCATGTTCGTTGAACTTCCAAATACAATCGAAGGGCTTGTCCACGTCTCCCATATGACGGATGACCACTATCAATTCCAAGAACGCCATATGGCGCTTATCGGTGACCGTACCGGCACAGTATACCGCATCGGGGATCCCGTTGAAGTGGAAGTGCTGGATGTCAATCTTCATGAGCGTCTCATTGATTTTAAGATAGTTGGAATGCCAGCTCGCCAACCGCGCGAGAGAAGGGGCAGACCGGTTGAAATTAAAGCGAAATCTGAATCCGGCAACCGTCGACAAAATGGGAAAAAAGGTAAGGATAAAGATGGCAAGAAGCACTTTGATAAGGGTAAGACCAATAAAAAACCATTCTATAAAGGCGCAAAAAACAGTAAGAGGAAGAAGAAATAGCCATGAAGAAAACACATGATAAACCATTAGCCCAAAATAGGAAGGCCAGCCATGACTATCATATAGAAGATACGCTCGAGGCGGGTATAGAGCTCAGGGGTACAGAAATCAAATCCATCCGACGCGGTTCAGCGAACTTGAAGGATGCCTATGCCCGTGTATACAAGGGGGAGATGTATGTCTATAACATGCACATTGCCCCCTATGAAGAAGGGAACCGGCATAATCATGACCCACTCCGCTCGCGCAAGCTGCTGCTCAAACGAAAGGAGATAGATAAGCTTGCCGGACAACTCCAGGAGACAGGCTACTCTTTGATTCCACTGAAACTGTATATCAAGCATGGTTTCTGTAAGGTGCTGCTCGGAGTGGGACGCGGCAAGAAGAAATATGATAAAAGGGAAGACCTTAAACGTAAACAGATGAAGCGCGATGTAGATCGTGCCCTGAAGGATCGCATGAAGTGATATTCTTGAAAAAACGTATGGAATCTGGTATTATATAGTATACGTCTGATGAAGGCGAGCTGTTAAAATCCGGGGACGTTCCGGATTCGACAGGGGCTGTTTGAGCAACTTAAGCGTGTCGGAGGTTTCGGCTCCGTCATCAACGATACACAGTTTATAATAACTGGCAAACAAGACAATTTCGCAGTAGCTGCCTAAGAGCACACTGCATCATCCCATGACGTTTCCTGTGCGTCTTGATTGGATGATTCAACCTTAACAGGATACGCATCTGGTTCTTCCGCCTGGAGAACCCGGTGAAGAGATTAATCAGGCTAGCATGGATCTGTGGTACGTCCATTACCAACAGCCATGCGAAATTAAAAAATGGACTACACACGTAGAAAGAGTTGTGCCGAGGTCCCTGGACGCGGGTTCGACTCCCGCCGTCTCCATATTTGGGAATGTACTAAAGAAATGCTTCTACCCATGACGAGGTAGAAGCATTTTTTTAATCAATCAGATGCACTTCTTCTTAAATGATGGATATCCTAGTCAGAAATGGCTGTTACATATTTAAAAAATTCATATAAAGACGAGTGATGCTTGGATTAATCTGATGAAAACTGTTAAATTATAATAAAGAAGTCATGTTTGACTCAGATTAGAAAGGTGGATGGACATGTATAAAAAAATCCTGCTTCCATATGATTTTGGAAACTCGTTCACTAACGTCCCTGAACAACTGTCGAAACTCACGGGCAACAGTGAGGATGCCAAAATCACAATATTAAATGTAATCCCCGAAAGCGAAATGGCAGATAGCGTGAAGTATCATGGCAAACACTTTGACGACATCACCGAAGATAAAATCAAGGAATTGAAGCCTTTTTTGGAGAAGTTGGATGAGCTCGGTTTGAACTATACTACAACATTCAAGGCAGGAAGGATTATTCATGAACTGCTCGAGGAAATAAATGAAAATGATTATGAAGTTGTAGTCATGAGCAACAAGCGCTCTAAACGCGATATAAAACACGTCCTCGGCCACGTCACCCATAAGATAGCCAAACGCGTAAACACGCCAGTTTTGATCATCAAATAATCCATGCTGTAGAACGAAGGCTTAAAAAGCCATCTGAAAGCCTGTCAACTATATGTTGCAGGCTTTTATTTTCTCAAAATACAGGGAGAGGGATGCGTTATGAAGGAAAGGAGAGAAACCGAGCGGCTGTGGGCCCGTGAAAAATATCGGGTCATGTATCATAGCCAACAGCATTATAATCGTTTAAGGGAAGCACTAAAGAGAGGTGCCGGAATTACAGAAGTGAGGGGCTTGATAGAAGACGCAGTAGCCGTTCCCCCGACCAAAGGGTCAATGATGAATGCATTCGACCACATTTGGGGATACTTCAAAAAGGAGTGTATAGTTGCAGAGCGAGACCGCTATGCAAACATGAAAAAGGAATTTAAGGCAGGTAATCTTACCGAAGAAGAAATGCTGGACTACCTGAAATCATTAGCGATTCTTTATCAACAGAAATATCTGCTTGATTCCACAATGCTGTTTCCAGCTTTCAATTGAGTAAATTCTGTTTATTGCCAATACGAAATGGGGTATTGTTGTAAAATGAGTGAATAGAAGGGACAAAGGGGTCTTAGATGAAGATAAATGAAATAGTGGATGCTTTAGGAGAACAATTGTTAAAAAGTATAAATATGCAGGATAGTATGGAGAAGTCGGTGTCAGGGATCACATCAATGTACCAGGATATTGAACCGGGTCATGTGTTCATGCTCAAAAACTCTGCAACCTCAGCGTATTATTTTGATGCTGCTTCAGCCAATACCCCTGCTTTCATCATCACAGATTTTGAGGTCGGCCGTTTTGACGACAGGGATGTGCCTGTAGTATATGTCGAGGATTTCATGAAAGCCGCGAATAAGATGGCAGAATTTTTTTATGGTGAGTCTATAAAAAAACTCAAATATATAGCAGTCACTGGTACGAACGGCAAGACGACGGTCAGTCATTTCATCGGCAGGCTGCTGTCCAACCTCGGGTGTAGAACGGCAACTGTAGGCACCCTTGGAATATTTGACGATTCCTATCAGAAAGTGCCGTTTCGACATACTACTCCAACTACACCAATGCATCTGGAATTTGCTGAGATCATCAAGCATTTTGCCGACCGTGACTATGACTACATTGTCTATGAGGCGACGTCAATCGCCCTGGATCAGCAGCGTACTGATTTTATCTGGAATGATATGGCCATATTCAATAATTTCAGTCCGGAGCATATCGAGTATCACGGAACTGTAGAGGCATATTTGTCAGCGAAGTTGAAATTGGCTGAGCGGAGTACACGTGTCATTGCAAATGCCGATGTACCGGAGTACGCTGCATTGACTGGTCAAGGAAGACACTTTTCCAAGAGTCCAGGAACCTATTATCATTATCAGACAGAGCTCGATCACGTCAATCTAAGCATCGGTGGATCGAGCTATATGGTATCACCGGGATTCATCGGGGAGCATAATTACATCAATTTAGCTACTGCAGTCTTCGGACTTGTGGAAACAGGTTTTTCTGCCGCTGCTGTTACAGAAGCTTCAAGAGGTATCCAGGCACCGGTTCACCGGTTTGAGCTGTTTTCGGAAGGATCTTATGACTTTGTACTGGATTTTGCCCATACACCCGTTGCCATCAATGAGGCGATATTAAATGCGTTAAAATACGCCCGGGCAAAAGGTAAGAATCTGATGGTCATGGTGACGGGCATCGGATTAAGGGGACAGGATAAGATCAAAATGACCATGGAAATGCTGCCTGAGGATATCCCGTACCTTATCCTGGCAGCAGAACAAGTCGGCTACGAAGATGAGGAAATGATTGTCCAGATGATGAGAAAGCATTTGCCGGAGAGTTATAATAATATGAACATAATCACTGCATTCTCGAGGCAGGAAGGTATTGTACAGGCGATTGAACACGCAGATGAAGATACCCTGATTCTATTGACAGGCATCAACGAGCCCCAGAACTACCGGGGCGGGATGGTGGCGCATGATGATCGGGAGTTCATTTCATCATATGTTACTGGTAATCTGAATAAAAAAGGATAGACCCTTCAGTAAAGGGCCTATCGCATATTTTCCACGTATTCCTTAATGGCTTCAGCCTGATTGTACTGGGTGTCTTTTGCACTGTATAGCAGTGTGACATTATGGCCATCGCTTTCTTTCTGGAGTGTTTCGAGGAGCTCTTTGTTCTCTTTGAGCTCTTTGAAATAGTCTTTCTTGAACGTTTCCCATTTGTCCGGATCGTGATTGAACCATTTTCTGAGATCATTTGAAGGAGCGAGTGATTTGTACCATTCATCATGGCCGAGATCTTCCTTTTTGATGCCCCTTGGCCATACCCCATCGACGAGGATACGTTTTCCGTCCTGGGATGAAGGGTCATCATAGACTCTTTTTGTTTTCAACATGATATCACCTCATTATGACTGTGCCCATTATGGTGTGGATGCAAACAAATAAAAAATAAAATGGATATACAATTGAAATTTTTATCCATTTTATTTAATGTATAAAGTAAATGAAGATACGTGGGGGATTACTATGAATATTAAAGGTGTAGATATCGGAGCAGGAATGCCGAAGGTGGTTGTATCCTTCTCGGGTAATTCAAAGAAAATGATTGATGAAGAAATGGAAGCGGCGAGGAGAAATACCAGTGCATTCGATATCCTTGAAATCAGAAGCGATGCATTTGATGCGTTGAGCCGTGAAGACCATGTAGGGATGGTTGAATATATCACGAGTCATATGGCTGGGTATCCGATCATTTATACTTATAGGACATTGAAAGAAGGTGGGAAAGGACAAAAGACGGCAGCTGAATATGAATCACTGCTTGCTGATGTGATGGAACGCTGCAACATCGATATGGTGGATATTGAATTTTTCATGTACGAAGACATCATCGATAACCTCGTCGCACGTGCAAAATCCAAGGGGATAGGCATCATCCTCAGTCAGCATGACTTTCAGGACACTCCCCACTTTGACGAAATGATGGCAACATATCGGGATATGCTCGAAAGCGGAGGAGACATTTTAAAACTGGCCTACCAACCGGGCGGGGGACGTGACGTCCTCAGCATATTGAGTGCAGTCCATGATGCCCGTCAACAGTTTGATTGCAGGGTGGTCGGCATCGCCATGGGGGAACTCGGAAAGATTACTAGGGTGGCCGGCGGAGTTTTCGGTTCATGCCTGACCTACGGTTACATACTTCACAAAGCTGCACCTGGCCAGATTCATGCAGAGGATCTGAAGGAAAACCTTAGGTTGTTTGAGGAAGGTAAATAAAAAAAGTGCCTCGGAAGGGCACTTTACTTGATTATATATTTGATTTCAGGAATTCCTGGACGGATTCAGGCGACTTGGCATCTGCAGAATGCAGGTGGGCGAGCTTCTTGCCATTTTGAAAAACGAGCAGGCTCGGAATCCCCATGACATCATTTTCATCTGCAGCTTCAGGCACATCATCCCGATTCAGCTCATACCAATCAATGTGATTGTATTCTTCCAAGATAGGGTCGATGAACATATTCATACGCGTGCAGTCCGGACACCAGTCCGCGAAAAACTTGATGATGATCTTATCATCACCTTGAATTTTTTGGCTGTAATCATCGTATGCAGTAATCGGCTTCATAATCATACTCCTTTATATATCGATATGTTTCAGTCTACCATCTTTTTTTATAATATGAAATTATGCCAGACCCCAACATCCATGGAAAATTTGAATGAAATATCTTATAATTGAACTATTGGAGGAAATTGATGACTATATTGTATGGATATCCAAAATGTACGACTTGCCGTAAGGCCAAAAACTTCTTGAAAGAGAATGATATCCCTTTTGAGGACATCAATCTCGTGAAAAATCCACCATCTGGAGAAAAAATATCGGAGATGGCTGAGAAATCCGGTAAAAGTTTGAACGAATTCTTTAATTCACGTGGGAAAAAATTCAAGGAGTTGAATCTTAAGACGCGCCTTGATACTTTATCCGACGATGAGAAGCTTAGCTTGCTGGAGGCGGACGGGCTGCTCATAAAACGACCATTACTCTATCGTGAAGAAACCATCCTGCTTGGTTTTAAAGAGGCAGAGTATAGGAGAACTTTTGACATGGATGATTAACCTTGCTTAAATGGCAAAGTATGTGAGAATATATATATGTATAAGAAAAAGGAGGTTTTTATTGTGGCATCACCAAAAGAATTCAAGTATTCAGAAGACCACGAATGGGTCAAGGTGGAAGAGGGCAAAGTAACACTCGGCATCACTGAGTTTGCACAATCAGAACTCGGGGACATCGTATTCGTCGAGCTTCCTGCTGAGGGTGACGATATTACAGTTGGGGAATCATTCGGTAGCGTAGAATCAGTTAAGACTGTATCTGAATTATATGCACCGGTAAGTGGTACAGTAGTAAAAATAAATGAAGAGCTGGAAGATAGCCCTGAACTCGTCAATGAATCTCCTTATGAAGAGGCCTGGATGCTTGTTGTCGAACTTTCCGACGATTCACAGGTCGATAAGCTGATGGATGCGGATGCTTATGATGAAATGGTGGACGCATAGAACACTTGAACTCTGGACAATGTCCAGAGTTTTTTTAAAACCTATCATGAACCAGAGGTGATGGCTGTGCATGTTTCTGATAAAATACTCATTGTAGAGGGAAAAACAGATAAGCACCGCATCAAGGAAGTACTTGTGGAACCTGTACATATAATATGTACGCATGGTACCATGGGAATCTCCAAATTGGATGACATTCTGGAAGAATCGAATGGCTCTGATGTCTATATACTGACCGATTCAGACAACGAAGGAAGAAAGATCAGGCAGTGGTTCAAAAGGCATATTAGCGAGGGCACGCACGTTTATATAGATTCGAATTATGGTGAAGTGAGCCGGTGTCCGCTCGATTATCTGGCGATGCTGCTCGCCCATCATGGATTTTACGTCGATGAAAGACTGCTCATGAAAGGTAAGTTCGAAAATGAAGAAATCCTCCGAAAAAATCGATATAATCAGTCATATTCAAGCTGAAGACACTTTCATCCTTTACTGCTACGCGCCAATTTGCGCCAATTGCAGGATTGCTGAAAAGATGCTGGACGTAGTAGCGGAGATGAAAAGTTTTTCCTATACAGCAGTGGATCTGAATTATGAAAAAGAATTGATTGAAAGATATCAGATCCGCTCTGCACCAGCACTTCTCCTTTTTAAAAATGGGGAGTTGAAGGAAGAAATCTATGCATTTCAATCCGTCCCCCATTTAACTGAAAAATTAGAAGAATTTTTTGTTGACGTCTAGACCGACTGGTGCTATTATGGTTAACAATCGAATAACAAGACTCTTATCAAGAGTGGTGGAGGGAAGTGCCCTATGAAGCCACGGCAACCGTCATTATGACAAGGTGCTAATTCACTAGATCTTAGGATCGAAGATGAGAGGCTGCGGATCATACCAGAAGCCTACTCATTTTTTGAGTAGGCTTTCTTATTTTTATAGGCAGGAGTGGAGCATGATGATAGACATAAAAAAAGCGACCAAGACATTTAAGACTAAAGCCGCAGATATAAAAGCAGTGGATGGGGTAGATCTGCATGTCCGTCAGGGCGAGATATTTGGGGTGATAGGCTACTCTGGGGCTGGGAAGTCCACACTGATCCGGCTGCTCAACGGCCTGGAGCAGCCAACTTCAGGCGATGTGGTGATCAGTGGAGATGCCCTCACCTCGATGACACGCCCTGCACTTCGGAGAAAACGTCAGAAAGTTTCTATGATTTTTCAGCATTTCAATCTTCTCTGGTCGAGGACGGTCGCCGAGAACATCAGTTTTCCGCTTGAAATTGCCGGTGTGCCAAAAAAGGAGCGTGAGAAGAGAGTCGCCGAACTGATTGCTTTGGTCGGACTGACAGGACGTGAAGACAATCATCCGAGCCAGTTGTCTGGGGGCCAGAAGCAACGGGTGGGGATTGCCCGTGCATTATCTAACCGTCCGGAAGTGCTGCTGTGTGATGAGGCGACAAGCGCGCTCGATCCGGAAACGACAGATGAGGTGCTTGAGCTGCTGGTCAGAATTCGGGATGAAATGGACTTGACTATTGTTCTGATTACCCATGAAATGCATGTGATCCGTAAAATCTGTGATAGAGGTGCTGTCATGGAAAACGGTAAGGTAGTTGAAACAGGCCCGATTATAAAATTATTCCAGAACCCTGAACATAGCGTGACGAAACGATTTGTTAAAGACGATATCAATGACGAAGAATCAGCACTGTCTTTTGAAGAGGTAAAAGAGATGTTCCCAGCTTCCAAGATTTTGAAGCTTGGATTTGTCGGGTCCCAGTCCAAGGCGCCTATCGTTTCCCAAGTCATCAAAAAATACAACTTGGACTTGAATATATTATCTGGCAACATCAAACGGACCAATAACGAATCCTACGGTCACCTCTACGTTGCCATAGAAGTAGATGAAGAGAAGTTGGGATTTCTTGGTGAGGAGCTTGCTGAGCACGATGTAACAGTGGAGGTGGAGCAACAATGACGGATTTTGTGACAGCATTCCAGGAAATGATTTCTTTTGAGAATGTCAGATGGGGGAATGTGTGGACGGCTACACAGGAAACTCTCTATATGACGATAGTTTCAACCGCGTTCACCTTTGTCTTCGGCCTGATCCTAGGCATCATCCTATTCTTGTCATCCAAGAAAGAGCATGCAGCAAGTGCACCAATTTATGGCGTAACGGCTTTCCTCGTCAATTTGTTCAGGGCTATACCGTTCATAATATTAATCATATTGCTGATACCATTCACTAAAGTGTTGATGGGTACCATCATGGGCTCCCAAGGTGCCCTGCCGGCGTTGATCATTGGAGCGTCCCCCTTCTATGCAAGGCTTGTGGAAATAGCGCTGAAAGAGATTGACAAAGGTGTAATTGAAGCAGCGGAGTCCATGGGGGCAAGCACTTGGACAATCATCAGGAAAGTGCTCCTGCCGGAATCTCTGCCGGCTTTGATATCAGGAATCACAGTCACAGCGATCATGCTGGTCGGTTCCACTGCCATTGCAGGAGTCATCGGAGCCGGCGGGCTGGGCAACCTTGCCTACATGGTCGGTTTCACTAGAAGCCAGAGTGATGTCACTCTGGTCGCAACGATAATAATATTGGCGATCGTTTTTATCATCCAGTTCATTGGGGATTTCACCGCCAAAACTGTGGATAAAAGATAGCCATCATTATAAATACATTTGGAAAGTAGGAATTAATCATGAAAAAATATCTATTGTTTTTTAGCCTGCTGGCATTTGCAGTTCTCCTGACAGCATGCGGTGGTTCCAAAGATGCCGTTTCAGATGACAGCGAGGAAAGTGCAGAGAATGCTGAAACAAGTGAAAAAGAAGAAACTGAAGAGGCTGGCGGAAAACTCTCGATAGCTGCTTCTCCCGCCCCACACGCCGAAATCCTTGAAAAGGCAGCCAGTCTGCTTGAATCAGAAGGGATCGAACTTGATATTTCAATCGTCAATGACTACACTACCCCAAACCGTCTTTTAGCGGATGAGGAAGTCGATGCAAACTACTTTCAGCACACACCGTATCTTAAAACGGAAAAGGACTCCCATGATTATGATCTAGAAAGTGCAGGGAACATTCATATAGAACCTATGGCCGTCTATTCGAAAGACTATGATGCCCTAGAAGACTTGCCAGAGGGCGCAACCATCCTCGTTTCCAACAACCCGGCTGAAGAGGGGCGTTTCCTGTCATTCTTTGTAGACACAGGACTGATCGAAATCGAAGAAGGCATCGATATTGAAGATGCAACATTTGATGACATCACCAAAAATGAAAAGAATTTCGAATTCAACAATCAGACAGCACCAGAACTGTTGGTTGAAATGTACAATAATAATGAAGCGCCTGCAGTAATCATCAATTCCAATTTTGCGCTTGACGGAGGCTTGAATCCAGTGGATGATTCAATCGCCATTGAAGAGGGCGATTCTCCATATGCGAATTTGGTGGCAGTACGTTCAGGAGATGCAGGACGCGATGATATAAAGAAATTGATTGAAGTGCTGCAAGGGGAGGAAATCAAACAATTTATCGAAGACAACTATGAAGGAGCAGTCATCCCGGCAGAGTAGCCACAGTAGCGACAGCATAGGCTGTCGCTTCTTTAATTGAGAAAATGCCCCGCTCATTTTCAATGGAGCACTTTTTTTGAAGCAGAAACATGTATAAAGCATATGATGTTACATATATTAAGAATAAGGGTAAAAGTATACTGAATAAAATACGGTCTACAGGAGGGGTAAAAATGAACAGCGAAGAAAAGGGAGTGTTCGACAAATCCATCGTCATGGTTTCATTTCTAGTTGCGGCTTTTACTGCAGTAATCGGCCCAATCATCCTATGGGTGTTGAAGAAGGATGAGGATAAGGCGACGGGAGAGGCATTGAGGGTGGTGGCCAACTTCGGTCTTTCATACACGATCTATATGTTTGTAGCCTGGTTGACGTCATTCATACTGATTGGTCTGATCCTAGGACCTATTTTGACCATCGCATTCTACGTATTCATCGTAATCGGAGCCATTAAAGCAAATGAAGGGGAAATCTACAAGCCGCCATTCACCTTGGACATCATAAAATAGAAGTCATTCTGCTTATCCCCCACGACCCGCATCGGTCGTGGGGTCTATTTTTGTCCATATACATGTTTGGGAGGGTGCAAAGGTTTAAAGTCGGGGGAGTTTACGTTATAATGTAGGAGTGTTGGAAAACCCTTGCTAGTCTTTGACTATTAATTGGAATTATTATAAACTAGTAAGGAGAAATAAATTATAAAATAATCTGTTGGAGGGTAATATAAATGGCATCTGTTCTAGAAATCAAGGACCTGCATGTTGAAATCGAAGGTAAGGAAATTCTCAAAGGTGTGGATCTCGTATTGAAGCAAGGTGAAATCCACGCTGTAATGGGGCCAAACGGTACAGGTAAATCCACGCTTGCCCAGGCGATCATGGGTCACCCAAGGTATGAAGTGACTCAAGGCGAGGTGCTTCTCGATGGTGAAAACGTACTTGAGATGGAAGTGGACGAACGTGCCCAAGCAGGCCTGTTCCTCGGCATGCAATATCCATCAGAGATTTCCGGTGTAACCAACTCTGATTTCCTGCGTTCTGCTATCAATGCACAGCGTGAAGAGGGCGATGAGATTAATTTGATGCAGTTCATCAAAAAATTGGACAAGAACATGAACCACCTAGAGATGGATCTGGATATGTCCACACGCTACCTTAACGAAGGTTTCTCCGGTGGTGAGAAAAAACGCAACGAAATCCTCCAGCTTATGATGCTCCAACCGAAATTCGGCATACTGGATGAAATCGACTCTGGCCTTGATATCGATGCGTTGAAAGTTGTATCCAAAGGAATCAATGAAATGCGCGGAGAGAACTTCGGTGCGCTGATCATCACCCACTACCAACGTCTGTTGAACTATATCGAGCCCGACCATGTCCACGTAATGATGCAGGGCCGTGTCGTCAAGTCAGGCGGCGCAGAGTTGTCTAAACGCCTAGAAGAAGAGGGTTACGACTGGATTAAGGAAGAACTCGGCATCGAAGATGAAACAATTGCTGCAGACGCAGAATAAGACAGGAGGATGACCATGGCTACTGATTTGAATGAATATGTTATCAATGCTGATGAAGTTCTTTCACGTGCAAAGGAACGCGGTGAGTCTGAACTGCTGATCAGCAAGAAGAAAGAAGCACTCGATAAAATTGAAGCGCTTGAAATGCCAAAACCGGATAAGACCAAAATCAATAGATGGGACTTCTTCACGAACTCCAAGCCCGTAGTGGACAGCGATGTCTACAGTTCGCTTGAAGAATTGCCTGAAGCGGTCAAAAATCTTCTTGACCAGGAGCATACTAAAAACATCTATGTTCAGCACAATAATACGCCTGCCTTCCTTCAGGTTTCTGATGAACTCCTCGACCAGGGCGTGATTATAGAAAATATAATTGAAGCGAGCGAGAACCACAGGGAATTGGTTGAAAAATACTTCATGACTGAAGGCGTTAAGATAGATGAGCATAAACTCGCAGCTTACCATGCAGCAATGCTGAATGGCGGATTGTTTGTATACATCCCCAAAAATGTGCAGGTGAAAGACCCTGTACAGATGGTAGTCCTTCATGATGATGAAGAAGCATCGTTCTTCAACCATGTATTGATTGTAGCTGACGAAGGTTCCGAATTGACTTATGTGGAAAACTATTTGTCTACAGTCGAACACTCTAAAGAACAGTTCAATATCATTTCTGAAGTCATTGCAAAAGATAATGCGAAAGTCACATATGGTGCAGTCGATTTCCTGACTGAAGGATTTACAGGCTACAACAACCGACGTGGTATAGTCGGTAGGGATGCACTTATAGATTGGGCATTGGGCCAGATGAATGACTCCAGTGCAATCATAGACAACACAACATATCTGATGGGCGACAACTCAAAATCAGATTTGAAGACTGTTGTTGTTGGCCGCGGAGAACAGGTGCTCAACTTCACTTCGCAGATCATCCATTACGGCAAAGATTCAGAAGGCCATATATTGAAGCATGGTGTAATGAAAGATAGTGCAACTAGCATCTTCAATGGTATAGGGTACATTAAACACGGCGCAACACGCAGCGATGCACAGCAGGAATCAAGGGTGCTTATGCTGAGTGAACGCGCAAGGGGTGACGCGAACCCGATTCTCCTGATAGATGAAGATGATGTTACTGCAGGCCATGCGGCATCTGTCGGGCGTGTAGACCCGCTTCAGATGTTCTATCTCATGAGCCGTGGCATATCCAGAAGAGAAGCTGAAAGGCTCGTTATCCACGGTTTCCTGGATCCAGTCGTACGCGCTCTGCCGATAGAATCCGTCAAGAACCAACTCAGGGATGTTATTGAACTGAAAGTACTTTCAAAATAAGCTTTAAAGGGGTTTTCCCGAATGAACGTGAATGATATCAGAAAGGATTTCCCAATCCTTGATCAGCAGGTCAACGGCAAAGACCTCATCTACCTGGATACATCAGCGACGAGTCAGACACCGTCGGTTGTCATCGATGCGATGACCGAATATTACCAGTCATATAACTCGAATGTTCATCGGGGTGTCCATACACTTGGGACTCATGCAACTGAAGGTTATGAACAGGCCAGGATGAAAGTGAAATCCTTCATCAATGCCAAACGGTTCGAAGAGATTATCTTTACTAGAGGCACCACTGCAGCAATCAATCTTGTAGCACGGAGCTTCGGTGATATGATCATTGAACCGGGTGATGAAATTGTAGTGACTGAAATGGAACACCACGCTAATATTGTCCCATGGCAGGAGCTCGCCAAGCGGACTGGGGCTGAACTGAACTTCATCCCGATGGCAGCGGACGGCACATTGACCAAAGACAGTGTCGAAGCCACTATCGGCGATAAGACGAAGATTGTCGCAGTCACGCATGTGTCCAATGTGTTGGGGACGATCAACGATATCAAAAGCATCGCTGAAACGGCCCATAATAACGGTGCCTATATTGTAGTCGATGGTGCGCAGGCAGTGCCTCATATGACGGTTGATGTACAGGATCTGGATGTTGATTTCTATGCGTTCAGCGGGCATAAGATGCTTGGCCCAACCGGTATCGGCGTCCTTTACGGCAAAAGTGAACTCCTTGACGAAATGCCGCCCATAGAATATGGTGGCGATATGATCGATTTCGTCGATCTCAGAACATCCACTTGGACAGATTTACCTGTGAAGTTCGAAGCTGGTACGCCGATGATTGCTGAAGCAATTGGTTTGGCCGCTGCTATCGACTATATAAGGGAAATCGGTCCGGAAACGATTCTGGCTCACGAAAAAGAACTTGCGGACTACGCCCTTTCGCGGATGAAGTCATTGGAGGGCATAGAAATCTATGGTCCGGATTCCCGTGCCGGGTTGATTACATTCAACTTGACCGATGTGCATCCACATGATCTTGCGACCGCCCTTGATTCAGAAGGGATTGCAGTCAGAGCGGGCCATCATTGCGCGCAGCCACTTATGAAATGGCTGGGCGTATCATCTACAGCACGCACGAGTTTCTATATATACAACACGAAAGAAGAGATTGACAGCTTGATCGAAAGCCTTAAGCGTACGAAGGAGTTTTTCTCTTATGAATTTTAATAACCTGAATCAACTATACCGGTCAGTCATAATGGACCACTATAAGAACCCACGCAATAAAGGGGTCATTGAGAACGGTACAATGACGATAGATATGAACAACCCAACATGCGGAGACCGCATTCGTCTTACGTTGAACGTCGTCGATGAAATAGTCGAGGATGTCAAGTTTGATGGCGAGGGCTGTTCCATTTCAATGGCCAGTGCCTCCATGATGACTGAATCGATCACCGGTAAAAATATCAATGAAGCACTTGCCATGGGGGATGAATTCAGCAAGATGATGTTGGGTGAAGACTATGATATCACTGAAGATATGGGTGATATCGAAGCGCTGTCCGGAGTCACCCAATTCCCGGCACGTATCAAATGTGCCACACTATCTTGGAAGGCCCTTGAAAAAGGCGTCAAATCCTCTGACAGCAAACTATGAGAAGGAGTGAGTTGAATGGCTAAACAAGAACTAGAAATGGAAGATTACAAATACGGTTTCCATGATGAAGATGTCTCCATTTTCCGTTCGGACCGCGGTTTGACAGAAGAAATAGTAAGAGAGATTTCGAACATGAAAGAAGAACCGCAATGGATGCTGGACTTCCGTCTCAAATCATTGGAACATTTCTATAGAATGCCAATGCCGACATGGGGCGGAGATCTTTCAGAATTGAACTTTGATGAAATCACGTACTACGTGAAACCTTCTGAACAGTCAGAGCGTTCATGGGACGAAGTTCCAGAAGAAATCAAACGTACTTTCGATAAATTGGGTATCCCAGAAGCAGAACAGAAATACCTTGCGGGTGTTTCCGCACAGTATGAATCAGAAGTGGTCTACCACAACATGGAGCAGGATCTGGAAGATAAAGGTGTAATCTTTAAAGATACAGATTCCGCACTCCGTGAAAACGAAGACCTCTTTAGGGAATACTGGGCAACAGTCATCCCACCGACAGACAACAAATTCTCGGCGCTCAACTCTGCAGTATGGTCAGGTGGTTCATTCATCTATTGTCCACCAGGCGTTAAACTCGATACGCCACTCCAGGCATACTTCAGGATCAACTCTGAAAATATGGGACAGTTTGAACGTACCCTGATCATCTGTGATGAAGGATCAAGCGTTCACTATGTAGAAGGTTGTACAGCGCCTGTCTATACGACGAATTCCCTGCACTCGGCTGTTGTTGAAATCATCGTCAAAAAAGATGCCTACTGCCGTTATACCACAATCCAGAACTGGGCTAACAACGTGTATAACCTTGTTACGAAACGTACATTCGTCGATGCCAATGGTACGATGGAATGGGTAGATGGCAACATTGGGTCTAAGATTACAATGAAGTATCCTTCAGTCTTCCTAAAAGGCGAAGGTGCACGCGGAATGACGCTCTCAATCGCGCTTGCAGGTAAAGGACAACTGCAGGATGCCGGAGCTAAAATGATTCACCTGGCGCCTAACACATCATCTACAATCGTTTCCAAATCGATTGCAAAGCAAGGTGGTAAAGTGTCCTACCGTGGCCAAGTCCACTTTGGAAGAAAAGCCACTGGTGCACGTTCCAACATCGAGTGTGACACACTCATCATGGATAACGAGTCTACATCAGACACAATTCCTTACAACGAAATCCTAAACGATAACATCTCCCTCGAGCATGAGGCTAAAGTTTCCAAAGTTTCAGAAGAGCAACTCTTCTACTTGATGAGCCGCGGAATTGGAGAAGAGGAAGCGACAGAGATGATTGTCATGGGCTTCATCGAACCATTCACGAAAGAACTGCCTATGGAATATGCAGTTGAGATGAACCGCCTGATTTCATTCGAAATGGAAGGTTCCATCGGTTAATATCAGTAACAACAAAAAAAGCCTTATCACCAATGTGATTTGACCCCCTCCAGGTTTACAGATGAAATAAAACATCTGTAAACCTGGAGGGGGTTCTTTTATGACTGACAAATATTATTCATTTGAAGAAAAGCTGAAAATGATTCAGGAATTGAGGGTAGG
>NZ_BAABCK010000069.1:0-96260 GCF_039538805.1 Salinicoccus jeotgali | reverse complement strand
GTCATACATATGAGAGCTTTTAAAAAATTTGTTTTTCCACTATTTCTGTAATTCTTTATGTTATTACCATTAAATTAACATTCATCATTAGTAAAATTATTTTCTTTTATCGTTCGCAAAAGTACACATTAGCGAACGCCTTGTATATTGGTCTGAACGTATAGTAATGTGCGTTCGTAAACATATAAAAATTGAATGTGAACGTTCTCATTTTTTCATATACTTTTACGAACGGTTTATAGTAGAATGCAGACAGATAGCAGATAAAAGGACTCATATAGGCTTATTTGAACTTCTGCGTGTGATGATCCATTAACTGCTTATGTAAGTAAGATAAGCGAACACTCATTATTAAACCCAATAAAACACTTGATTAAACAGTTTTAATATCCTATAAGGGGGTACATACTTAATACAACATGATAAATAGCATTGTCCTTTTATTGTGACAGATACAACCCTTTTAAAACCCGCTTTATCCTCTCCAACATCAGGGATAAAGTAGAATGGCTTAATCGGACTTCAGCGAGTCTAGATTAAGCCATTCTTTTTAATTTTTCTTTCCTGCAAATCAACGGCCTTTGATAAACGTTTTTTCGGCATATAATTTATCGGATATAACTCAGTTATTAAATTTCCACTTTTATACTCTTGTAATTTCTAATCTATTTTAATGATTTTTCATTTCCAATTGATGAATTAGATGAGTAATCATATCGTTATTCGGGGTTTTAATCCCATATTCTTTTCCATATTCAGAGATTTTACCATTTAGATAATCCACTTCTGTCTGAACACCTTTTGCCAAGTCTTGATGCATCGATGGATAATGCAGTCCCGCCGCACTGTCAGGGAATGCCGCTTTGATTTTTTCTAATGAAGCATCAAAATCTAAATTTATACCACGAGCTGCTGCAACTTCTATAATTTCTTCAATTATTGGGGTGATCATTTCAATTACGGCACCGTAGGCGGCAAATTCCCCAATCCTTTTATCCAAAATTGAACATAAAGGATTTAAGACACTATTTAAGGTTGCTTTAGCCCAAATAGAATGTTGAACGTCGCTACTTATAATAGAGTTTAGGTTAGCTGTGTTGAATATATCGTTGATTTCCTCTGTCATTTTTGACGCAATGCCATCTGCTCTTTGAATCTGGATGCCACCTGATCCTGTTAATACAATTTGTCCCGGTCCTTTGAGTCCAGCGGTCCACATCGTCACTGCCAAGTATATGCGATCCTTGGACACATACTTGGCTAGACGGTCCCCATGGCCTAATCCGTTCATCATAGTGAGGATTGCTGTTTCTGCGTGTATTGAATTTTTTTCATACAATGCTTGCAGCATGTCTTCTGCATACATGGCTTTAGTTAAAATAATGATTAAATCATATGATTCATCTATATCTTCCAATAATTTTGCTTTTACAGGAACTTGATATACTTTATCTTCTGTGTGTACTTCCATTCCTTTTTCGTTAATGGCGTTGACATGTTCCTCCCATTTATCTATGAGTGTTACATCAACACCTGCTTCGTGAAGCTGTATCCCTACTCTACCACCTAGTGCACCTGCGCCTGCTACTGCAATTTTCATTTACTATACATCCTTCCATATTATGATTCTGCTTCAAAATAGAAAATAGTTGGCTTATATATCTTAAGTATTTTGACGAAGAGATAGTGGAATAGGAGTGCTGAAATTAAAGGAACAATAACGTATGCAACGATTACTTTAAATATGACACTCCCAATGCCGCCATCTAACAAAGCCATGGACTGAATTGGACCTACAAAACCCACAAGTCCGAATCCCGCTGATGCAGGGGTGCCCTGGATGTTAAGTAAACCAGAGACAAGCCCCGACACTGCTGCTGTTAAACTTACTGGTAGCAGTAGGATTGGATAGCGGATCATGTTCGGCATCATCATTTTCATCGCCCCAAGTATAACTGCGATGGGCACTCCTATTTTATTTACTTTATACGTGCCAATGAACAACATAATTGCAGCTGAAGCGACTCCAATTGCTGCGGAACCCGCTGCAACCCCCGAGATGCCAATTGCGTATGCTATTGCGACAGTAGAAACAGGTGAGATAATTACTATTGAAAACAACACTGATATAAGAATAGACATAATTATAGGCTGTGTAGTTGTAATACTATTAATCAGTAGCCCGAGTCCAAGGGTAATTGTGTTTACGTATGGTAAAAGTAATATACCAGCTAATCCCGCAATCCCCCCGCCAATAATGGGGAGCAGAATGATACTGAGACTCCCGAGTTTATCTTTGATGATTAACATGATTCCAACTGCAATGGCTGAAGTAATCATCGTGTTAATGAGATCCCCAATTCCTGTTATAATCCACCCGGAATCTGTGAATTCAGCAGCACCTGATCCTACGAAAGCAGCCGTACCCACGACGACTGTTTGTAATGGAGTCATACCAAACTGCATTGCAATCAATACACCGGTCAGGACAGGAATAGTAAATTGAATACCTACGACCACATTTTGAAGCGTAGTAAAAATATCTCCATATTGAGCAAGGTACCCAAACAGCCCTCCGAGGATCGCATTTGGAATTAGACCAACAACAATCGCAAGGGCCACCCCATTGAGTATATTAAACAAGAATTTTTTTGGTGTTATTCTTTCTTTAGCTCCATCCATGTAATTCCCACCTTCTATTTGTGATTTATCTCACAATAAATATACCATTTACTATGCTATCTGACAATCCCCTGAATTAAATTCTGAATTGTCAGTTCTCTCGTTTAATAAAAACCAATCCCTGGTAAATCAAAATAATATTTGCGTTACAATAAAAAGAGAACAATTATTAGAAAGGAAGATTTGAATGGAAGAAGATCAAAAATATTATGGCTATATGAACAAAATTGGGGAGGAGAAAATATCGCTTATATTAGTTGGTGGATAATATTTGTTTTAGGTTTGCTGTCTTATTACTGGTTTTTCTTTGTAGAATACGGCGCTTTTGTCACCGTAATTGGCACATTTATTTGTGGTTTGATTGGAGTGGTAATAGCCGTTACGTTAAAAAAGCGTAACTTCATCATCTTAAGTACTTTTCTTTTTCTTAGCCCCTATCTTATCTTCTTGTTCATAGTTTTGTTCTTAAATTAAGAAGTGGTGGGAGCTGCATAAGAAAATAAATGCAACTAAAAGAACAGTTGCGATATTGGCATTTTGATGGAGCTGTTCTTTTATGCCATTTTAAGTACTAATACTATTGTTTCTGTGAAAAAATATTCTAATAGCGATTTCAATTGAACTAAAGCTTCTACCCATTCCTGAAAACATTATAATATCTATCTCAAATTATGATATATTATAAATAGAACATACGTTCGATTTAATAGGGGGGCGGCTATGTACAATTATCATTTATGTTGTAATAGAGATATTCTTTGTGTGGATCAGAAAAGTTTTTTTGCAAGTGTATCATGCATCTTAAAAGGGCTAGATCCTTTAACTACTAAATTAGCAGTCGTTGGAAATACAAAAAGAAAAGGCTCAGTGGTTCTTGCAGCAACACCTGAATTAAAGAAACTGGGGATTAAAACCGGTTCCCGCTTGTATGAGATTCCTTCACGAAGTGATATTTATATTATAAATCCTTCTATGTAGACCTATATCGAATATTCCACTCGAATTTCTGAAATTGCATTGAAATATGTTCATCCGGAAGACTTTCATCAATATTCCATAGATGAATTTTTTATGGACATTACTGATAGCTATCATTTATTTTCTAATACACCGAAAGCCTTTGCGAAGCGCTTAAAGAAAGAGATTCATGATGCCACACAGATCCAGTGTGCCATCGGCATTGGAGAGAATCTACTATTAAGTAAAGTAGCATTAGATTCAGAAGCAAAACGCATGCCTGATGGTATTTCAGAATGGCGATATCAGGATGTGGATAAAAAATTATGGAATATTAAACCGTTGTCAAAGTTTTGGGGGATCAATAAAAAAAGTGAAATCAAACTCAATCATCGGGGAATTTTCAGTATTGGAAATCTGGCAAATTATCCGTGGCAATATTTAAAAAGAGATTTTGGCATCATTGGTGTGGACTGGCACCTCCATGCGAATGGGATTGATGAAAGTGCAATAAGGGATAAACATATGGTACATCGTCCATCTATTGCGAAAAGTCAGGTGCTACTGCGAGACTATAAATTTAATGAGTTGTATGTCATCCTTTTGGAACACGTTGATGAAGTGACTTACCGTATTAGACGAGCCAAACAGCTCGCACGGACAGTTTCTTTTTCTATCGGTACAAAAGATGGAAAAATATATCGAAAGCAATTTACGATAAAAACAGCGACGAATCATTCGAATAGAATCGTCACATTGATATGGAATCATCTTAAAAAAGTGGCTGATCCATACGAACTATATAGAACAGTTAATATATCACTCACTAATTTGATACCGGACTCAGTGATGCAGTTATCACTGTTTGATACGGATGCAAACTTAAAAGAAGAAAAACTGCACGACACAATTGATAAAATCAAAAGACGGTTCGGAGAAGCCAGCATATTACGGGCGATCAGTCTAACCGATGCATCTACATTAAAGCACCGATCGAACCTTATTGCGGGGCATAAAAAATGATACAATATCATCGTCGCCTATACTTCCTGGGCGAACATCGACCAGGAAGGAGGTGAACACCATGGAACTGATTTTTGTTAACATCATTGCCCCAATTATCGCAGGGGGCATTGTTGCGCTTTTTGTCTATTGGTTAGATAAGCGTAACAATAAGTAGGCGACAATAACCACACCAAAAACCCCCAATCTATGCCAGTAGATTGGGGGTTCGGTGATTCCATGAAACTGATTTTTGTTACTTATATTATATCATTCCAATTAATAAAAATCAAAATACTAAGTGAGACGTTCTTGATATATTTTGTAGCAATGAATTAAATATATTTCGGATATCGTAAATCAGAAACAGGGATAGGGTTATCATTAATGCTCCATATACTTGCTAAATCGTTTTTCCATCTTTTCTTGCAATGCGGAAATAACCATACAAATAGGCCAGTAAATAAGGGCTACAAGAATATACATGGTCATCGAGTCATACGTGCGCCCAGCAACAATTTGCGCCTTTTGAAATAATTCCGGAACTGTAATAACAGCGGCGAGTGACGTTGCCTTCACCAAATCGAGATAAACATTTGTTAATGGCGGGATAGCGATTCGAGCAGCCTGAGGCAAAATGATCTTTCGCATTGTCTGCCAATATCCCAGATTAAGAGCCTTAGCCGATTCCCATTGCCCCTTATCAACACTACTTAGTGATGAACGGTTAATTTCTGCGATGAAAGCCGCGCTATTTAGGCCAAATGCCAGCGAAGCAGCTAAAAAAGCGGACAGTTCAATGCCAATCGCTGGCAGCCCTGCATACAGTATGAACAAAAATACAAGGATAGGTGTTCCGCGCATGAACGATATATAAAGACGTGACGGCCATCTTAAGATAATCCACTTCGAACCGCGCCCCAGAGCCAAAAAGAAACCTAGAACTAAGCCAATAACCATTCCAATAAAGGATACGGTTAATGTGGCTGGTACACCTTCTAAAAGGAATGGAAGACTATCCCATGCTAAATGCCAATCAAACAATCCATTCAACTGAACTTGATCCATTTCTAGGTCAAACACTAATCAATACCCTCGATAGTCCGAATATCGTCATCCGGCTTCTCTGAGACATCTTCCCCGGCAAAAAATTCTTCAGACAGTTCAGTAAGGGTACCGTCTTGTTTCATATCAGTCAAAGTCTTATTAATTTTGTCTTTTAATCTATCAGCATTTTTATCGATAACAGCATGCTGGTTAGATCGATAAAATTTTAAATCTGGCTGAATCGTGACATCCAAATCGGGAAGTGCTTTTAGAGCCAGCAATTGTAAGTAATAATCATTAATCACAACATCCGTTCTGCCATTCTCAACATCTCTTAAATAGACATCATTCGTGACATTTCCATAGGTCTTGACTTCAGCGCCAAATTTACGGGCAATATCGCTGTATACCGTTGTTGCTGCACCACCAGCTGTTTTCCCTTCCAAGTCTTCAAGTGATGTGAAATCATCCACTTCATCGTTACGCACAACCATGGTCGCATAAGAATATTTATACGGCTTGCTGTAGGAAAATTTCTTCTTGGTTTCACCCCTTACTCCGGCCGGCGCCACATCAATCCGCCCTGACTGCAATGCAGCGAACATCTCGTCAAAGCCAAGTTCCTCAAATTGCACATTTAGATCGAGCCGTTTGCCAACCTCTTTCATCACCTCAACATCGTAACCAGTTAAATCATCAGAGTCTTCCGGATAATAAGAAGAAGGATACAGTGTTCCAGGTGTTCCGACAACCAGTTCCCCCTCTTCTTTTATTTTGTCCCATGTGTCATCATTAGCATGATTACTTGTCTGGCCACAGCCCCCTAACACAAATAGGAGACATCCAACGCCTACCAAACACCCCTTTAAACGCAACTTTCTCCCCTCGTTTCTAACACGTTTTATAAAAATTAACACGAATATTGTAAATGCTTTATGTCTTTAAAACAAGGTACTTATCACTTATTGTCAACAACATTAATAACTATACGCGATAAAAAACGGGGGCGTCAATAATTTTGTGTAAATGACCCTATCCCTTTTGAATTTCGTCAGCCAGTGTTTTACTTGTTTAAACTTGTTCCTCCAGCGATTCAAACATCTGCAATAATTCTGGTTTTGCCTTTTTGAAGCCTCTGTGGCACCGCATACCGAACTTATGGTTATATTTCCCATGATTTTTCACTATTTCCAGTGCTGAGAGAGCGATTCTAAGGCAAGTTAGTAATTTTAGATGGATAGTTGTCCATTAAAATGCGCTGTATGCGCCCCAGATTTACAGAATATCGTTTACTTCTAATCCAGATGGCGATTTTTGTTTCGCTTCTGACTTTTCTTTTGAATTCTTTTGAGGGTACTGCTCTTGTGCAATAGATTTTGCGATTTTCCAAGAAGAGATGTCTTTACTATTTGTAGCCTCTTTAGACAACTTATCTAAGACTCGTTCATACTTACTCTGATAATCGATTGTATCAAAATATGTGTCCTTATCTAAAACGACTGGCTGATACTGCATTTTAACATCGTGGGATTGAATATTCGTCAAAATGTCATTAAAATCTTTCACCTGATGCCACGATTTCAAATCACTCGGTTCGCCCAGTTGTTCAAAATTTTGATGTCTCGGAGAAGCAACAAAGTTTTGAACGGTGCGATCACTTTCTCGATGTTCGATTTTATTGTTGATGTGTTCCAACATGAAGCTTTCTCCGCCGACATCACTATCTACCGCAAACACCACATTTTTTGGCGGTTGTTTGGTTTCTTCATAAATCTGTCCGATAGCATGATAATATGTCTGTGGTTTTAACCCAGTCATCGAAACCAGCCGTGCATTTGGCGGATTGTACATACTGACATGGCTTAATAAATCAATCGAGGATTCAAACACATACAGATTTTCCGGCCGTCCATTCGTAATATTGAAGCCCTGCTTTTCATCCGAATTTTTGACGACTTGTTTAAACCGTTTATCAGGTTGAGTGCCTTGCTTATCCATGCCGACGACTTCTTTATTTTTCGCCCACAAAAATACGACATTGTTATTGTGATCTTGCTGTATGAGTTTTTTATCAATGAGTGTATCTACTAAGTCTTCATTGATGCCTCGTTGATTAACGAGGTAATCTTTTGCGACGGAAGTGTCTTCCGACAGCTCATCTGGCCGAAAGACAAAGGGTTCTTGTTCTTTATCGACATTGACTTCTGCGGTTTTGTACTCATCATTTAAAGTGAGTTCTTTAATGGCACTTCTAAAGCTATAATCATGAACACTTCTTAAATAATTGATCGGATTCCCTTTTAAATCTTGTGAGTTCCAGAAGAATGAGTTATTTTGCTTATCAATCACAAAACTGTCATGTTCAGCGAGTTTTGCGTACTTATCAGATACGTGGATGACGACATCGCCCTGCTTTTCAATCACATCAATGAGATCTGCTTTTTGAGCTTGAGTGACCAGTTCCTTTGGTATCGGTTTTCTTTCTTTAAACAGTTGCTGTATCTCTTTTTGAGAGTATTCTTTCATAGTCCTTCTCTCCTCTTTTTTAAGGATCGCCGATTGTAAAATTAAGCTAGACACATAAAGAAAGCCACTCGTGATACACTCAAAATGTATTTCCGACCAAAGAAATCATAGGAGTGATCACGAATGACCTACACCCATCTTAGCACGGATGAACTTGTAATTATAGAATCTTATTTCCATCAGAATGTCTCTGTATCAAAGATTTCAGAACAGATTGGCCGAGCACGTCAGACCGTCCACAATGTGGTCACTTTCCTGAAAGACGGTCACACCGCATTGGATTTCTATAAGCGCTACAAGGCAAACAAGCAGCGTTGCGGTCGAAAACAGACGGTGCTGTCGAATGATCAACGCGCATATGTGGCAGAAAAGGTCGCGCAAGGATGGACGCCGGATGTGATTGTCGGTCGCCGTGAACAGCCGATCAACTGCTCCAGCCGCACATTGTACCGCATGTTCAAGCGCAAAGACTTTGATGTTTCCACCTTGACGATGAAAGGAAAGCGAAAACCCAACGGCCATAAGGAACGCCGTGGGAGACAGGCTTTCAGACGGAAACTCTCTGACAGAAAGACGGACTACCCAGCATTCAAAGAAGAATTTGGACATCTGGAAGGCGATACCATTGTCGGCATCCATCATAAAAGTGCCGTTGTGACACTTGTAGAACGGCTGTCGAAAGTGATCATTACCCTCAAGCCCGAGGGCCGGACTGCAAAGGATATTGAAACAGTCATCAACGCATGGTTCCATCAGATCCCCAGAAATGTGTTCAAATCCATTACTTTCGACTGTGGTAAGGAATTCTCAAATTGGCAGTCAATGAGCAACCGAAATGATATTGATATTTACTTTGCCGACCCGGGCACGCCTTCCCAAAGAGGATTGAATGAACATTCCAATGGACTGCTTCGGAAAGACGGCCTGCCCAAGCATATGGATTTCAACACAGTGGATCAGAGGATGGTTGCTTCAGTAGCCTCCAAGAGAAACCACATACCCAGAAAGTTTTTGAACTACCAGACACCGCTGGAAGCATTTATGAGTTACATGAATGTAGGCAGGCTGTCTAGCTTATTTTGACAAACGAAGAAATGAAAAATAACATATACAGGGGCCATTTCCATCAATGAACGACCCCTATATAATAGTAGAAACACGTTCAATATACTGCCGGACCTCATTAGAATTTTTTTGATTCACTTGGATGAGAAGTCCTGCTCAGCTTATTCAATAAATTTCAAAGTATTCACTATTTACTTGACGTATCTCTTAGAAGTACTACAATGATATTAAATAGAATAAATTTGCACTAGGGGCGTTTTTGTAAACTGAGATGAGGATAACCTCAAACCCTTTGAACCTGATCTAGTTAAAACTAGCGTAGGAAAGTGTTACTTCGATACAGCTAAATATCTATGCCTTTATAGGTGTATATAATTCGCTCTCGATACGTAACCTTCTTACGAAGGTTGCGTATTTTTTTTCTAAAATAGAGGAGGTATTTACTTGGCAAGGACAGTTTTAGTAACAGGAAGTGGCAGAGGTCTTGGTAGATGCATCGTAAAAAAATTGAGTGAAAAAGGCTTTAATGTCATCATTAACTACAATCGCAGCAAATCAGAAGCAGAAGCGTTGCAAAAGCAAATCGGACCCCAAGCAATTTCTATTCAGGCAGACGTTACAAATAGGAAAGAAGTTGAACAGTTAGTTAAAAAAGGGACTGAACATTTTGGGCAGATTGATGTTGTAGTAAACAACGCACTCGTAAACTTCAAGTTTGACCCAACTACTCAAAAAGCATTTAAAGATTTAACCTACAAAGATTATGAACAACAACTAGACGGCACGTTAAAAGCCGCGTTCAACGTATCACAAAGTGCCCTCCCCCAATTCCTAGAGCGAAAAGAGGGTGCAATCATTAGCATCGGAACGAATCTATATCAAAACCCTGTGGTACCATATCACGAATATACAACAGCAAAAGCTGCTTTAATTGGGTTCACCAGAAATGTTGCAGCAGAGCTTGGTCAGCACGGCATCCGAGCAAATATCGTTTCGGGCGGATTATTGAAGACAACAGATGCAAGTGCAGCCACAACACCTGAAGTATTTGATTTAATCGCACAATCCACACCATTGAGGAAAGTCACATCCCCTCAAGATGTTGCGAATATGGTGGTTTATCTTTGTTCCGAAGCAGCAGATGGTATTACGGGGCAGAACATCACGGTGGATGGCGGCCTTACTATGAACTAGGGGGATATATTATGATTAATCCGAAACAGTTAAATATAGGAGTTTTATTGTATGGTGTAGGACATCATCAGGCAGCATGGATGACAGCAGATTCGAGCATAGATGAATTTACGACAATTGGATACTATGAAAATTTGGCGAAGATTGCTGAACGTGGAAAATTCGATGCGGTATTTTTCGCAGATGCACAAGCCTTCCCTGCTTATAGTGCTACGGAATTGCCAACGAGTTATTTTGATCCAATAGTTGTATTAACTGCCATGAGTAATGTCACAGCTAACGTTGGACTTGTTTCAACTATTTCGGGAACGTTTAATAACCCGTTTACTTCAGCAAGGCAGTTACTCACACTGCAGCATATAACAAAAGGACGTGTGGGCTGGAACCTGGTGACATCAATGTCCGATTACGAAGCACAAAATCACAGTATGCTGGAATTACCGGAAAGAGCAGTGCGTTATAAGAAAGCAGATGAATTTGCAGAAGTCATGGATAAATTATTTGAATCGTGGTCCATTGATGACTATAGTCCAGACAGAGCGAACAATAAAATCACCAAAAACGATAACATTCAACCGTTCAACCATAATGGAGATTACTTCCAAGTAAAGGGGCCATTAACCCTGCCTTTAGGAAAGGAAGGAAAACCGGTTGCGATGCAAGCAGGGGCATCAATAGAAGGCGTGGCACTTGCTGCGAAATATGCCGATGCAGTCTACTCAGTTGCTTGGAACTTAAGACAAGCAAAAGCCTATCGTGAGAAATTAGATCGGGCAATAAGAGAAAGTCATCGGCCAGACTGCTCAATCAAAGTGTTTCCAGGTCTAGTGACTTATGTGGGTAAGACAAAAGAAGAAGCACAAGAAAAGAAAGCGAAATTAGACGATTTACTGCCAATTGATACTGCGCTGAAGCAACTCGAATTCTTTGTTCAGCAAGACACAAAATCGTGGAAACTCGATGAAAAAGTCCCTGCATTGCCCCCAATCGAAGAATTCACAGGCCCAGTCGGGCGTTATCAAACTGTGTTAGAAATCATAGAAGACAGAAATCCGACAGTCCGTGAACTACTCGGTTACCTAAACGCTGGAGGCGGACACTTGACACTTATTGGTACGCCTGAAGAAATTGTCGATGAAATCGAAAAATGGATGAAGGCAGGTGTCGCAGATGGTTTCAACTTGATGCCGCCAACACTCCCAGGCAGTCTGGAAGATTTTGTTGAATTCATCATTCCAGAAATGCAAAAGCGCAAAATTTTTAGAAGAAATTACAATGGAGAAAACTTAAGAGAAATGCTATCATTATATTAATATTTCAATTTTTATTTTGAAGTACCGAAAATTTTCAACTTTCCAGGTACTTTAAGTTTTGAAAGTAAATTATTTGATAAATATTAAAAAAATCACTGTTTTATAATAAACTGTGATTCACTTCTTTACTTTCACTCAAGGAATTTAATAATAAGAAAATATCTGCATTTTTTCTATCACTTTAAAAAATTAGGTTGGATCTAATAAGGAGGAGGGTTATGATGCCAGAAGAATGGGGATTTTTGAATACAGGACACAACAATGCGGCTACCAATATGGCGATTGATGAGGCTTTATTAAATTGGCATAGTAGAGGAGTTATCCCCCCTACATTAAGATTTTACGGTTGGTCAGCACCAAGCCTATCCGTAGGAAGACTTCAAAGAGTAGATAAACGGATTGATTTTTCTGCACTTGAGCGATATAACTGCGATTTTGTTCGGCGTTTGACGGGCGGTAGCGCCGTACTTCATGATGATGAGCTAACCTATAGTATTGTCGTGACGGAGGATCATCCCTTCATACCCACATCTGTTCGTGAAGCGTACCATATTTTAACAAGAGGGATCTTAGAAGGGTATCGTAATTTGGGCATACAAGCTGATTATGCTTACCCATCGAGAGAAGAAATAATTAAAGGCAGATCATCGGTTTGTTTTGAACAGGCTACTTACTATGAACTAATTATTGATGATAAAAAACTTTCAGGCAATGCTCAAGTACGTAAAGATGATGTCTTACTACAACATGGCTCAATTCCAATGAATATTAATGAAAAAATGTTGTTTGATCTTTTCCTTTTTCCATCTGAAAGAATGAGAGAGAAAAAGCGTACTTCTTTTTATGAAAAGGCCATCGCTATTAATGCGATTACAAATCAAAATTACACATACGATATGTTAGTGGACGCTTTTTATCATGGCTTTCAAACTGGCTTGGATGTCAAGTTTAAACCGATGACATTGACCGATGCACAGTGGGATGAAATCAATCAATTGGCAAAAAGCAAATACGCGACCCAAATTATGAATTAAAACAACTACTTGCATTATATCAACTACTGAAGGAGTGTACTTTCGATGTCTAAAAAAGAAGAGTACCTGCGTAAACCTAAATGGCTAGAAACTAAAATCAATACTAATGGATCATACTCAGGATTAAAGAAATTGATGCGAGATAAAAAATTAAATACGGTATGTGAAGAAGCAAGATGTCCAAATATTTATGAATGTTGGAGCGAGCGTAAAACTGCTACATTTATGATTCTTGGTGATACATGCACACGTGGGTGCCGATTCTGTGCGGTTAAAACAGGAATGCCGAATGAATTAGATTGGAATGAACCAGAACGTGTCGCGGATTCTGTACAAATAATGGGGTTGAAGCACGTGGTTGTTACAGCCGTCGCTCGAGATGATTTAAAAGATGGCGGTGCGGCGGTTTTTGCTGAGACAGTCCGGGCGATCCGCAGAAAAAACCCTGGTTGCACCATCGAAATTTTACCTTCTGATATGAAAGGTGATTACGAGAGCTTGCATACTTTAATGAGCAGTGAACCAGATATTTTTAACCACAACATTGAGACTGTGAGAAGATTGACTAAAAAAGTACGAGCTAGAGCAATGTATGATAGGTCACTAACCCTGCTTCAGCGTGTGAAAGAGGTTGCTCCTGACGTACCAACGAAATCAAGTATTATGGTGGGCTTGGGAGAAGAGAAAGAAGAAATCATTGAGGCCATGGATGATTTACTGGAAAATGATGTGAATATTATGACAATTGGTCAATACTTACAACCGACGAAAAAACATTTGCGGGTCGAGCGTTATTACCATCCTGATGAATTTGCGGAGTTAAAGCATATTGCACTATCAAAAGGTTTCCGTCACTGTGAGTCTGGGCCACTTGTCCGTTCTTCTTATCATGCAGATGAGCAAGTCAATCAAGCATCAGCACAGCGT
Source organism: Salinicoccus jeotgali (assembly GCF_039538805.1). GTDB lineage: Bacteria > Bacillota > Bacilli > Staphylococcales > Salinicoccaceae > Salinicoccus > Salinicoccus jeotgali. Next base: position 82,513 of record NZ_BAABCK010000069.1, on the reverse strand, counting down.
CGTATTAACTATATGAAAGGCTATGAAGCCCAGGAAAACTCGCAGGTTGACTTTACATTCAGGTGATAAACATAGTGATTATGAATACCTGTAATTATTCTGTTTCAACAAGTCAAGAATTCTCTTTCGGTGTGTGGTTCAGGCAGTTCCTTTTTCCGGCGTACTCTGAAAGACCTCGTACCCTTTAAGGTGTTCCTGAAGGAAAAATGCCAAACTGATAAGGTCTGACGTACTGTTCATCTAAAGTATGTCAGACCTTATATTTTTCTTCGTTTCCTCAAAGGTTTTTCAAAGAAAATGAGGAGCGTATATTACTGTTCTTAGACCACTTTACAGTATTGAATTGAGGGAGGCTTGGAGTCTAATGATGTAATTATAATAATGCTTTTCCATATCTGGTGAATACTTCGAATTGGGTGTGTCTTGTCCGATAGCTTCAGCCCGTAACATTGTCGGTGATCCTCCACAGCATAACCCAATATCATTTATGTCGATACGATGTACATTACCAGCCTATTCAGTGATTTCATAACGATTATGATACAGTGAATTCAACGCAGTCGTGACAGTCGTTTACAACGGCAGGTGTTACACTAAAACCCGAAGGCCGGAACGGCGCAGGATATCGAGGTTGCCATCAATACATGGTGTCAAAAGATGCCCGGGAACCTGTTCAAATCCATCACTTTCGACTGTGGCAAGGAATTCTCCAACTGGCAGTCGATGAGCAATCGGAATGACCTGTCCATCTACTTTGCCGATCCGGGGACACCGTCTCAACGGGGACTGAATGAACATTCCAATGGATTGCTCAGAATGGAGGGGCTGGCCAAAGATATGGATTTAATAGGGTCAGTCAGGCTTTTGTCTCATCCGTCTCTGCAAGAAGAAACCACATCCCAATAAAATCACTGAACTACTGCGCGCCGTTGGAAGTCTTTTTGAGTTACATGGGTGATAAGCAACTGTCTAGCTTATTTTGACAAACGAAAGATGAAAAGATACTTCGATTTATAGAAAATACCCAATTAAATATAGGTCCCAGACTTACAATTTTGAGTATCATATAAATAATCAAAGGTATCCTTAATACGCCTCATCCCATCTTCTATGCGAATCCGGTTGGAGGCAGCATTGAATCTAAAGTGGTTATTCTCATGATTTAAAAATAACTTGCTCGGAGATACTGCAATGCCTCCAATGTCGATGAAAGCTTTATGGACTACGTCAGTATCAAAGCCGGACTTTTCAAAGCTAATCCATCCGAGATAAGTGGCTTTTGGAATATCAAATGATAAACAATCAGAAAGATGCTCATTAATATAGTCATTGATATACTCAAAATTACCTTGAATATGATCATTAAGCTGATCTATCCACTCGTTACACTCAGTGTAAGCTGCTTCAATTGCTGCGAGAGCCAGGCTGGAAACATTACTGACCTGATATACTTCTTTGGCTGTTTCGGTAATTACCTGAGCCAATTTTTTATCTTTTGTAATGAAATAAGAATGGGGAATGCTGGCCAAGTTGAAAGATTTACCGAGGCAGGTGGCCGCCAATATTTTATCGCTTTCTTCCGATAGATCAATGACCGATACAAAATCTTCTTTCGGCCTTACAAAATCCATATGGATTTCATCACTGACCAAGTAAACATTATTGGCTTCACATATATTCTTAATGGTTTCGAGTTCATCTTTTGACCATACTTTTCCTGTAGGATTGTGGGGGTTGCAATGTATGTACATAGTCACATTCTCATTTCTGCATAATGAGGTGAAATGATCGACATCTAAAAAATATTCTTTTGAGCGCTTATCATAAATTAAAGGAGACTCTACAATCTTGCGGTGATTGCTTTCAATTAGATTAGGAAATATATTATATGAGGGAGTCGTTATTATAATGCCATCTTCCTCGCTCGATACCTGCCTCATCGTTTCTCCTATAGTAAACAAGACTGTCGGTGAATAATGAATATCAGAGTCATCTAGAGAGATATTATAACGCGTTTGCCACCAATGTTTAATCGGTTCATAAAACTCCTTATTTTGCCATATTGTATAGCCAAAAATTCCATTATCAAGACGTTTTTTCATAGCATCTCTAATTGCTTCAGGTGTTTCAATATCCATATCGGCAATCCAAAAAGGTTCCAGGCATTGCGTTCCGAATATAGGTTCGGTACCTTCATATTGAACGCTGTTCGTATCTTTTCTTGTAGTAATTTTATTGAAATTGAATTGCATTTCCCCATACTCCTTTTTACATGAAAAATTCAGATATTTAAAATATTATCATTAAACTCGAATAAACATATATCCTGATAAGAAACAGCAGTGTATTACATAAAGATTATTTATTTTGTAAGTTGCTTGAATCTAATTATGCTTGTTGCAAAACTAAACTGGACACATAAAAAGGACGACACACGATACACGCAAAATGTTTTTCGGACAAAAGAAATCACTGGAATACTCATATCACCACTAATGAACTGGTGTTCATAGATAGCTATTTCCATCACAGGATCACCGTACCTCGAGCATAATTTTCTTTGACAGTGATATAAAGAACTACAGTGCTAACTTAGATGCATACAGATAGTCCTTCGCCATCTCAACGTAATTCTCAGGATATTATCGCCACACCTGATATGAATTATATAGCTGCACTCAGAACCCTACTCTTTTTAAACGATAAAGTAGACGACTACAGATAATATGATCGACGTGACCGTCATTGCAGCTAATGGTCGTAACGCACGGTTACGTAAATCTCTCAAACTTACATTTAACCCAAGACCGACCATTGCAGCAGTCAATAGCCATTCTGTTAAAACTGAGACACTTTGCCTTGCACTTTCAGGAAATGGAATGATTGGACCTAGAATATAACTGCCCAAAAGGCTGAAAAGGATAAAACCCACAAGGAACCAAGGAAATTCGACCTTCGCTTCAGATTCAACATTTCCCTTATTTTTCCTTTGAAAGATTGCAATCAAGATGAAACACAGCGGAACAAGTAAGAAGACACGTCCTAATTTACTGAGTAATGCAATCGCCAGTCCATCCTCTCCTGCAGGTGCTCCCGCCAAAGCAACATGTGCAACTTCATGCAGGCTTGTGCCCGACCAAACACCATACTGTATCGCATCGAGCGGAATGATTGGACGCAATATCGTATAAGTTATTGCAAAGATAGTCCCCATCAATGCAATGATGCCGACCCCTATGGCAGTATCCTCATCTTTTGCTTTTATGATTGGAGCAACCGCCGCAATTGCTGCAGCGCCACATACACCTGTGCCAACACCAAGCAATAGGGAAATATTCTTATCCGCTTTAAATATTTTAGCAAGCCAAATCATTGCAAATATCGCAAAAATGATAACACCTGCATCAATTGCTAAAAGCCCCAGTCCGTCACTCAATACTGTATCAATACTCAGCTTCAGCCCGTATAAAATAATTGCCACTCTGAGTAACCGTTTGGAGGAAAATGCTATCCCTGATCGAATTGCCTCAGGATATCCAAATATCTGACGATAGATGACAGCAATGATAATCGCACAGGCAAGCTGTCCCACTCTATCAAATCCTGGGACCAACGCCACTAAAAATCCAATCAATGCAATGAAGAATGTAAATCCGATTCCACCAAACCAAGCCGCTTGATTGGCAAACTGCTTTTCCTTGTCCCCAGAGTTTTGTTGCTTGTTTGGCAATCCCATCTAAAAACACCTCCTTTACTAACAATAAAGTATGGATAGATATAATAAAAATAACTATCTATGATGATGATAATAAGTAATTTGTTATAGTAAAATGAACAGGAGAGAGGATGATAAGATGGATCAACAATTACGAGTTTTCATCACTGTCGCAGAGAAGAAGAACTTCTCCAGAGCTGCCGAAGAGCTGCATATGACACAGCCGGCGGTCAGCCAGTATATCCGAGCATTGGAAGAGAATTTTAATGTCCGATTACTGGAACGGTCAAATAAATATGTTCGTCTTAATAAAGCAGGAGAAATTGTTTATCATCACGCAAAAGAAATTGCAGGTCTGCACTCTCGCATGAATCTGTTGGTGGATGACCTTGTCAATAAAGTGAGTGGTCCGTTATCAATCGGTGCGAGCTATACATTTGGAGAATACGTTCTTCCACATATCATTGCAAAAATGAAAGAAATATATCCTGAAGTCAAACCGGCCGTTGTCATCGGCAACACCGCAGAAATAGCTCAATCCGTTCTTCGTCATCAACTGGATGTCGGCATCGTAGAAGGACATTCTAATCAAGATGAGCATCTGAGTACAAAGGAATTCGCCAAAGACACCATGATTCTAGTCGCTGCCTCCAATCATCCGCTTGTAAAACAAAAGACAGAAATTCAAATCAAAGATTTGGAAAATGAGACGTGGATTTTACGTGAAAAAGGCTCAGGCACAAGAGAAGCTGCAGAAAAACTTTTTCATCAGCTTGATATATCACCAAAGGAAATTATGAATTTCGGCAGTACTCAAGCCATTAAAGAGATGATTGAAGCAGGTTCAGGGGTCAGCTTATTATCCGAATGGGCTGTACAAAAAGAACTGCGTAATGGTGATTTAAAAACCCTCGATATAAAAGGACTACCTTTAGCCAGAAATTTTTTTATTTTGACAAATTCCCCATTTCAAACAAAAGCATTAAAAGTATTTGTCGATATGTTGCATAAAGAGAAGGAGTTGACTGAATTCAGTAAAGCAGACCGCCCGGGGTAATCCGATTTAACTCCCCTAAAAATTAAAGATAATATATAAATATGTACTATTGCTGAAGCAGTATGATCTGTCCATCTACTTTGCCGATCAGGAGACACTATCACAGCAGGGACTGAATGAACATTCCAATGGATTGTTCAGAAAGGATGAGCTCTCCAAAAACATGGATTTCAACACGGTCGACCAGGCTCTTACCTCATTGGTTGCCGCCAAGTGAAACCACATCCCAAGAAAATCATTGAACTACCGGACACCATTGGAAGTCTTTTTGAGTTACATGGGTGAAAAGGAACTGTCTAGCTTATTTTGACAAACGAAATTATTATATGATCTTTCTTTTTGAATTATTTTTCCTTCATCATCTTTTTGCTCATTCACAAGGTTATTCTCAGCTGCAATCGTCAACATTCCATTTTCATAGGATACATCGATAGAATCCTTGGCGAATCCTGGTAACTCAGCTTCTAGTTCGTATTTATCTTTTGTTTCTTTAATATCTGTCTTTATACTTTGGATTTCCGGGAAATTATTGAAGAATTGTTTACCAAAATCTCTGAACATCTCACTTGGACTCATATCAAAATAGTCTCCGTTGAATGGTTTCAGATCATAAGCCATGAAAAATCACTCCTTACAGTAATTTTAAATCAACTTATTTTTTTATTGATTTTTCTCCATAAATCAATTGACTTTAGATATTCTTCCCAAGTCTGACAACCTTCCATTTCGACAAAAGAAGGCATCGTCAGTTTCGTATGGCTTCGCTTACGTTCATAATCTCGTTCTTTAGACTTCAGAGGTTCATTGCGTCCAATGATATCAGTTTCTTTCATCATATCATCTCCTCCTAAACATCTATATTATCCTTACACTTTATATATATCATAATGGTCAATAAAGGTCAATAAATAATGCTTGGCACTACCTCCCAATCATATTATATGACAAACAAAAAAGACGAATGCCACAATTATGGCACTCGTCTTCCAATATCAATTTCTTCTCATCCATAATACAATTGCGGCCACAAGACCAAGTATAAACAATAGAATTGAACCGAATATTAATACTACATTCGATGAATCTCCATCGCTTGCCTGGGCACTTTCTTTGTCTGTATCAACTGATTCGGCACTCTCTTCTTCTGTTTCATCCTCAGCTGTTTCTTCTTTTGAGTCTTCACCTGTTTCTTCGGATGCTGCTTCTGCTTCAGCAGTATCTTCTTCAGCTTCTCCAGATGAAGTATCTCCACCTGCCTCTTCAGAACTTGTCTCTTCAGCATCTCCGGAAGACTCTTCTGAAGACTGCTCTGTGGTGGAAGCTGACTCTTCTGATGATTCATTTTCCGCTTCTTCCCCTACAGCTTCGAAGGATTCTTCTGATGATCCGTCTTTATTGGAAGCAGTTGCTTCTTCCGATGATCCGTCTTCTGGCTCTTCGGAGGATGTATTGCCGGCTGCCTCTTCAGAATTGGATTTTTCTTTCTCTCCAGAAGATTCATCTTTGGAGTCTGATGTCTTATCCTCTTTTTTATTTGAGTCTTTTTTCTCTTTATCCTTCGACGACGATTCCTGGTTGCTATCTTTCGATACTTGTACATCTTCATTGTCTGAGATGGAAGATTTGAGCGATTGTTCCGTTTCATCCAACTGTGCCTGCTTCACATTTTCGGTCTGCAGCAGCTCTTCAGCATTTTCAAGGGCGGCCTGGAGTGCTGGAGAGCGTTTTTCGAGCGGCACCTTTTTTGCTTCTGCCACCATCTGCTCAAGTCCTGTCCGGTCTACCTCTGGGGCGTCTGCCTGGTTACCGGTCGTTGCGGTCCTGTAGTACGAGGCATATAACGGGTTGTCGTTTGCTCCCATTGCGCGGATATAATAATTGTAGCTGGTAGAGGTCTCGAGCCCTGTGTCTTTATAGGAAGTCTTCGTGGTGGTGTCGATCAGCTGGTTGTTCCGGTACACTTCATAATAGGCTGCATTGCTGTTTGCATCCCACGCAAACTGGGTGGTGTTGCCTGTTGCTCCTTGGATGCTGATCAGACGGTTGTGCAGCGTATGCATGAACTGGTATGTCTGGGGCGCACGGTTTGCGAGTTTTGCGTTCGCATTACCCCCCAGATAATACATGGCGAATGCTTCAGCGAAATATTCCCCCGGTGCATCGAAATAAGACGGCACTTCATGGTCATGGAACAGGCTGTTCTTTTCCTGGCTCATGATGTTCAGGAATTCCTGTGTTTCACTGAGCGTCGTTCCAGCCGCAAAGTCATCCACGGCGTGTCCATACTCATGCAGTTCGAGATTGATCGTCGAGTGGCCGTTGCCTGGATTACTGTAGCCGATGCGTGCAGCTGTCGTATATCCTCCAGCCCCGGGCACATCATCCCATGTGGATCCCGTCCCTTCCCAACCATTGGGGGTGACGCCGGATAAGTATTGGAATTCCGGCAGCTCAGTAAGGGGCATATCAGTCAATATGATTTTTACCCCCGCCAAACTTGTATGATACAAAATACGTTCATCGACACGATTGAGGCGATTGGTCATCGCACTTGCTTCGTTTGCATCATAAACCCCATCATCGCTTCGGATCTCCAGCATATTATTGAGGCTTTGGCTGGCTGCCAAGGTGTTTTGGGGCGCATAAATTGTGAAAATCATCATCAGACTCATCAGGAGGACTGCACTTGTAAGTAGTTTCTGTTTCATGATTTCCCCTCCCTTCACTATTCTTATGCTCTATATTCCCTATGATACATCTTTCACACTTATGTTACAGCTTTTAGCATTATCAATTTGGTTGATAACTGCTGCTTGTTTTAAATTCCGACACAAAAAAGTCAGGTCTTGATGGCTTAAACCAAGACCTGATGTTCATATATCACCATTCAGTTGATTGTATAATCTGTCTGCATGTCCCACTCGTGGAGTTGGAGATATCGGGCCCCGTGCACAATGTACGGATCCTGAGACACGAGCGCCTCGACCGCTTCCTTTGATTCGCCCTTATAGATGACAAGTCCCCCTGCCCCATCGGTGAAGCGGCCGAACATCAGGACACTGCCTTCTTCGCGCTTTTCCTTAATGAAATCCAGATGTTGCTCGCGGTACGCTTTACTTTTCTCTTCATCTTTCATTGGAGATAAAGCAGCAAAATATTTCATTCCATCACTCTTTCTGAATGTTTGTCATCATATTACCATGTCCAATCAGATTTGTCTGGCTTTCAGCAGCAGCCGCAGGAAGTATGGGCCTCCGATCAAGGCGACCACGATACCCGTTGGAATGATGACCGGCGCGAGCAGTACTTTGCCGAGCAGGTCAGCACCCGTCAGCAGTACACCACCCATCATAAGGGTGGAGGCGAACAGCACTTTCATATTCTGGCCGAATACCAGCCGGGAAATGTGCGGGGCCAATAGCCCGACGAAGCTGATTGCCCCGCTGACACTCACCGCAAGGCTCGAGAGCATGGCCGACAAGATGATCAGGATCACCTTCTCCCGGCTTACGTTCATGCCAAGCCCAATCAGCATCTCATCATCCAAATTCAACATCTCCATCTCCCTCATCTTGAAAAAGACGACACTGGCCACAATCATGATGTACGGCACGGAAACAAGGACGAATGGCCATGTGTCCCCCCATATATTGCCTGCAAAATAACGGTTGAGCATCTCCATCTGGGACTCATCGAACATGGAGGTGAAGACATAGACGAAACCGGTCACGCCCATTGCGGTGGCGATGCCGATGAGGATGAATATATTGCTTTTGAAAGTTCCACCGATGAATGACAGGAAAAATATGATCAGGACGGTCGCTAATCCACCGAGAAAACTCATCAGAGGCAGCGCGAACAGGGATTGGCTCATCGAGCCGCTGACGAACAAGATGTACAGTACGACCCCGAATCCGCTTCCTGCATTGATACCGATGATTCCGGGGTCGGCCAATCCATTTTTCGAAATGACCTGCAGTATGAGCCCGCTCAGTGCCAACGCAGCGCCGCAGACTAGAGTAATGATGATCCTCGGCAGCCGGAAATCGAACAGCACCAGTTTGATGTCTTCCTCCGCACGTCCACCTACAAGCTTGAGCAGGTCATCCACGCTCAGACTGTATGTACCGGTCAGTAGATGGAGCACCACAATAGCCATGAGCATCAAGATGATCAGGATGAAATTTGTCCGGTTACGCATACTGGTCACCCCGCTTCCTGATGATATAGATGAAGAACGGCAAACCGATCATGGCGATGATTGCATTGACGGGTGCTTCATTGAATATGCGCGCGAGCATATCCGATATCGCGAACACCATGGCACCCGTCATGCCTGTATAGACGATGGTGAAGCGGTGTAGGTTGCCAAATGTCATCTTGACGATATGCGGCACCAGCAGTCCAAGGAAGACGACGTTGCCCACCATCGCCACGGCCATGCTTGCCAGCATGATTGCAAGCGTCAGTGTAACGCGCCGGTAGAACGCCTGATTCTGCCCGAGCGATGTCGCCATTTCATCTCCAAATAGCAGGACATCCAGCTCTTTTGACAAGAATAGGAGCACTGCCGTCAACAGCAGTGCAGCCGGCAGGATGAGAATTATGTTGGATAGCGATTGACCTGCTGCCCCTCCGGCCGTGAAGAAGGCGATGTACTGCCCCAGGTTGAAGGTGATAACCAAGAAATCTGTTACAGCGTAAAGCAACAGACTGATTCCGGCCCCGGCAAGAATGAGATGCATTGGAGACTTTGAGCGGGTGACCGAGAGAATGACCGAGCCCACTAACATCGCCCCGATAAATCCAGCGCCCATCACCCCAATGAAGGGAAGTGTCGGCAACGCGAGCGCCGCAACGATGATCGCAAGGTTGGCCCCTGCATTGATGCCCAGTATGCTCGGCTCACTGAGATCGTTATGTGTCACAGACTGCAGTATAAGACCGGATATGCTTATCATGAAACCGGCGACCAGTGCCGCCAACACCCTCGGCATACGGATTTCATAGAGAATCTGATGGACCTGGTCGGTCATGTCCAGATTGAAGATGACCTGCGCCACGGTCCCTGGACTGTATGCATTCGTGCCATACATCATCGAGAGGATGAAGGACAAAATAATGCCCATCATAAAGATGGGCAACGGGTACCATCTACGATCCATCCTGGACACCTTTTACCGTCTCGCAGAACAGCTCATAATCTGTCATGATCGGCTTTCCAGTTGCAGGATCGATGGCAATCGTACCATTTATATTGAAGACTTCATTGAGGATATCATTGGTCAGGACATCACTTGGATGGCCGCTTCTGATGATTTTCCCTTCATCCATTATGACAAGATGGTCGGAATACTTGATGGCATGGTTGATGTCATGAAGCACCATGACGACCGTCTGTTTCGTCTCCTCGTTCAGCCTCTTGACGATGTTCAAAGTTTCCAGCTGGTGGTGGATATCGAGATATGTCGTCGGCTCATCAAGCAGCAGTACATCCGCCCCCTGTGCAAGCAGCAGACTTATCCAGACGCGCTGGGACTGTCCGCCTGAAAGTTCACTCATCATGCGCCCTTCAAATTCAATGGCGCCTGTTTCCTTCAATGCCCAGTCGATTATCTTATAATCGTCCGGCTTCAGACTTTGGAACCGTTTGAGGTGTGGATAACGGCTGAAGCTGACAAGATCGCGCACTTTGACATCGTACTGCAGTCTATTCTTCTGCGATAGGATGCTGACCTTTTTGGCGATGTCCTTGGATTTCATCTGACGGATATCCATATCATTGATGTAGACACCGCCTTCCTTTGCAGAAATGATCCTCGAAATCGTCTTCAGCATGGTCGATTTGCCACACCCGTTCGGCCCTATTATGGTCGTAACCTTCCCTTCCATCAGTTCCATATCGATATGGTTCAGGATGGTCCGGTTATTAAGCTCGATCGTTATATCCTTCAGTTCTACATGCGTCATGTACGACACCTGCCCATCATTTTTTCGTCAATTCTTCAACGATGATATCCAACTCGTGCTCAAGTGAGTAGGGATCGTTGTAATAGAATGTCGGAGAATCGAATTCGATCACCTGGTCATTTTGAACGGCGTCGAGATTATTCCACACTTCTGTTTCGCGGTATGCATTATCTGCGCCCGAATCCCCCGTTCCGACAAATATATAATCTCCTGCATATTTCTCCACTTCTTCAGCTGATATCTTTTTCCAGCCTGTCTCCACCACTTCTTCCTGGACCGCTTCAGGGACTTCCATGCCGAGCTCCTGGTAGATGATTTCTGTACCGCGTCCCCAGTTTGTACCATATACATAGATATCTTTGGCAAACTGTTCCATGACTGTGGCGGTGGCACCTTCAGGCACGGCTTCTTCAACTTTCTGTCGGGCTTCCTCCGTTTTAGAATCCCATTCTTCCATCCATTGCTCGGCCTTATCCTCGTTGCCTGTAATGTCAGCCAACTCCTTATGGATATCCAGATAGTTCCACTTGGCATAGTCGATCGGAATCGTCGGTGCCACGGATTTTAGTTTATCGAGGTTCTGATCTGAGTTGAAGGCGATGATCAGGTCGGGATTGAGGCTCATGACCTGCTCGACGTTCCCCTCCTCGACCAGTTCTATATCTTCAGTATAAGGTTTCAGCACTTCACTTTCCGTAACGCGCGAATGTACACCCACTACATTTGCATCCATCTGCATCAAGTTACCGAAATAACTTGTCGCCAAAACGACGATGCGCTGTGGATCTTCAGGTATTTCAATCTCTTCTCCCGCATCGGTCGTATAGGAAACCATCTCTTTACCCTCTGCGCCGGATTCTGAAGTTTCTTCTTTCGCGTCAGATGTTTCTCCATTAGAGGCTGACTCTGAGGAAGCATCGTCCCCGCTTCCGCATGCTGCCATCAGCATTACTATGAAAACCATGAGTAATCCAAGTCTTTTCTTCATATATATACCTGCCCATATCAAATTTTTAAGCATTGAAGATTGATAATCATTCTCAATGACTTTATAATAAATGACCAAGAAGCAAATTTCAACAATCAAGGGTGAAATATTATGAAAATTTCCGACACACTCATAATCGGAGGCGGGCCAGCTGGATTATATGCCAGCTTCTATGCAGGATTGCGCGGTATGAGCGTACAGCTCATTGACCATCACCCTGAACTCGGAGGGAAGCTCAACATCTATCCGGAAAAGATGGTGTGGGATATCGGAGGTGTGGCGCCTGCGCCTGCCGAACAGATCCGCCAACAGATGATAGATCAGGCAAAGACTTTTGATCCGGACATCCATGTGTCGACGACATGTGAAGCAATCCACCAACATGAGGATTATTTTGAGGTGGCTACAGACAAAGGACCGCTATTCAGCCGTACGCTCATCGTCGCTTCTGGCCGGGGCATCTTCTCGCCCGTCAAACTTACAGTTGAAGGCACGGAGTCCGGTGGATTCAGCAACCTCCACTATACAGTCAAACGCCTTGACCGCTTCAGGGGGCGTGACATCCTCATCTCTGGCGCCGGCAACACTGCCATAGATTGGGCAGAAGCACTGTGCAATATCGCATCATCCGTCACCCTGGTCTACCGGAGCGAGGAAATGAAGGGGCACGAGGCGATGATCGCCTCCCTCCATAAGAAAGAAAACCTCCATATGTGTCCACAATGCCAGATCGACGCCCTCATCCCTGATGAGACAACAGAGGAAATCGACGCTGTCCGCCTGTCCAATGGCCTCACGATTGATGTCGACGATGTCCTGGTCAGCCATGGATATGAATCGAACTGCACATTCCTCGATGCACTGGGTGGAGAAATTCCATTAAACGACCACCAGATGATATTGACTGATGACATCGTCGATACACCTGTAGCGGGATTATTTGCATGTGGCGACCAGATCACCTACGACGATAAAGTACACCTCATTGCAGGATGCTTTACAGAGGCGGCACAAGCTGCGAATCATGCTAAGAAATTCCTTCAATCCGACGCACCAGCAGAAGGCATGGTCTCTTCCCATAACGATATATTCAAAGAAAAGAACAGACAGCTCATCAAAAACAGACGATAAAGGCCGCAGGCCCATCGTGAGGCATCAGCCGCACACTATTGACACTCCAACTAAAAGAAGGTAGAGTGGATTAAAATTAAATCGAGAAATTTCTTATCCAGAGAGGTGGAGGGACTGGCCCTTTGAAGCCTCGGCAACACCCAAGGGTCTGTGCCAATTCCAGAAGCGTCATGCTTGAAAGATAAGAAGAGATATCATCGCCCTCTTCTTCTATATGTAGAGGGCCTTTTTATTTTCTCAAACCATCAACCATATGGAGTGATAAATCATGATGAAAAATACCCGGGGCAATCCCCTCGCACTATTGCCGCTGCTCATTTTCGTACTGCTTTTCCTTGGAACCGGCATCGTGGCGCAAGACTTCTACGCCATGCCGATCACCGTCGCGGTGATCATCGCCATCATAGCGGCCATGCTGCTCAAACCAAAAGAACGCCTGAATGATAAGATTGCCGTGCTCACCCGAGGTGCCGGTCAGGAGAACATCATGCTGATGGTCATCATCTTCCTGCTTGCCGGCGCTTTTTCACAAGTTGCAGAGAATATGGGGGCCGTCGACTCGACTGTCAACCTCGGGCTGGCCTTCCTGCCAAGTAGCCTTCTGCTCGTCGGCCTGTTCGTGATCTCCTGCTTCATCTCCATCTCAATGGGTACGTCAACCGGTACGGTTGCCGCTCTGGTCCCGATCGCCGTTGGCATTGCGGGACAGACCGATCTCGCCTTGGCATTGACTGTAGCGACGGTTATAGGCGGGGCGATGTTTGGGGATAATCTGTCCATCATCTCCGACACGACCATCGTCTCGACCCAATCCCAGGAAGTGAAGATGGTCGACAAATTCAAAACGAACTTCCTGATCGTCCTGCCCGGGGCCATAATTACGATGATCATACTATGGTTCATTTCATCCGGCCAATCTGCAGCCGCTGGAAGTGATGGAGACTACAGTCTACTGAAGGTGTTGCCGTATCTTCTCGTCCTTATCATCGCGCTGATAGGCGTCAATGTACTGCTTGTCCTTTTGAGCGGTATAGTGTTTGCCGGAATAGTCGGCCTTGCCGACGGAGCCTATACAGTGACTTCCCTGATAGCTGCCGCCGGCGAGGGTATCGGCAACATGCAGGAGATTGCCGTCATCACGATATTGATCGGTGGCCTTATCGCACTTATCCAGCACTACGGTGGAATCGACTATCTGCTCCACTTCATTACAAAAAGGATCCATACCAGGCGCGGAGCTGAGTTCGGTATTGCCACCCTGGTCAGCGTCACCGACCTGAGTACGGCCAATAATACGATCTCAATCATCATCACAGGGCCCCTCGCCCGCGACATTGCTGATGAGTATGGTGTCGACCGCAGGAAATCCGCCAGCATCCTGGACATCTTCGCCTCAGCATTTCAGGGCGTCATCCCCTATGGTGCCCAGATGCTTGCGGCGGCCGGACTGGCCAGCATTTCCCCAATCGCCCTTATACCGTTCGCCATCTATCCAGCGATGCTGCTCATTTCAGGCATTATAGCCATCGCCATCGGCTTTCCGAAGAAATTGAATGCCTGAAGTAACTGAAGCACCCCCTCCATGCGTCATCAGCGCATGGAGGGGGTGCTTTATTTTAGTGTTTGCCCATGTTCAAGGCGACAAGGACCATCATTTTGACCCCATCGCTGAAACTGTCTTCATCGATGCCGAACTTGGGGTGGTGGTGGGGGTATTCCATATCCTTCTCGCGGTTGCCCGCTCCAATGAAGGCATATGTCCCTGGAATCTTCTGTGAGAAGGCCGAGAAATCTTCTCCGCCCATGGCCATCGGGTATTCAAAGATGGCATCACCGAATTCCGCCACTGCAATCTCCCTGACCCGGTCTGTCATATCATGGTTATTGATGACAGCAGAATACCCATAGTTGAAGGCAAAATTAAAAGTCGCATTGTACATGCTGCAAACTCCTTCGATGGCTTTTTCCATCCGCTCTTTAACCAGCTCCCGTGTATTTCCGTCTATAGTACGGACACTGCCCTCAAGCATCGCGCTATCAGGGATTATATTTTTTGCGGTACCTGCATTGAATTTCGTCGTAGAGATGACCACGGAATCCAGCGGTGAGGTAATCCGCGAAACGATGCTCTGGAACTGGGCGACAATCTGACTGCCTATCACCACAGGATCTATTGCGTTTTCAGGTTGGGAGGCATGCCCGCCGCTCCCCTGAATCTTAAGCTCGAACGTATCTGAATTGGACGTGACTGCACCATTGGTGACGCCAATTTTGCCGGTTGGAATCGGTGTGAACAGATGCTGGCCATAAATGAAATCGAGTTCGTCGAAAAGCCCAGTCGCCATCATTTCCCGTGCCCCTCCCGGCGGCACTTCCTCAGCATGTTGGAAAATCAGATAGATGGTGCCATGCAGCTGATCAACATTTTTGCTCAGCACCTTTGCTGCCCCGAGCAATATGGCGGCGTGGCCATCATGGCCGCACGCATGCATTGCCCCTTCATTTTCAGACACAAAATCGATGTCTTCACGCTCTTCCTGAATTTCAAGTGCATCGATATCCGCCCGCAATCCAATCTTTTTTCCGGGATGAACGCCCTTTATCACGCCGAGGACACTTGTTTCAGTCGGCCGTGATACTTCAATCCCCGCCATTCCAGAAAGGGCTTCTTCAATATATCCGCTCGTCCAGACTTCCTGAAACGATACTTCCGGGTGGCGATGCATCTCCCTTCTCCATTCTTTGACTGCTCCCATGACTGCTTCTATCTCTTGATTGACATTCATTTCATTTCCTCCTTGATAATTATTTTTCAGGCAAGTAGATCGGCCCATCAATGCCTAGAGGGATGCCGATCAAATACCATACGATCAGCAAGATCGTCCAAGCGAAGAATAATACAATCGAATATGGCAGCAATGCTGACAGCAAAGTACCAAGTCCTGCATCCTTATCGTACTTTTGCGCAAAAGCCAGCAGCAATGGCAGGTACGGCAGCATTGGAGTGATCGGGTTCGTAAATGAATCTCCGATCCGGTAGAGCATCTGGGTGAAGGCCGGATCGAAACCAAGCAGCATGAACATCGGGACGAAGACCGGAGCCAGAATTGCCCACTTTGCAGAAGCACTGCCGATGAGCAGGTTGATGAGACCAGCCAATAGGATAAAACCGATGATGAGCGGGATGCCGGAGGCGTTCGCCGCTTCCAGTAAATTCGCACCCTTTATCGCAATGATCGGCCCCAGATTACTCCAGCTGAAATAAGCGAGCATCTGGGCGGCGAAGAAGACTAGCACGATGTAGCTTCCCATCGTCCCCATCGCCGAGCCGAGCATGCCGCCGAAATCCCTGGTCGACCGGATGGTGCCCGCCTTCATTCCATAGACCAAGCCAGGCACAAAGAAGAAGATGGTCAGTATGAAAATGATCGAATCCATAAAAGGAGATTCCTGGATGATTGAGCCTGTCTCAGCATTACGGAAAATCCCATTTTCCGGCAACAGAAAAATCATGAATACAACGAAAGTCAGCAACGCAGAAATATTGGCCCACCGCAACGCTGTAATTTCTTTCTTTTCAAGGGGTTGATGATCAGCCGTCTCCATCCCTTCATATGTACCGAGGCGAGGCACCGTGATTTTCTTGGTTACGATATAGACGATGAACAGCAGGAAGAAAGTCGCAACTGCTGTAAAATAGTAGTTCATCAATATATTGCCTGTGTAATCCGGCGCAATCAGCTGGGCCGCAGGTTCTGTGAACGCAATCGCCAGCGCCTCCGTCATGCCTGGGATGAGGTTGGCGGCAAATGCCCCTAGAGAGGCGGCATAAGCCATGACCAGCCCGACAAAGGGGTGATAGCCAAGCTTCATGACCACCATCGCCGCGATGGGTGGTAGGATGATCGGCGCTGCATCACCGGCGACATTGCCGAGTATGCCGACGAGGATAATGGCCGGGAGTATAAGCGCCTTCGGCGACACTTCGATCGCACGTTTCATTGCAGTCTCAAAGTAGCCTGATTTATCGGCGATGCCGATACCGATCATGACGACCAGCACCATGCCAAGTGGGGGAAATTCACTGAAGTTCGTGATTGCTCCAGTGAATATGCGGACGATCCCCTCTCCATTCAGCAGGTTCACCGCTTGGATCGTTTCACCATCCGCTGGGTTTTCAGCTTCCCAATTCATCATGCCCCCAACGAATGATGCACCGAGGATGATGAACATGAGTATGATAAAGAGCACAATCGGGTCGGGCAACCTGTTTCCGACCCGCTCGACGATATCGAGAAAGCGGCTGAACAGGCCTTTCTTCTGATTATCTTCCATAAAACACCGCCCCTTCAGTTAGAATTTTTGACAATAGTTTCATTATTCCAAATATCAAAGGAAATCACAACGGTTATTTTAATATTCTAAAAATAGATGGTTGAGAAGATAACACCTCGAATATTCGAAGCCCTTTGGTAACCATCAGAATTATTCGATAAAAATTCAGTCTCAATGTTTGGACACCCCATTGTTGAGGTAAACATGTATAGAAACGTGTCGATTGTAAGGTCGGCACCAAATAACATAGGAGTGTGTTAATTTTATGACCGAGTACTCGAGGGAAGATATTCTAAAGATGGCTGAGGAACAAAATGTGAGGTACATCAGGCTT
This sequence comes from Salinicoccus jeotgali, assembly GCF_039538805.1. GTDB lineage: Bacteria > Bacillota > Bacilli > Staphylococcales > Salinicoccaceae > Salinicoccus > Salinicoccus jeotgali. The sequence goes on along the minus strand of NZ_BAABCK010000069.1, from coordinate 64,983 downwards.
CAATTCACAGATATTTTGGGTCACATCAAAAACGTGGAGATCCCTTCCCGCCAACTGGATAAGGCATTGGACGGAGAAATGATGTTTGACGGTTCTTCCATTGAAGGTTTTGTGCGCCTGGAGGAGTCCGACATGTATCTTAAGCCCGACCTGAATACTTGGGTCATCTTCCCCTGGTCACAAGATGATACTAAGATCGGCAGACTGATCTGCGATGTCTACTGCATTGATGGACAGCCGTTCGAAGGAGATCCCCGTTCGAATTTGAAGCGTGTAGTCAATGAAATGCAAGAGATGGGCTATGACAGGTTCAATCTTGGTGCAGAACCGGAATTCTTCCTGTTCAAGTTGGATAAAGGCGGCCAACCTACAACCGAGCCAAGCGACGAAGGTGGCTATTTTGACTTGGCCGCGATGGATGACGGTGAGGAATGCCGTCGGGAAATATCACGTACACTTGAAGAGATGGGCTTTGATATCGAAATGTTCCACCATGAGAATGCCCCAGGCCAGCAGGAGATCAGTTTCGAATACTCAGATGCAGTCACTACATCCGATAATATACAGACATTCAAGCTTGTCGCTAAAACTGTTGCCAGACGTTACAATCTGCATGCCACATTCATGCCGAAACCAATCGATAACCAGTCAGGCAGTGGTATGCACTACAATGTTTCATTGTTCAAGGATGGCAAAAATGCCTTCTATGATGAGAATGACGAATTCGGTCTCAGTAAAGAGATGCGCCACTTCATGGCGGGCTTGCTCAATCATGCTAGAGGCTATACTGCCGTGTGCAACCCGCTTGTAAATTCCTATAAGCGCATCCAATCAGGCTTTGAAGCACCGCGTTATATCGCATGGAGCGGACGCAACCGTTCACCACTCCTCCGCATACCTTCCACCCGCGGGGCTGCGACACGGGCGGAAGTACGTTCCCTGGATCCTTCCGCCAACCCGTATCTCGCGACAGCCGTCGTCTTGAATGCCGGGCTTGACGGCATCAAAAACGAAACCGAACTCGACACGCCCGTAGATGCAAATATCTATGAAATGACGAAGCAACAGCGGGAAGTCGAAAATGTAGAAGACTTGCCGACGACACTCTACACCGCACTTAAAGCGCTTAAAGAGGATACCGTCATCCAAGAAGCACTCGGTAATCACATATATAAGCAGTTCCATGACAACAAATCACTCGAATGGAAAATATACAGCGCACAAGTCACCGACTGGGAACTCAATGAGTATCTGAAGCATTACTAAAAAAGTGGAAACCGCCTATAAACAGGCGGTTTTTACTTGCATATATATATCTTAGTGCTAAATATCTTACTGATAAGATGATTCATGCTATAATGGAATCAAGGAAGAATTTTCATTTAAAGGAGGATCGTTTATCATGAAGCATTCTACATTTATCGAACTTATCCACATTTCGGAAATGCTGAGCGATAAGGCCGTTGTCCATTATTTGAAGACGTTCAACCGTAACATCAGCGTGTCGCAGATCATCGTACTCAACCGTCTAGGTGAAGAAGGCGCCCAGATGCCCTCTCAACTCGCCCGCGTGCTCGGTTATACTACAGGTGCCATGACAGGCATCGCCAACAAGCTGGTACAGTCAGGATATGTGAGACGCTGTACCCAGGAAGGCGACAGGCGTGTCAGCAAACTCGTTATAACAGACGCCGGCAGAATCTTGTTGGAAGAGGCACATACGCATGGGCTGAAGATGCGGGAGACTCTCTACTCTGTACTCACTGATGACGAACTCAACCAGTATCTCAGCATACAGAAGAAACTGCTTCATCATCTGATGGACGACGACTGTTGAAACTATCATTTAAAAGGAGCTTGATTATGAGACTGAAAGGTAAAGTAGGCATCATTACCGGAAGTGCATCCGGCATCGGACGCGGAATCGCACTTGCTATGGCAAAAGAAGGCGCCCATATCACCATCGTGGATATCAACGAAGAAAAAGGTCAGCAGACACTCGAGGAGATCAATCAATACACTGAAGGTATGTTGATCATCAAAGATATTTCAAAAGAAGAAAATGTCAAATCTGTCGTCGACAGTGTTGTAGATAAATTTGGCGGCATCGACATCCTTGTCAATAATGCCCATGCCTCCAAGCAAGCCATGCTGATGGACACAACACTCGATATGTTCGACCTGTCATTCAATACGGGATTCTACCCGACTTTCCACTTCATGAAAGCATGTCACCCGCACTTGAAGAAAAGTGAAGGCAAAGTCATCAACTTCGCTTCCGGTGCTGGCATCAATGGTCAGCCGACCCAGACCGCATATGCGGCAGCCAAAGAAGCCATCCGTGGCATGACCCGCGTTGCAGCCAACGAATGGGGCCCTGACAACATCAACATCAACATCATTTCGCCGATCGCCAAAACTGAAGGTGTTGAAGCATGGAGTAAGAGCGACCCTGAGCAATATGAAGAAATGGTCAATGCCATTCCATTGCGCCGCCTTGGTGATCCTCAAAATGACATCGGCAAAACAGCTGTCTTCCTGGCGAGTGAAGACTCCGACTACATCACTGGGCAGACGATTATGGTCGATGGTGGTTCCACTAAACTATACTAATTTGAGTTGCCCTAGCTATATATCAGAACCAATAGACACCCCCCATCCGGTTGGATGGGGGGTGTCTATTGGTTCTTCTACATCTAAAGCCACTCAAGTATTCCTTTCAGATCCGTATAGGCCTTCTCCGGCTGTATATCCAGGTTGTCAGGTTGACTGCGTGCACGATTGATCCATGCTGTATGGAAACCAAAGCTTGCTGCGCCCATAATATCCCAACTGTTGGAAGACATGAACAATACCTCATCTCGGGTGACGCCAAGCTGATCAAGGGCGTAGGCATAGGCAGGGGCAGCCGGCTTATATTGTTTTATGCCATCTGCACTGATGACCTTGTCGATATGAGGTTCGATCCGTGAGCCCGAAACTAGTGGATGGATCATATTTGGAGACCCGTTCGAAAAGATGACTCGCTGTACCCCCTTGCATTCAGCAAGCACTGCCTCGACTTCTTCAAACAGCTCGAGGTCCAGATAGGCATCCATCAATCCCTTGATTTCCTTCTGTGATGGCTTTACGCCTTCTGCTTTACAGGCAAACACTAGGGCATCTTCTGTAAGTTCATCGAAAGGCCGGTAACGTCCCATCAGCTGACGCTGGAAAAAGTATTCCAGCTGTTTTTTTCGCCATAATATACTGATTGATTCCCCTTTTTTTGGAAATAGCTTTTCGCAGGCAGTCTTTACGGAATATACGTCATAAAGCGTTCCGTACGCATCGAACACCAATGCCTTTATCATCATAATTGCCTCCTCGAGTATCTTATGATGCACTTCTACCCTATTCTTCTGCCAGAAAACCAACAGGCAGAGTGTTGGACAATAGAATTCTTAGCCATGTAATATGAATTGATAGAAAGGGGCGGAGCAACAATGCCACAGTTTAAACTGAATGAACAATTACCGGACTTCTCACTCGAATCCCTTGAAGGAAAAACAGTGACCTTTTCTGATGTTTTAGCGGAAAAAGGCAACCATTGGCATCTTATCGTGTATTTCCGCGGCTCATGGTGCCCGGCTTGCATGGAAGAATTGGATGAATTCGAAGCAAGCAAAAGCTACTTCGACAAGCAGAACATCAACTTGATCACCATCACGCACGACGACAAAGAAGATCTCGAAAGAATGGTTGACGATCATGGGTTCACTTTCCCGGTGCTCGTCGATGACGACTATGAATTCCTAGATAAATATGGTGTGCACTATCATGGGAAAGATACGCCATATGAGGACCATGGTGAACACCCAGAGCCAGCCTACTTCCTGACGGACGAAAGCGGCAGACTGATGTACCAGCAGAAACAGACGAGCCCATTCGGCCGGCCGCATCCAAAAGAACTGCGTAAAATCATCCAATATATCAGAAAAAACCTAAAATGATGATTGTCCACAGACACCCACCCTAGAGTTTATCCGGGGTGGGTTTTTTCATTGTTCAGTTCCTTAGCCGACCATAGCGGCCAGTCTTCAAAAATGCTAATAAATCATATACATAAAGCATATCTTTTGTCATTATGGTTATATACATAAAAAGAATGTTTAAACGATAGGAGCCGGACATATGGAGAGAATCAGTATCGCATTATTCACAGCACCTGGCATCGCCGGCCGAGTTAGTGCAAATCTTATAGATAATCTGCCCGATATGCTCGAATATTACATTACAGATGAATATGAGTGGTATATCGATTATCAGGAGGATATCCTGACCGGAGGAACGAACGATTCATACAAGGTAATAGAAGCTGTGTCGGATAAGAAAGACCAGGGGGATTGGGATTACGCCATCGCCTTGACTGATCTGCCAGTTTTTGAAGACGAGAAACCGGTGGTCGCCGAAGCATTGAGAGATAAAAATGTTGGCTTCATCAGCCTACCGGGATTCGGATTCACCAAAATGGAGAAACGGGTACGGGAAGCTATATTGCAGCTGGTGAATGAGATCTATTATGGTACATCCGATTCATCACGTGAAGAGGCGCAAGAACATATCGACTCGAAAGGTCCACAGAAATACGATGCGCTGCGCAATAAAGGTTCGCGCGAACTTATCGGAGGTCGATTGTTCGAACGTTTTTCTCCCCTTATCCGTGAAAGGCCTGTCGAGGAAGATGCTGGGGTTGCCGTCCGCTATACCGTCAAATCGCGCATGAGCGGCATGCTCCGAATCATTTCTGGTATGGTTTTCGCTAATGAGCCTTGGAAGATGTTCCCTTCATTCCTGAAGATACTGATCATCGCCTTCACAACCGGGTCATATGCCCTAGTATTTCCAACCTTGTGGAAATTGAGCGATGAGTACAGTGTAGTTCGCCTTCTCCTCCTAATGTTCGCAGCCGTTCTAGCCCTTGTCGGATGGATTATCATGGCCCACCAGCTTTGGGAGAAGAAAGATGAAAATAACAACAAATTCATACGCAAAATGAACAATGCTTCGACTTTCTTCACATTGCTGCTGACTGTACTGATGTATTATGCGCTGCTTTTCGTCCTATTTTTAGTGACCACCTTCATGCTGGTTCCGCCAAGTGGGCTCGAAACCCAATTATCGCGCGACATCACCATCTTCGATTTTCTCATCATCGCCTGGACTGCAGCCAGCATCTCGACCCTCATCGGGGGACTCGGTTCCGCTTTCGAAGACGAGCAAGTTGTTCTGGACAGCACATATGGCTACCGGCAGCGCCAGCGCCATGAAAAGATCAAAAAGCAGCGTGAGAAGGAAAAAGAAAAGGAAAAAGCACAACGTGAAGAATATGAAGGTGAAGATGAAGACGAAAATAATTAATGTTCTCCCTGACCATAGCGGAATGTACCCAGCTGATGGTTGGGGATTTTTTTATCACTTACCTTCCTTCAATGTCCGGAGTGTATCCAGGGCGACTTCTGTCATGCCTTCGATTCCGTAGGGAATCGCATCTTCATTAAACCTGAATGAAGGATTATGAAGTGGTTTCTGGGTATCCCCTGTTGAACTCCCAAGCCAGTAGTATACACCTGGATAGTTCTGCAGAAATCTGCTGAAATCTTCTCCCCCAAGGCTCGGCTTGAGATCAGGCAACGCTTTTTCACCGTATAGACCAGAAAGCGTTGTATGGACTTGACCCGCCCATTTACGGTCATTCACAGTCGCCGGGTATCCGTCAAAATATTCGATTTCAACCTCTGCCCCCATAGCAGCCGAGACATTCTCCACAACTTCAAAGAATCGCTTCTTGACTTTATGCTTCATAGTCGCGCTTTGAGTACGGATTGTGCCTTCCAATAAAGCGGTTTCAGCAATGACATTATATTGTGATCCAGCATTGAATTTGCCGATTGTCACGACCGCCGGATCGAAAGGATCCGCATTCCTGCTGACTATCGTCTGGATCGCTGTGACAATCTGGTTGGCCGCCGCTATGGCATCTGTGGTGTCATGGGGCATCGCAGCATGGCCGCCTGATCCCGTCACTCTTATCTTAAAACGATCAGAGTGACGGGATCAGGCGGCCATGACACCAAATTCACCTGGGGGCAACTGTGGCCAGACGTGCTGGGCGATCAGCACTTCCGGTTTGTACTCGTCAAACACCCCGTCATCTATCATGCGCTGCGACCCACCAGTCGGGGACTGCTCTTCAGCAGGCTGAAAGATCAGCAGGATGGTACCTTCGATTTCTTCTCTTCGATTAAGCAGATTTTTGGCGGTGCCATAAAGCATCGCCGTGTGGGCATCATGGCCACATGCATGCATTACACCTTCTTTTTCGGAAGAGAATGGTTCCCCTGACATTTCCGTTATAGGCAATGCATCAATATCTGCCCTGAGTCCAATGACCGGTCCAGGCTTCCCCCCTTCAATAACCCCAAGCACACCGGTGCCGGCATAGCCCCATGTATACGGCAGGCCAATGTCATCGAGTCTTTACCGGATCCGCCTCGATGTTTCATGCTCCTCGCTGCTCAGCTCTGGATTGCGATGCAGTTCACGCCTGAACGCTACTACCTCTTCTATGATTTCTGGATCGATTGTCATTGACATCCCCACTTTACTGAAAAGTCTGTATTATTTGATAATAATATCATATTTTGATCTATTCGCAAACATTCCATCTTCGTGACAAGACACCTTTGAAATATTTGTATGCACCAAGATAAGAAAAATGGAAGAATAAGCAAAGCGCTTTATTTTATTCAATTGAGAAGTACAATGGTAGTATGATGAATTAAATCTTACTAGCAAGGTATGCTTTATAGGAGGCGCATTATATGGATACATTGCAAGCATTAGATCAAAGTAGCCGCCTGGCTCTGACTCGTGAGACCGCCAAGCGATTCAGGGAGACATCGCGGATGCATGATGAAAACATCAGCTTTCCTTTCGAGAATTTTGAAGCGTTGAAAGAAATCGGGTATCACAAATTATCCATCCCGAAAGAATATGGTGGCGGAGGCATTTCGGTCGAGGAACTGATGCAGCACCAGGAGATCATCGCCCGTTATGACGGTGCCACTGCACTGGCCATCGGCTGGCATATGGGCATCATCATGGACATCGGTGAGAAGCGTGCGTGGGATACGGAAAAATACAGACGCGTCGTCCACGATGTTTTAAATGACGGGGCCCTCGTCAACAATATTGCCACAGAACCGGCGACCGGCAGCCCGACGCGCGGAGGCAGGCCCGAAACCACAGCACGGAAAAAGAATGGCAAATGGATCCTGAACGGACGCAAAACATTCGCCACGCTGTCCCCGGCACTTAAATATGCCATAGTCAGTGCAACAATCGAAGGTAGTGATGAGGTCGGCAACTTCACCGTCGACACTGCCCTCGAAGGCATTACAGTAGATGAAACATGGAATTCGATCGCCATGCGTGCGACCGGCAGCCACGACCTCCTGCTGGAGAATGTGACAGTCGAGGAAGATGACCTCGTATCCTACCGAACACCGGGTAGGAAGCAGCCAGCTGGATGGCTGCTCCATATACCCGCTTGCTACTTGGGCATCGCACGTGCGGCACAGCGTTCTGCTGTACAGTTCGCCAAATCCTATTCGCCAAACAGCATTGAAGGCACTATTTCAGAACTGCCGAACGTCCAGGAAAAACTTGGCCGAATTGAATTGATGTTGATGGAAGCAGAGCATTTCCTCTACTCCGTCGCCAGACAGTGGGACGAAAGTGATGAGGAGATGCGTGCTGAGATGGGTGGTACGCTCGGTGCGGTCAAGACATCGGTTGTGAACAAAGCGGTCGATGCAGTCGACCTTGCGATGCGTGTCGTCGGAGCAAAGAGCCTGTCAGAGGACAGCGACCTACAGCTGCATTACCGCAACGTGCGCGCCGGCATCCATAATCCACCAATGGACGACATGGTGATGATCGGCCTGGCCAAAAGCAGCATCAGCAAGATCAATGAAGACGATTAAACACAAAAAGGAGAAAGCCGTCGGCTTTCTCCTTTTATATTTCCAACTATTTCTGTCTGAGCAGGCGCATACTGTTTAATATGACAATGAGTGCTGCGCCCGTGTCACTCAACACTGCCATCCAGAGCGTCAATATGCCTGGGAATATCAATGCCAGTGCTGCGAATTTCGTCAGCAGTGAGAACCAGACGTTCTGTTTGATGATGCGCAATGCTTTCTGGCTCAGGCTGATAGTGTGCGGCAGTTGTTCAAGGTTATCTGCCATCAGCACGATATCTGCTGTCTCCATTGCAGTGTCCGTTCCAGCACCGCCCATGGCGATGCCGAGATCTGCGGTTGCGAGTGCTGGCGCATCATTGATGCCATCCCCGACCATCGCAACGAAGCGTCCTTCATCCTGAAGTTGCTTCACAGCTGAAACTTTATCTTCAGGCATCAATTCTGCAAAGTAGCGGTCGATGCCTGTCTCATCCGCAATATTTTTTGCGGTTCCCTGGTTGTCCCCGGTCAGCATGACCATTTCGCTCATGCCCATGTTTTTGAGTTTCTCTATCGACCGGACCGTGATATCGCGGATTGTATCAGCGACTGAAATCAAGCCGAGTGCTTCTGAACGCGTCCCCACTACGACTAGAGTATTACCTGCAGCCTGTAATGTATCGATTTGCTCTTCCATATTGCCGAGCTGTACACCCATCTCCCTGAATAACTTAGGGTTTCCTGCAAAATACTCCAAACCGTCTATCGTCGCTTGGGCACCCTTACCGGCTATGGTTCTATAATCTTCGCCAGGCTTAGTGCCGATATTTCTTTCTTCAGCATAGTCGATGATCGCTTTGGCGATCGGATGGGTGGAATGTGCTTCTATCGTGCGGGCGATGCTGAGAAGTGTCTCAGAATCTTTTTCGAAAGAAACGACTTGGGACACTTTCGGCTGTCCTTCAGTCAATGTACCTGTCTTGTCGAATGCAATCGCCTGAATGGCTCCTGCCTTTTCAAGGAATGTGCCACCTTTAATCAGCACACCGTTCTTCGCTGCATTACCGATCGCCGAAACGATTGCTACAGGTGTCGATATGACTAGGGCACATGGACAGGCGATGACAAGCAGTGCAAGTCCTTTATAGAGCCATTCACCCCATGTTCCAAACCCAAATAGCGGCGGTCCGACCATTACAAGCAATGCAAGAATGAAGACAATCGGTGTATATACGTTCGCAAACCGGTCAACAAATGCCTGCGTCGGGGCTTTCTGCTCCTGTGCCTCTTCGACTAGGTGGATGATTTTGGCAATCGTCGTGTCCTCAACCAATTTCGTCACCGTGACTTCTAGCGAGCCACTTTCATTGACCGTCCCTGCGTAGACAGTATCCCCCTGCTCTTTATCGACAGGGAGCGATTCACCTGTAATCGGTGCTTGGTTGACACTCGAAGAGCCTGCCATCACTTCACCATCAAGCGGCATCTTTTCGCCCGGCCTTATGACGATGACGTCACCGACATCAATCTCTTCTACAGGTTTGGATATAAGGGTGTCCCCACTTTTAACATTCGCTTCCGATGGTGCCAAATTGATGAGTCCACGGATGGAATCTCGGGTCCGTTCAATGGATCTGTTCTGCAATGTATTTCCTAAAGCAAACAGCCACACGACCATCGCACCTTCAAACCATTCGCCGATAAGCGCGGCGCCAATGGCAGCTGAAGCCATCAGAACGTTCATATCCAATGAGCCACTCTTGATGGCATAGTATGCACTCTTGACTGGTTTCACTCCACCAATGACGATGGCAGCTGCATAAAGCAGCGTCACTATGTTTTCTGGCGTACCAGTAAACGATAATATGAAACCAAGAATCAGGAAAGTACCAGATAACGTGGTCGTCAGTACACTTTTTCGTTTTACGGCAGAAGTTTCACTTTGCCCTTTTTCCTCCAATGATGCATCGAACCCTGCCCGCTTCACTTCTTTGATGATCTCCCGCGGCTGCAGTGAGTGGTTGACATGCATTTTACCGGTGGAAAAGTTGACTTTCACCTCTTCAACGTTCGGGTTTTTGCCGAGATGCTTTTCAATGGTCATCGCACAGGAACCGCAATCCATCCCTTCCACCTTATATGTTTCAGTGCCGCGGCCTTTATTCAGTTGCGCCGCTTCAAAACCCAATTTATGGACTTGCTTGGGTATTTCATCATGGACGCTCGGTCCGTTCGCCGCTACTGTCATTTTTCCGGTGCTGTAATTAATCTGGACCGATTCAATGTCCGGCCTTTTCTTCAAGCTTTTCTCTATGGTTGCAGCACAAGAAGGACAGTCCATCCCCTCGATGCGGTATTCTACAGAACTCAGAGGAGCAGCAGATTCTCTCTCTAAAGCTCCAGCACTTTTATCGTTTCCAGAACTGCAGCAGCTCGAGGTGCTCTCACTCGCTTCCGGAGTGGAAGAACAGCAGCTGGATGTTTCCTCAGCCTTTTCTGCAGTAGATGAGCAGCAGTTCTTTTCTTCTAGGCTTTGCTCTTTTACTTCTGTCGCCCCTCCGCTGCAGCATGCTGAGTTTTCTGATTCACGCTCTTTCAGTGCCTGCTTCATCTGTCCGCCCCCTCTTTAACTGCTTCTTCATTCGAGTGCACCAGGGCGATTGAAATCAACTGGTGCACGTGGTCATCAGCCAATGAATAGAATACCAGCTTCCCATCCTTCCGGCTTTTGGCTATATTCATGTTTTTTAAAAGCCTTAGGTGATGTGAAGCAGAGGCAGTCGTCGCCCCGATGATATTCGCCACATCACAGACGCAGAGCTCCTCTTCGAGAGTAAGTGCATAGGCAATCTTCATACGCGTTTTATCCGCCAGCGATTTGAAGATCAGTTCTACACCCGCCACCTCTTCGACACGCGGCTGAATGCGGTTGACCAGCGCTTCATCATAACAGAATGTTTCACATGTATCGGGTACTGCTTTATTTAAAGTATCATTCATGTCCACACCTCATTCAAATGATCGTTTGATTATATTTTAATTGCATGCAGGAAAGGTGTCAATGAATATATTCAAATGGATGTTTGAATGATTTATGTGCGTAATAAAAAAAACGACCCCATAAAGACTGGAGTCATTTCAGACAATTGTTCAATCAAAGCCTTGTTTAATCTCTGCCGTGGCCGCGAGCAGCGTGGATACGTGGGACTGCACCATTTCATCACTGATACCTAAAAGAGAGGGGATGTTAACAAAACATCAAGGTGGAGATTAGAAATTTTGTGTTGTTACTTAAAAATATTGTAAGCGATACTATCCGACTTCCTAGTAGTACTTTTAAGTCTGTGCTGTTGCTCTTATATTTTCAGATAAAAAGGAGAAGCTTAAGAGTCTTCTCCTTTTTATCTACTATACTCTCCTATCTCATATATATTGCTTCACATCATCCAAGGCCTCGGATTCCTCTCTCCCTGCCTTTTATTGCGTTGCGGTAGTTCTGTCTTCTTTACAACTTTTGGCGTCATACCCTGCTCGATATGCCTTGTCACTTTAGCGTCGAGGTAACTTGTTCTGAATACTTGGAACACCCTTTTACTTTCGGACCCACACTCAGGACACTGATCGCCCGCAAGGTCTTCTGTGCTCCGCTTCCATGTTTCATAGCTGCCGCATGTCCTGCATTCGAATGTATATCTTGGCATCAGTCGAGCTCCGGAATGATGCTCTGATCGAATATTTCTTTTGGAAGCGACAATGTACAACAGGCGTTCGGAATGTCCACAATGCCTGCAACATGGCCTTGGACGGGAGCGGAGCCAAGCAGCATATAAGCCTGTTCGCCGGTAAAGCCCAATGTCTTCAAATATTCGATCGCATTCAGGCATGCGTTGCGATAGGCGGTATTCGCATCCAGATATTCCTGTGTTCCGTTGAATTCATTGACTGAGATGCCTTGGAATACGAGATATTCATTGTAGTGCGGCATCACCGGCCCTGGCTGGAACGCAGGGTTCTTTTCGATTTTATGCTTCTTCATGCCGCCTTTGATGACGTTCACTTTAAGTTCAATCCATCCTGGCATCTCGATGCCCCCGCAGAAGGTGATTTCGCCATCCCCTTGGGAGAAATGCAGGTCGCCTACAGATAGTTTGGCGCCTTCTACAAATACCGGGAAATAGACTCTAGACCCTTTTGAAAGATTCTTGATATCACAGTTCCCGCCATTCTCTCGTGGTGGCACCGTTCTCGCTCCTTCTTTGGCCACGCGGTCATAGTCTTCCCCCTTCAATGTGCCGAGGACGGTCGAATCAGCATCTGGAAGATTGGCAAGTGGTGGCACACGTTTAGGATCTTTATCAACGAGCTTCTGCTCGCGCCTGTTCCATTCATCCAACAGCTCCTGCGACGGCGCCACGCCGATCAGGCCGGGATGGATGATGCCCGCAAATTTGACGTTCGGCACGTGCCTCGATGTCGCATAGATGCCTTCAAAATCCCAGATGGACTTTGCTGCTTCTGGATAATGCTCGACCAGGAAACTGCCTCCGTTTTCTTTAGCGAATATGCCGTTGAACCCCCACTCGTGACTGCTGAATGTCCCAATATCCAAAATATCGACGACAAGAAGGTCACCGGGTTCCACGCCATTGACATGCACCGGACCGCTTAATACATGCACACGCTTCAAATTCACCTTCTCGATATCTGAAGGGTCGTCATCGTTACTGATCTGGCCATCCGTCCAATCTAGACATTCCATCTTGAAAGATTCACCAAGTTCGACTGAAAAAGCTGCCGGGATATCCGGATGCCATCGATTATGGCCGGGGTGCTTCTGTTCATGCATCTTCTTTGATAGGTCAATTTCAAAAATCTTCTTTGACATTTTAAAACCCCCTGATCATTATTAGAAAGCGATTTCACATGCAATTGTACCATTTTAAGAAACAATATTCCATATTATTTACAATTTTCACCAAATAATTCGCTTCCTATAATTTACGATTAGACGGGGATATTTCCACTCTGTTTTGACCATCACTCCCCTCTATGCAACAATGAATACAATTATTGATGACGGACGGGGTGGCCTGCATGGCAGAAGATAAGATACAGAGTAAGGGCGTCGTTGCAGTAATCATCTCTGCAGCATTTCTGCTCACTTTCAACCAATTTCTATTGATTACAGCTTTCCCGACGATAATGGAAGAGTTCAATATCAATGCGACTGAGGTCCAGTGGCTGACGAACGCTTTCATCCTTACGACCATCATCTTCATCCCGATGTCGGGCTACCTGTCGACCAACTTCTCTTCAAAGACGCTGGTTATATTCTCGCTCAGCTGTCTGCTTTTGGGCACGGCTGTCGGTGGCTGGTCGCCGACTTTCGGTGTTCTGATCGCGTCGCGGATGATCCAGGCAATCGGCGCAGGCATCATATTGCCATTGATTCAGACGATCCTGCTCATCGTCTTCCCCTATCATAGGCGGGGATTCGCCATGGGATTGCTCGGAGCCGTCACCAATATTGCTCCCGCTTCAGCCCCATCGATTTCAGGCATCATCATCGACTATCTGGATTGGCGGTCCCTCCACTGGGTGCTTCTGCCTTTTATCGCCATCACTTTCATACTCGCACTGCTGCTGATGAAGGACGTGCTCGAACAGAACAAGTCGAAGCTGGACATCCGTTCGGTGATCTTATCCGCGCTCGGCTTCTCTTCCTTCATATATGGCTTGAGCAATATCAGTGTGTACGGATTCCTGAGCCCATTGTCGCTTATCCCTATGATCATCGGTATTTTAGGCATCCTGTTCTTCAGCAGCCGACAATTTAAGATCGCCACGCCAGTAATGAACCTGGAGTTGTTCCGGAACAGGACGTTCACGCTCGCCATCATACTGATATTCATCAATATGATGCTGCTGTTGTCGACTGAGACGATCCTGCCCATGTTCGCCCAGGATGCACTCGGCACAAGCGCATTCCTGTCCGGATTCCTGCTCGTTCCGGGCACGGTCATCCTGTCTGTCATGACTTTCATTTCAGGTAACCTATATGACCGCTACGGTGGTAAGCGTATCGCGATGATCGGCTTTTCGTTCACAGCTTTGTCCCTCATACTGCTGAACACCGTCGGTATGATGGATTCGCCCTACTGGATCATGGTTCATTTCTGTCTATTCATGACCGGTTTCGGTCTTACCCTCATGCCGCTTGTGACAGTGAGCATGTCGGAACTTGGCGGGTCGGATATTCCGCACGGCTCCGCAATCGTCAATACGGTGCGCCAATTCGCCATGGCGTTTGGCATCATCATATTGACTTCGATCATCAGCATCACGGTATCGCTGGTGGATGTGCCATATAATGAAGGGACATATTTGGGCACTTCCTATGCCCTGGCTGTGATGGCGGCCTTGGCAATACTCGGTTTAAGTCTGACATTCCTGCTCAAAGAGCAGCGCCAATAAAATTACCCGCCCCCCGGCAGGTCTCCGGAAGGCGGGCAATTCTTTATCGTGCTTCACGCATTTTAATGTATTTTTCCAATCTATCTGCCGCTTCAGTCAATTCTGCCATGCTGCAGGCGAATGACAAACGGATATGGCCTTCCCCGAACTCGGAGAATGAGCGACCAGGAACTACTGCCAGCTGTACCGTTTCGAGCAGGTCCGTCGCAAACCTGAAGGAATCCTCATCATATTTGCTGATGGATGGGAAGATATAGAACGCACCGGTCGGTTTTGAGACTTCCAATCCCATATCAACGAGTCTCCCGTAGATATAGTCCCGTCTTCTAATATAGGCTTCATTCATTTCTGCTGGTACGTGCCGTTGGTTGCGCAAGGCTTCTATCGCGGCGTATTGGCTCGGTATCGCCGCACAGATCGTATTGTAGAGGTGCACAGTGATGACCTCTTCCATAATGTCGCGATGGCCAACGACGTAGCCGATTCTCCATCCTGTCATCGCATGGGATTTGCTGAGTCCGTTGACGACCAACACCTTGTCCTTGATGTCCGGATAGGCTGCCATGCTGGCATGCTCGCCTTCCAATGTATTTTCAGCATAGATTTCGTCGGTAATGACGAATATATCATGTTGTTTGAACATCTCCGCCAAGCGATCGACCTGTTCTTTTGTATAGGTAACACCGGTCGGGTTGGTTGGATAGTTCAGGATGACAGCTTTTGTCCGTGCAGTGATGTTCGCTTCTATCGCTTCGGGCGTGGCAATATAGCCGTCAGCCGTGGTATCGATGAATTTCGTCACCCCACCGCTCAATTCAATGATCGGTTCATAGCCAAGATAAGTCGGGGCAGGAACCAGCACTTCATCCCCCGGATCCAATATGGCGCGCAGTATGGCATCGATGCCCTCACTGCCGCCGACAGTGACCAATACTTCACCATGTGGATCATATTCACCGCCATACTTCTCCTTGTAGTAGCTGCTTATCACTTCCCTCAGCTCAAGCAGCCCCGTATTATGGGAATACCTCATTTCTTTGGTGCTGATCGCTTCGATGGCCGCTTCCTTGACGGATTCCGGCGTGCTGAAATCCGATTGGCCGAGCGTCAGATCGACCGCATCTGGAAATTCATCCACCCTGTTTGCAAACTGTCTCGTGCCGGGCACTTCTATGTGCTTCATATGCTTATTCGCCTGTGGCATGCTATCCCTCTTTCAAAAATATTCACCTATGCATTATAACAGAATATATGGACATTTTCGACAATTTAAATTATCATTGGAGGCGCTACCAATTTATACATAAGGGGATATCTCATGAATTTTTCAACTCAGACTAAAGTAAAAACGTGGACGGTTTCCATTCTTGCCTTGCTATTATTCATTGTTCCCGTCTATGTCAACGACCAGTGGACCATCATACTCGGTATCTTTGCAGATTACATATTGACCGGACTTGACGGGAAAATTGCGGGCATCCTGACGGTCATCATGACCATCTTCTTGTTGATAACCTTCTACGCCACCTTGATCAACCGCAACAGCTTCAAGAACTCTCCGAAACTGAGGGATATCTTCGTCATCAGCTGGCTGTGGTTCCTGCTGCGCGTCATCGGTATACTTTTTGCCATCATGACAGTGACGGGTTTTGGTCCGGAGGCAATCACCAGTGACCTGACGGGCGGCACGATGATGTTCAACCTGGTGCCGATACTCGCCACTTGGCTTCTATTGGCCGCCTTCCTCATGCCTTTATTGATGAACTTCGGACTGATGGAATTTGTCGGGACGTTTTTAGAGCCCGTGATACGCCCATTATATAAAGTGCCGGGCCGATCCTCGATCGATGCACTGGCTTCCTGGATGGGCAGCAGCCCGGTCGGTGTCATGATCACAACACAGCAGTATGAGAACGGTTTTTATACAAAGCGTGAAGCATTGAACATTGCGACGAACTTCTCAGTGCTCTCCATACCGTTCAGCCTTGTCATCGCGACCTTCATCGGCATCGAGGAGTACTTCCTCCAATTCTATTTCACGATGGCAGTCGCATGTATCATCACAGCCTTTGTAATGGTCAGAATACCCCCGTTATCAAGACGTGAAGATACTTACTATGAGGTGACGGGCAAACAGATCGACGACCGCGGATATGAAGATACCATGCTCAAGACAGCCACCACACGCGCCTACAGGAGGTCAGATGAAAGCGATGGCGCCAAAAGCATCGTACGCGACGGCTCCATCAACGTCATTGATATATACGGTGGACTGATCCCTGTCGTCATCGCCATCGGTACGATGGCCCTGATCGTCGCCGAATATACACCTGTATTCGAACTGTTGAGCTACCCGGTCCAGTTTTTCCTGTCGCTCATTAATGTTCCTGAAGCAGCGGCAGCCGCTCCCGCATTCATCATCGGTGTCACCGACATGTTCCTGCCGTCAGTTATAGGTTCCGGCATCGAGAGCACATTTACCAAGTTCCTGATCGCCGTAATGTCACTGACGCAGATCATCTACTTCTCCGAAGTGGGTGCGCTACTGCTCAAGTCCAAGATTCCAGTTTCAGTTTGGGAACTCCTCATGATCTTCGTGTTGCGTACAATAATATCATTCCCAATCATCTATATCTTCGCATGGCTATTTGTAGGCATGTAAAAAAGTACCCTGTCGGGATATCCGGCAGGGTACTTTTGCGTTTTAGCCATAAAGGTACAATCGTCACGTGATCATTTTATTGTCCAGAGAGTTCCACAGCCGATCTATACAGAACTTCTACAGCAGAAATCATGCTGCCTTCATTGATGTCGAATGCTTCATTGTGATGGCCTGCTGCAAGCTCGGTACCGAAAATGCAGTAGGTGGCCTGTCCGCCGTTTTGTTGGACAGCATTGATGAAGAAAGTCGCATCTTCAGATCCTGAACTTGCGTCGCTCTTCATTACACTGTGAAGTCCTTCTGCCTCCGCAGTTTCTTTGAGTACCTGGGCTATTTCAGACGAACATTCTGCACTTTCCCCTTCTCCAACGAGCTCGATATCGTATTCTGCCCCATGCATCTTAGCCGCCCCTTCAATGATGGCCTGGGCTTGCCCTTTGACATGGTTATTTATTTCAGATGTTTCACCACGCGTCTCGATTTTCATTACGGCATGGTCGGCGATGATGTTGCGGCCGCTGCCCGCATGCAGCTCGCCGACATTGATACGGGTGGCGCCATCAGAGTGCCGCGGCACCGTATACAGATTTGTGGCGGCATTAGCCGCGGCCAGTAGGGCATTTCGCCCCTCTTCAGGCCGACTCCCGGCATGGGAGGCGATGCCGGTAAAAGTGACATCCATCTTAGATGTCGCCAAGAAACCATTATTTGCGGCGATGAAATGTCCATCCGGTACATCCATTCCTATATGCGAAGCGATGAAGTAATCGACACCGTCAGCGACACCAGCTTCGACCATGGAGCGCGCGCCTCGTGTGCCTTCCTCTGCCGGTTGGAATATTATTTTGATGACACCCGATAATTGATCTTTCTGGCGCATGATTTTTGTGGCCAGTCCCAGACCAATGGCTGTGTGGGCGTCATGGCCGCACGCATGCATGTTGGACGTAGTCGATCTGAAATCTTCTGCTACAGGCACATGACCCTCCGCCGAAGTCTCAGTAATCGGCAGTGCATCCATATCTACCCTGTAGGCGATGATCGGGCCTTCCCGTCCGGTTTCGAGGGTCGCCACAATACCTGTGAAGCCTTCGGAAACTGCATCAAGGTATTTGGGCACTGCGCCATTCTCCTTGGCCCATTCCAGATGTCGATGGGTTTCTTCAGCGCCAGGTTTACCCATGCAATAATCGGGGGCCATGACTTCATTTCCAATCTGAATTGTGTACCCCAACGTTTCAAGCATATCGGCCACAATGGTGGCAGTACGCATCTCAAGAAAGCCAAGTTCCGGATATTGGTGGAAATCACGGCGCCACCTCACCAGTTGTGCTTCAAGCTGTTCCATTTCATTTTCCTCCCTTTATATTCATTACGGTCTGTTTTCCAAGTATGTGCTGACCCCCGGCCCATATGGTATTCCTATGAAATAAAATACAGCAAGCAGTATGATCCACACCACAAGAAATGCGATGGAATAAGGCAGCATCAACGAGATATATGTGCCGATGCTTGCATTCTTGTCATACCGCTGCATGAAGGCAAGGATGATGACCATATAAGGGAAAAGCGGGGTGATGATGTTGACGGATGAGTCGGCGATACGATAGGCGACTTGTGTAAAGGCTGGATCATAGCCGAGTTGCATGAACATCGGCACGAATATTGGTGCTTCGATGGCCCATTTGGCAGAACCGGAAGTAATCAGGAAATTCATCAGACCGGTGAAGATGACATATCCGACGACCAAGCCGAATCCAGTAAATTCGATGTCCCGCAGGAATTCAGCACCATTGACGGCTACCCATGTACCGAGATTCGACCAATTGAAATAGGCGATGAACTGGGCAATCGCAAAAACCAGCACAATATAACCGGCCATGTCCTTTATGGATTCCGTCATATAATAGGTGATGTCCTTGCTGGACTGTATCTTTTTTGTGACCAGACCAAAAGCTGTACCGATGATGACGAAGAATATCAGAATCAATGGCACGATACCGTCGATTAATGGTGATGGGATTATGCTCCCACCTTCGCCCCTTAGCGGACTATCCGGCAGCATGACGACAGTTAGGATGACTGCAAAATATAGAAGCCCTGCTATCAATGCAGCGAAAAACCCTTTTTTTGCGTTCGGAAGCTCTTCTGCATCTTCGTCTTCCAAAGCCTCCCCCTCATATTTGCCAAGACGCGGTTCCACGAATTTCGATGTCAACAACCCGCCTACAAATGTCAAAAGAAAGACAGAAACTATATTGAAGTACCAGTTATCCACCGCCGTAACGACAATATCTTCGTTGATGATGGCAGCCGCTTCGGTCGAAATGCCTGCAAGCAGGGCATCTGTACCGGCAATGAACAAATTGGCGGTAAATCCGGCGCCAGCACCGGCAAAGCCGGCCGCAAGACCTGCCAGTGGGTGTCGGCCGACCTTATAGAATACAAGTGCTCCAAGTGGCGGAATCAGGACGACAGCAGCATCAGAAGCTAAGTTACCCAAAATACCTGTAAATACCACTGTATATGTAAGTAGGAATGGCGGTGATTTCAAAATTGTCTTGCGGATTGAATAATCAAGTAGTCCAACCTTCTCGGCAAGCCCAATACCAAGCATCATTGCCAGAACCAGCCCAAGTGGTGCGAATCCGGTGAAGTTTTCAAGCATTGATGTCAGGATGAACTGAAGGCCTTCGCCAGATAACAGATTCCGGATCGGAGTATCTTCTCCTGTACCAGGATGGATGACTGAAGCCCCAGCCAGACTGAATGCGTAGGAGATGAAAATCATCAGGACTGCCAACCCGATGAACAGCATGAATGGATCAGGCAGTTTATTGCCGACCCTTTCTATTATATCCAGCAGTTTCGAGAAAAACCCTTTCTTCTTTTCCATGATACTCTGCACCTCACAACTGTTTTATTTTATACATGTCTCTTTTGTGCACCTTGGTCCTCTGCATGATTCCGGGATTTATATAAACGGTTCCCGATGATTGTGTTTATGTGGTAGAAGCGCCATAGAGCGCACTTTATCTGTCTATAAAGTTTTACATCACTATACTACAATCAATTGTCAGACATGTCTATATTTTTTCAATAGTTGGAATACTGAAGGCCTTGGCCGACACTTGTTTGTCCAGATATTGAAAATGAGTTTTTCGACAATAAATGGGCTTGTATATTACGGTGTTATCATATAGAATATTGTTGTAGCACAAACGGGGCCATAGCTCAGTTGGGAGAGCGCTACACTGGCAGTGTAGAGGTCAGGGGTTCGAGTCCCCTTGGCTCCATTGATTCCTCCACCTTCAACGGGTGGAGGATTTTTCTTTTTTCATACCCTACATATTAGAAGTCGCCTAGAATTTATTATATAATTTCAGCTATATACATCCAAAAAGGGTTGCTGATGCAGTCCAAAGGACGGCTGGCGCTAAAAAGGAGTTTGGTATTATTAATGCTTTGATATCACCCGACGAAACTTGGCTGCTGTGGGCATTCCTTGTAGGTTGGGCAGCTGTCAGCATATGGCTGGAACAGCGCTATGAATGGGCTTCGAAACTGTCAGGCGCAATCATTGCGCTTGTCGGAGCGATGCTGATGGCGAATACGGGGCTGATTCCCACCGAGTCGCCCGTCTACGATTCGGTATGGACGTATGTCGTACCTTTATCCATACCGCTTTTGCTCTTCCAGTCCAATTTACGTAAAATTTGGCAGGAAAGCGGCCGTCTGCTGATGATCTTTCTGCTCAGTTCCATTGGTACCGTCGCTGGTTCCATAGTCGCATTTACCTTTCTGAAGGATCTGATACCAGGCCTCCCCCATATCGCTGCTATGATTTCAGGTTCCTATACGGGAGGCAGTGTGAACTTCGCAGCTTTGGCGACGCGGTTTGACGTGCCTGGCGAAACGGTCTCTTCAGCGGTTGTCGCCGACAATCTTCTGATGGCAGTCTACTTCTTCATACTGATACTGATTCCTGCAATCGGCTTTTTCCGCAAAAAATATAATACTCCCCACATCGATGCCATAGAGGCACGAGAAGAAGGCGACAAGACGACATCCGCTTCCTACTGGAAGCGTAAGGAAATCGCACTGAACGACATCGCGCTTGCGGTCGGTTCTTCATTCGTCATAGTCGCCGTATCGTTCAAGCTTGCAGAAATTTTCCGCTTCCTCATACCCGAAGATGCGAATATTTTCCTGAGTGTGTTAAGGGCAGTGATTGGAGACGATTATCTGATGTTGACAACATTGACGCTGATTCTTGTTTCATTTATCCCGAAATACTTTGAACGCATCAATGGGGCCCAGGAAATTGGTACTTTTCTGATCTATATATTCTTTGTCGTCATCGGGGTGCCCGCGTCCATCCCGCTGATCATAGAAAATGCACCACTCATTCTGTTGTTCGCTGCCATCATTGTCTTCATCAATATGATCGTATCGTTCTCGTTCGGCAGAGTATTCAAATTCGACCTTGAGGAAATCATCCTCTCGAGCAATGCCAACATCGGCGGTCCTACAACAGCCGCCGCCATGGCCATTTCGCGCGGCTGGACACGACTGGTCGGTCCAATTCTCATCGTCGGCACACTTGGTTATATCCTTGGCAACTACATCGGAACCACGCTTGGCCTCTGGTTCAGCAGCATGATGTAACTTCATGCCAAAAAGGAGCACTCTTTTTTAAGAGTGCTCCTTTTTTATTTCCATCTCTTTCTCGAAAGTTTATTTTGCGTTTATATTGCCGTTACATCCGGTTTATATCGCCTTGATAGACTATGGTCAATACAAATCGAAAGGAAGCATTGAATCGAGATGAAATTAGCCTTGAAAGAACTGAAGTTCTATAAGTTCAAGTACATCATGGTAACTGCCATACTGTTCCTGCTCGCTTTTCTGGTGCTGTTCGTTTCAGCATTGGCCCAAGGGTTGGCACGAGAAAACATTTCAGGCATCGATGCCTTGAACAGTGAATACTTTGTCATGGAGGAAGACGTGGAAAATGACCTCATGCGCTCAGGACTGTCTGAAGATCAGATCAATGGCGTACAAGAAACAACCTCCGCCGATCCTCTCCAGTTATCGATGCAGAAAATAGAATCCGGAGACTCGGAAATCAGCCTGCTCATTGCGGCAACCGACGAGTCAAAAGAACCTGCTGTAAAAGAGGGGCGTTTTCCTGAATCGCAATCCGAACTCCTCCTGAATGAAAAATTGAAGGCAGAAGGGTTCAGCGTCGGAGATGATGTTACATTAACCAATGAACAGACATACGAAGTCAGCGGATTTGCCGAAGACATCATGTTTGCCCATAACTCGATGGCTTTTGTGACACCTGAAGCAATAAATGACTTGGAATCCAGGACGGCTGCACTGATAATCAGTGAAAGCAGTGAAGCAGAACGTCAAACGATTGACGATGCGCCTGGCGTGGCGGTGGTTTCTGCTTCTGAACTGAAAAACGCCGTCCCAAGCTATCAGGCCGAACAGCAGCCGCTCAACCTGATGATTGTCTTTCTATTCGTCATTTCAGCAATCGTACTTGCAGCCTTCTTCTATGTCATCACCATCCAGAAAACTTCCCAGTTCGGCATACTGAAGGCAATCGGTACGTCTTCCCGTACATTGGCCGTCTCCATCCTGATTCAAGTCATACTGATCACGTTGACTGGTGTCGTATTGTCACTGATCACCATTTCTTTAATCGGTATGGTCATCCCAATCGATATGCCGTTTTATCTGAACACCAATCTGATGGCATTAGTATCAGTACTGTTTCTGGTGGTAGCGTTCATCGGTGCTGGTTTGTCATTGGTAAGAGTAATAAGAATAGATCCATTGGAGGCGATCTCAAGTGAATAATATGACATTGGAAGTACATGGATTGACTAAAACGTTTGGCACGGGAGATGCGAAAACCGATGTGCTCAAAGGAATCGACTTCAGTGCCTCAAGCGGTGAATTGATCATCTTGAGCGGCGCATCAGGTTCCGGCAAGTCGACCTTATTGTCGATACTCGGCGGCCTATTGTCCCACACTGAAGGAGAGGTCAAGTTAGACGATGTCGATTACTTGGATCTTAGCGAAAAGGAATTGACGAAAATGCGTCTCACAGATATTGGATTCATATTCCAATCCTCCCACCTCATACCCTATATGGATATCGTCTCACAGCTTAGTTTCGTTGCAGAGCAAGCCGGGCTTAGTAAAAATGAGGCCCGTAAGCGCAGCAAGGCATTGCTCGAAGAAATTGGACTCAGCCACCGTTTCAACAGCTATCCTGGTATGCTCTCAGGTGGCGAAAGGCAACGTGCCGCCATTATGCGGGCTTTGATGAACAAGCCCAAGATGCTTCTGGCCGATGAACCTACGGCGAGCCTCGATGGTGCACGCGCCATAGAAGTCGTCGAAATGCTCCGGGATATTGTTAAAGATCGTGGCATGATTGGCATACTGATCACGCATGATTCACGTATTTTCGAGTACGCAGACCGAGTGCTTACGCTTGAAGATGGCCATCTCAAAGCGGAATCCCAGATGCAGTAAAATAGCACACAAAAAAGCGGAGGATGACTACCCAGTCGTCCTCCGCTTTCATCATTTCTATTGATTTAGAACATTTCTGATACAACTTTTTGCTCCAGGAAGTTGAGCATATAGTCAGGGCTACCTGTCTTCTGGTCTGTACCGGACATCTTGAACCCACCGAATGGGTGATATCCTACGACAGCTGCCGTACAGCCACGGTTGAGGTAGAGGTTGCCGACATTGAATTTGCGGCATGCCAGAATCCAGTTCTCACGTGTATTTGTGATGACTGCACCTGTAAGACCGTATTCAGTATTATTGGCAATTTCAAGCATTTCATCGAAATCATCTGCTTTAGCAAATGCTACGACTGGTCCAAAAATCTCTTCTTGCATGATGACCGCTTTTGGATCCAAGCCTGAGAAGATTGTCGGATGGATGAAGTATCCTGTAGAATCATCAGTTTCTCCACCGATTTCCAATTTACCTTCTTTTTTGCCTGTTTCGATATATTCACTGATCTTATCAAACTGCTTCTTGTTGATTACCGGCCCCATGTAAGTTTCATCTACAGGGTTACCGACCGTCAATTCTTTTGTCAGTTCGATGGATTTAGCCAATACTTCATCGTATACATCTTTGTGGATGACTGCGCGGGAACCGGCAGAACATTTCTGGCCGGAGAAGCCAAATGCTGAATTGACGATGGAATCCGCCGCCAAGTCCAAGTCTGCATCCTTATCGACGATGATTGTATCTTTACCGCCCATTTCAGTTATGACTCTTTTCAGGAAATCCTGTCCTTCGTGTACTTCGGCTGCTCGTTTATTGATGCGGAGACCCGTCGCTTTGGATCCTGTGAATGTGATGAAGTGCGTCTTATGATGATCGACCATATAATCCCCAATTTCAGCCGGATCACCTGTAACGAAGTTCACGACACCTTTTGGAAGTCCTGCTTCCTCAAGCACTTCCATCAACTTATATGCAATCAATGGTGTGTCTTCTGCAGGTTTAAGCAGTACTGTATTCCCTGCAATGACTGGTGCTGCGGTTGTTCCTGTCATGATTGCGAACGGGAAGTTCCAAGGTGAGATCGTCACACCAGGACCCATTGGCTGATAGAAATAATGGTTGTGTTCACCTTCGCGGTCAAGGGTCGGTTTACCGTCTGCCAATTCCATCATTGAGCGGGCATAATACTCTATGAAATCAATGCCTTCGTTCGTATCTCCATCAGCTTCGTTCCATGGCTTCCCTGCTTCGTACACCATCAACGCAGAAAATTCATGCTTGCGGCGACGGATGATTGCAGCGACTCTGATGAACAGTTCTGCACGATCTTTCGGATCCCACTCGCTCCAGGTTTCGAAAGCTTTTTCTGCCGCTTCCATTGCTGAATCAATATGCTCAGTCGTGGCTTTGGATACATGACCGACGACTTCTTCTTTATTTGAAGGGTTGTAAGAAGTGATCTGGTCATCCGTTTCGATATGTTCTCCACCGATGATCAATGGGCGTTTGACGCCGAAATCCTTCTTCACCTGCTCCAGAGCATCTTTAAATGCTTTTTTATTTTCTTCTTTCGTAAAATCCGTAGCTGGTTCTGCACTGTATGGTACTACCATGAATGACTTCCCCCTTAATTTAATTGGTTCAGCACTTGGGATGGGTGCCCATTCCTATAGTACTAAAACCGTTTCCATATGAATTCTACCGCATTAGAAAACTTTTTTAAAGATTTATGCATTATTTATGGTCGACTTAAAAGAATGCTTGAAAATTTCTGAAATCAAACATACTCTCAATCATTTGAATATTCATCACCTGTTCGGACCGAATACCCGCTTCTTACTGCTCCCCTCTTTACCCAAAAGACGTTTCTCGAGTGTCGCTTTCCAATTGGGGGCAAGATACTCACATGCACTCAAACTTTCGGCAAGACCGACATTATCTACTTGGTCATACATGACTTCATTGCATGCACTGATCGTCCACTCCGGGCATGGCTGTTCAATGAGCTCCAAAGTGTCGCCGGGCTGTACGTATCCTTCCTGCAGCACCCTGAAATACCAGCCCGTACGACCCGTATTTTGAATCTGCAGGGCAAGATCGATGATCCTGTAGCGTCGTGCCGGTTTCCAGCAGGGTCGGCGCGGTTGCGAAACTTGGATGACTGCACCCCCTACTTTATATGTATCTCCTATCGAAATAGAAGATTCATCCATTCCCGTAATTGCGAAATTCTCACCGAAACCACCCGCTTCAATATCGACCCCTAACTCGCGGCGCCATGTAGCATAATGGATCATTGGGTAGGCGAATACTGCCTTCTCAGGTCCGCCATGGTTCCTTTTGTCTGCCACTTCATCCGTGTCAAACCCGGTTTTTGTAAGATAGCTTCTTTCATGCCGCTCTGTCTTGAATATCGCACTTTTCCATTCTCTATCGAACTTATCCTCTGCGTCTGGATGTCCCATCGTCTTTACTTTGCCGGTGAACAACTTCCGGACTTTTGGTTTTTCCATATGAGCCGCTCCTCTCGTCACTCTATTTCATCTATATTGTATTCTGTAATCGGATATGACTTCCTGAACATTTTTTCAAGCTGATTGTTGATGGCCGTTACAGGATACCGTTCCCTGTAGTTGGTGGCCCGCACCTTCTCATAAGTCCTTATATAATCAGGATGGTCTACTGAAGACAGCACTTCAAGAGTATCGGCAAGATATGCCGCACCACCTATGTTCTCTATCGGAGCCGGGCCTTGATGACTTTGGACCTTTGGTATCGGCCGGTGGATATGGGCTTTGGCTTCAATATCGAGCGTCACCCGATAATCTTCTCCATATAGGTAGTGGAGGGTTTCATGATGCGCAAATACCGCATCAATCTGGATGTAACTGGACGGCAATCGCCCCTCACTTCCCAATGCATCTCCTGTTGCATCTATCGTCAATGTCCCTGCTTCGAACGAGGCATCGTGCTTCTGCCGCCATCCCATCGCTTTTTGGATGACGAGATGAAGCTCGAAACAGTTGCTGCCTGCCGGCATGATGATTTCCCGGGAAATTTCAAAGTCTAGATCTTCAATCTGTGCATGGAGGACATAGGCATTGAAATCTCCACCAGGCGGACGCCCAACCGGCGACCCAGACTTTCTCCGATGAGCTTCGACCGCTTCAAATGATACTTCCTCCAATGCTGACCTGACAGCTTCATGCATGACATAATGATCAGCATGGATTTTGACGAGGAGACCTAGATTCCGGGCATCCGACCACCTTGAGCTCGCTTCATATACATTGAATCCCTTTTGGACATTGTCTTCGATCTGCTCAAGATCCGTCGTATTCAGCTGGAGCAGGATGCCCTCAAGATATTTTGGATTGGTTATGATAGAGGTCAAATGGCGCAGATAATCATCTTTTTGATGGCCATCAGGCTCTGCATTCAGACGCTTCAGCATCCGGCGCAACTGACGCCAGGTGATATTGTCATATAGCCAGTAGATCGGTCCACGGTAGATGCGGTCAAGCATTGCGACATCATCCTGGTCCAGGGGTTCATTTTTATGGATATACATCGGATGGGCGGGTATATTGTGGTTTTCCTTTAATGCTTTATGGAGCGCCTCTACAATATCATGATGAATGACGCCGCGCCCCTCGCCAGCCTCCAGTATATATTGGAAGTCGGTGAGTACAGGGTAATCATCGACTCTATAGATTACCTGGTGCAACCCTTCTGGCGGCTCAATATCGATCAGTTGTCGGATAAGGGCTATTTCAGTCATCGTCACCATATCAGTAATGGGGGCGGCCCCGTCCATCAATCTGATTTCCGACACTTTAAAGTCAACCAATGAAGCGAGTGTCTCAAACACCCCATCATTAATGAGGTTGGCACGAGCCAATTCATTTTCCTCCATATAATAGGAGAAGAATTCATGCAGTTCCATCCGTTCCACCTCCGTTATCTGATTTCGTCCATCCTATCATAGAAAGGTTCGAGCGCCCGACCAAGCTCGATATAAACACTCATGATTTCCTGATACTTCAAGTATACCTTCTCGTCCGGTATATATGCATCGCTTTCACCGACGAAGTCTGCAACTTCATTCAAATCACGTATTTCGCCAAGGGCGTAAAGACCGAGGAGACAGGCGCCGAAAGCACTTGATTCATATGATTTCGGCACAGTCAATTGCTCCCCGAATACATCAGCCATCAACTGCTTCCACATCTCACTACGTGCAAAACCGCCACTCGCCTTAATGCTTTTCACTTCATTCATCTGTTCACGAAGTGCCAGATATACACTGTAGAGATTGTAGACCACGCCCTCCAGGGCTGCCCGGATCATATGGCTCCGCTCGTGGGATAAAGTCAATCCATAGAAGGAACCGACCGCTTTCGCATTCCATAAAGGGGCCCGCTCTCCTGCAAGGTAGGGATGGAAGATGAGCCCATTGCTGCCCGGTGAGACACTATCCGCTGCACGCGTCATAACTTCATAGGGATCTTCATTATAGGCATCTGCTTTCCCCACCTCTTCTTGGCACAGTTCGTCACGTATCCACCTCAGGATTACACCGCCATTATTCACCGGCCCGCCGATGACATAGCGATTCTCCGTCAAATGATAACAGAAGGTCCGCATCTTGGGATCGGTCCGGGGTTCTGTAATGACTGTGCGGATCGCCCCACTGGTACCGATGGTGATTGCCACGTCCCCCTCCTGTATGGCATTGACGCCGAGATTGGCGAGGACGCCATCACTCGCTCCGAGAATGATTTTCGTGTCCTTGGCCAGACCAGTCTGGCCAAGGTTCCGTCCGATACTCTGATGCACTTTGGTTGTACTGACGATATCCGGGAGTTGTTTTGGTGTCAGATCCAGCAGTTCAAGCACCTCACTGTCCCATTGCGATGTGTCAAGATCCATCATGCCCATGCTGCTGGCGATGGATTTATCGACTTCGTACATCCCCGTCAAATGATGGAGCACATATTCCTTGATGCCCACGATTTTACCGATTTGACTGTAGATCTCAGGCGCCTTCTCCTTAAAATGAAGCAGCTTGATGAACGGGCTCATGGGATGGATTGGGGTACCTGTACGCCTGTAGATGGCAAGCCCTTTGGCATCATCCCATTTCTCTGCCATATCCTCACTTCGCCGATCCGCCCAAGTGATGCACTCCGTCAGCCGTTCACCTGAATGATCCAGAAGGATTATACTGTGCATGGCAGCAGAACAGGAAACGAAGGCAATCTCGTCACCACACGCGTTCCGTTCCACCAGATTATTCAGTGCGCGCATGGATTTCATTAGAATCTCATCCGGATCCTGCTCCGCCGTGTAGACATCCGGTGTATGCAGTGGATAGTGTTGGGTCTCCTTATCTATGTATCCACCTTGAGTGGTGAATAAGACAGCCTTTACCGCAGTTGTGCCGATATCGAGACCAATCATATACTGTTTCATGATGAAACCTCCTATGCTTCCCTTATATTATATCGTTTTCTTTAACATATACAAAACTCAGCCCCATACTTAAGATCCCAAGGCATTCACCAACTCAAAAACAGCCACCCAAGAGTTCTCTCAGGTGGCTGCTAATATATCTATAGAATCTGACTGATTGAAGTCTCTCCTTCAACCACATAATAGATTTTATCCTCTGGTGGATAGCCGATTATTTTAACCAGCACATCAGCTACATCTTCACGGATGATTTCTCCGTACTCGGTTTCTCCTTTGTATTCATAGAAAGTGACGGTGCCCTTACCTTCTCCATTCGTCAATAATCCAGGACGAAGTATCGTGTAGGGGACTCCAGAATCGATCAGGTGCTCATCAGCCCGGTGTTTGGCGTGGAGGTAGGGGCGTATCTCACCTTCTACACCACGGGGGTTTTCAACACCCAGACCGCTGACCATGACAAAATGATCCAGTTCATATGATTTTGCGAGATCAATGGCTTCAATGGCACCCTCCTGGTCAATCAGGATGGTCTTATCGGCTCCAGTCGAAGCACCAGACCCTGCTGTGAATATCACTCCATCCACACCTTCAAAGGCATGGCTAAAGTCCCCTTCGAGATCTGCAATCACAGTGTCGATGCCATCATCTTCAAAAGCTTGTGCCTGCTCCTCTTTACGCAGCATGGCTACTGGCTCATGTCCTTTTTCCTTCAGTCGACTGACGACCATTTGACCTATTTGGCCGTTGGCGCCTATGACGAGTACTCTCATTATGTCTGCCTCCCATGTTCGTTATACCCATATCATGCAGATGCCCGCACCAAAAATCAAACATCATACCTACATCTTCCTATGGCACTTCCATTATTCTGCTCGGATATATGTTGTCAGACGGCCAAGCTGCTCAATCTCCACCACCACTTCGTCACCTGCCTTCAACCATGGCCGCACTTCTCCCCCGTGCCCCATGGCGACCCCTTCAGGAGTGCCGGTCAATATGACATCACCCGGTGCAAGCGTCATGTGATGGGAGATATAGCTGACAAGTGCTTTACATTTGAAGATCATATCATTGGTGTTCGAATCTTGACGCACTTCATTGTTTACTGTGCATTTGATCCTGAGTTTATCGGAGTCTTCAATCTCATCTTTTGTGACGATGTATGGACCGATTGGACAGAATCCATCCAAACTCTTACCAAGTAGCCACTGCGAAGTTTTAAATTGGAACGCACGCTCCGACAGATCGTTCGCCGCACTGTAGCCGAATATTGCATTCTCGGCCTCGGTTTCATCTATTCTGTAAGCCGTCTTGCCGATGACTATGGCGAGTTCAGCTTCATAATCCACTTGTTTGGCTTGTGATGGAATGTTCAC
This sequence comes from Salinicoccus jeotgali, assembly GCF_039538805.1. Lineage (GTDB taxonomy): Bacteria > Bacillota > Bacilli > Staphylococcales > Salinicoccaceae > Salinicoccus > Salinicoccus jeotgali. Next base: position 34,434 of record NZ_BAABCK010000069.1, on the reverse strand, counting down.
GATGCCCCTATCGCCGGATAGGCTGTTTCTGAACTTGCTGAAGATGATGGGGTTATCTGGCACTGACATTCCTGACTCAACAGCGTGCCGCCGGTAGTTGAGCCCAACACAAATGATTTTTTCTGGGCAATCGATCGAGGGACCAAGTTTAGTTTTATGCAATTCTATAAAGGAGCTGGTTTCTGCTTCCATGGCGAAATCAAGGAAATCATCAAGTCCCTTGTGCCTTTCAATCGCTTCGATCATCGTGGGGTATGCCCCGGAAATATCGAGGATACCTTTTTCAGTCAAGATTCCTGGCCGAAGTCTACCTTCTTTATAGAACGTTAAAAGTTTCATGAGTCATCCCCCCGATTGTTGAGTTCAGTTTAGAGGATTATATCATAAAATTTAGAACACTCTTAATTAAACGTAATTGGAATGAATCGAGATTTTCATAAAAGAACCTGTTAACATGTTTCTATTGTATAGTCTAATTATATAGGAGGTTCAAAAATGTTCCGCATTCAACCTGCCCAGACACCATCTTTACCCGAAGCACTCATTGCAGTCATCAGTATCATCATTATAATCAGCACAAGCATCATCCATTTTGAAACCACCCCACATATGGCATTGATGTTTTCTATCATATTGCTCATCATCTATGGAACCGTCAAACGCGTCCCCCACCAGAAACTTCAAGAAGGGCTTTCTGAAGGTGCTAAATCGGGGATGGGTGCTGTATTCATCTTCTTTTTGATAGGCATGCTGATTGCTTCATGGATCTACAGCGGTACCATCCCAACGCTTATATATGGCGGTTTTGAATTGGTGACCCCTTACTTCTATCTCTCCATCGTATTCATCGTGACCGCCATCGTCGGCATATGTGTCGGCAGTTCTCTGACGACTGTCGGTACCGTCGGTGTCGCTTTTATTGGTGTGTCCAGTGCATTGGACCTTTCTTTAGCCATGACAGCCGGGGCCATTGTGTCTGGAGCGTTCTTCGGTGACAAGATGTCTCCTTTGTCCGATACGACTAATATGGCATCCAGTATATTGGAAGTGGATTTGTTTGATCACATTAAAAATATGATGTGGACCACCATTCCAGTTTTCCTGATCACATTTATTCTTTTCGCCTTATTATCTCCGAATATATCTTCTGTCAATTTTGGCGAAATGGAAGTCTACCAGCAAGGTTTGCTCGATACTGGTTTGATAAGCTGGTATAACGCAGCAGTGCCACTGGCTGTCCTTCTTGTCTTTTCAATGCTGCGTGCGCCTGCACTGCTTTCTCTTACAGCCGGTATTGTCAGCGCACTCCTGTTGTCGACTCTACATACTGCGCCATCTCTTACAGGAATATTCAACATCCTATTCGGTGGCTTTGTTTCTGAAACCGGCGTGGCGGAGATCGATGAACTTTTGACCCGTGGCGGCATGGAGAGTATGTTCTTCACAATCGGCATTGTCATCCTTGCATTAGGCATGGGCGGGTTGCTCTTTAAGCTTGGCATCGTACCGAGATTGTTCGCTTCAGTGGAGAATACGCTGAAGGATGTGAAATCGGTCATTATAGGATCGGCCCTCAATGCAATCGGTGTCAATATATTGATCGGTGAACAGTATCTATCCATTCTGCTGACGACCGAGACGTTCCAGAAGCAATATGAAAAAGTGGGACTTGAGAACAAAAACCTTTCAAGGGTGGCAGAAGATGCGGGCACCGTTATCAATCCACTAGTACCGTGGAGCGTGTGCGGGGTCTTCATTGCAAGTGTGCTGGGTGTCCCCACCCTCTCCTACCTGCCATTCGCCTTCTTCTGTCTGCTCAGCCCGATTATGACGATCCTGTTTGGAGTGACCGGCAAGACACTTACCTACATCCACAATGATGCACAAAGGGACGGATGGAAATCTCCATGAAATGATCTTAGTTGATAGAAAATTACCCACAGGCACTGCCGGCGGGTAATTTTTTTATCGCGCATGATTCGATTGTTGTCGACTACGGCTTTCATGTCTGCCGTAGACTATGAAGTAGATGCCCATGGCGAGGAGTATGGACAGGACAAGGAGCTGATAGACACCACCGTAGCCAAATGATGGTACAAGCAGCCCCAGGAATGCTGGGCCGAAGCCGAGGCCGATTTCCATCATGATGAAGAAGGTACTTGTAGCAAGTCCAACGTTCTCACGTGTAGCGATGTTTACACAGACGGTTTGGGCGATCGATTGGAAATTCCCGTAACCGAGGCCGATTAAGACACTGGCTGTAAGCAGCACCCATCCCGTCGTGGCCCCTCCAAGCATATAGAAGCCGATGGCCATCAGTATGAATGCCGGATAGAGGATGATGTTCGCCCCCCGATTATCCATCAGCTTACCTGTGAACGGCCGTGTGAACGTTATCGAGATGGCATAGACGATAAAGAAGAAGCTGGCGGCAGTGACCAGATCAGCTTCTTTGGCAAACAGGTTCAGGAAGGACAGGATGGCGGCGTAGGCAAGGCCCATAAAGAAAATTGAAACGCCCATCGGAAGGACCTGCCGATCAATCACCTTAAATTCCTTTAGTGTGGGTTTGGACGGATATTTGATATTATTCGTCCGAATCATCGGAATGGTGAAAGCCACCAGAAGTACAGCTACAGCGATGATCAGCAACATCATATTATATGGCATGATGCCCATCATGAAGAAGCCAAGGAAAGGACCGATGGCGGAACCGACTACGAAACTCAGACTAAAATAGCTGATGCCCTCGCCCCTACGGTTCTCAGGCACCGAAATGGTGGCCAGCGTATTGAGCGCGGTGCTGATCAGACCGGTTGCGAATCCGTTAAGGAAACGCGTGATGATGAGCAGCGCGAGCCCACCCTCTATAAAGTAGAGACTATAGGTGGCAAAGAACATCACTGTTCCGATGTAGAGAAGGTGCTTTGCACCGACTGTATTGATCTGTTGGCCTGTCAGCGCTCTGCCGATCAGGACGCCGACGATGAAAATACTCGCTACCAGGCCAGCTGTGCTGGCTGATGCATTATAATTGTCTATCACAAAACTGCCTATTGTCACCATTGATATGTACATTGAGAACATAATGATGAAATGGTACATGAATATGGCCAGAAACTCTCTCGTCCAAATCTTATTTTCCTGATGCATTTCCCGGGACAAGCCATCATATCCTTTCTATATATTGATTCTCCGCAACATTTTTATCATTGCGTCCACTTCTTTAGAGTCAAAATCTTCAAGTATCTCTCTCTGCATACCTGTCATACGGGCGCGCACTTCCTTGAATAGTCTATCCCCTGAAGCACTCATACTCAGGTTCTTGCGCCTGCGATCGTCAGTACCGGGTGTCGATTCAATCAGGTCGAGTTCAAGCAAGTATGTGATTACTTTGTTGGCGGTTGATTTTTCTATCTGCCTTCTTCTGCTTACATCGACGAGCGTTGTCTCGCCATGTCTGGCAATATCCTTTAGAATCTGCCACTGGGCGCTGGAGAGGTCATAGGCTGATAGTATTTTGTTGGCTTTACCGATATAAGATCTATAGAGATTGATATACAGGTCGAAGAATTCCTGTTCAGGATTCATCCGCAACACCCCTATTGGTTAGTTAGACTAACCAATTCTAACGCTTGTAAAACTTGAAGTCAAACATGTAAACGTTTTAGTGATTTAAAATTTCACTCTAATGACATCGAGCTTACATCTACATAAAAATACATGAATATCATGTCATCTTCGGGAATCGCGAACCGATTGCCGAAATAATCCTTAAGAATGGTATAATATGTATGTAAATAGAATTGAAAGGATGTCTCGAGTGGATCATTTTCACGTTGCAGAAAAGGAAGTACAGATATTATATGCGGACACTGACATGATGGGCGTCATCTATCATGCCAACTATGTAAAATGGCTGGAGCTCGGACGGATGCAGCTCGTCGAAGATATCGGATTTGATTATACCGCTATGGAACGAGAAGGATTCTACGCCCCTGTATACAATGTGGATATTACATACAAAAAAGCGTTGAAGTATGGAGACCGTGCGTTTGTCCGTACGTGGGTGGAAGAAAATACAGGCATGCGGACAAAATATGGTTTTGAGATTGTAGACGACTCGGGGAATATATGTGCTGAAGGGACGACGACACACCTTGTCGTCAAGAAAGTCTCTGGCGAATTTAAGCCGGTTGCGTTTAAAAAGGCATTCCCCGAGTGGTTCAGAAAATATGAAGAGATTAAAAAAAACTAGAAGAAGCAGCTTTTGGCCGCTTCTTCTAGTTTTTTATCGCTATACATATTCTTCGTATTCGTTAGGATGCTGACCCTCAACCCGGCCTTCTTCTCCCTTATCAAGGGAATCTATCGCTTCAAGGTCCGCTTGTGAAAGTTCAAAATCATAAACATCAAGATTCTCTTTCTGATGCGCGGACGTAGCCGATTTTGGTATGACAAGGACATCGTTCTGCAGATTCCATCTTACAATCACCTGTGCAGGTGATTTTTCGTATTTATCCGCTATCTCCTTGATTGTTGGATTGTCCAACACATCGTTGATCTCCCTGCCGAATGGACTCCATGCTTCGGTTACTATGCCACGTTCCCTATTGGCCTCAACCAACGCTTTATTATTGAAGTACGGATGGCGCTCAATCTGATTGGTCGCCGGAGTGACGCCTGTCTCATCAATAAGACGGTCGAGATGCTCTTCAAGGAAATTGGAGACGCCGATGGTTTTGATCAATCCGAATTTCTTGGCATCAATCAGAGCTTGCCACGCCTCGACATATTTATCCTGCATCGGCAAAGGCCAGTGGATCAGATACTTATCAAAATAATCGAGGCCTATGCGATAGAGCGATTCCTGAATCATCTTGATCGCCTTGTTATAGTCGTGTGTTTTGCCTGGTAGTTTGGAGCTGATGATCAGCTGTTCCCTCGGTACTTCAGCACGCCTGACTGCTTCTCCCACTGCCCCTTCGTTAAGGTAGTTGGTGGAAGTGTCGATAAGACGATATCCATTGCCATCAATTGCCGTCAGCATGCTGTTGATCCCGGCGGCCCCTTTGATGCCGACCGTCCCGAGTCCAATCTTAGGCAACACACTTCCGTCGTTGAGTTCAAATTTTTCCTGGTTCATCTATATCTTTCCTTTCTGCATATGTTGATATTCTTTTCTACCCATCAGTTTTACAACCACAGAATCCACTAGCTCCGCCACCTCATATTTTGAAGACATGGAGCTCACGAAATCATAGACTTCCAACACTTCTGGATTATCGAGCAGTCTATGATAAGTTCCGATTTCCTGTGCATCGGCTCTATGCGCGAAGTGAGGCCAGATATTTTCCAGGAAATTTTTCGTTTTTTCTGCGGTATATTTCCTCTCATATGTCTGATCAATAAGGCATTCAAAATCCCCAGCTGTAATCCCGGTGGATGAGTTGAATAGGTTCTCGATTTGGTAAAATATTTCCGGATCTTTGAGAAGTACATAATGTTTTTCTTCCGCCCAGAGTTCTTTTAGCAATCGGTATTCCTCTATACCAATTTCCGTCTCCTGCAACCTTCCAAAGAAGGAACGCCTGTAGAGGAAATGGCGCAGATAAGGGATTTCGCCATTCGGTGCGCGACCGAATGGCGCATTCATCGTATCAAAAAACTTTATGCCTTGAACCTTTTCCTCTCCAATCGACATATTGCCAAGATGTGTGGTTCTCCTCGGGCAATGCTCTGTTATATATGGGTCCATCTCCGAATAGAGTTCGATATTGCCGCTCTGCGGATCATAATCCATGCGGAATTTCAGCGTATCCTTGCCGTAGCTATGGGTCGTATAATATTTATAGCCCATATCCGTCCGCTTCGGCATTTCCGCAAGAAGGGAATCCAGACGGCTGTACAGGCCGCCTGCACGGAAAATATTGAGAAATCGTTTCACGTTTTTCCGTTCCACGTAAAGATGGATGTTGTACATCAGATTGATGACCTCGGAAGAGGTGCTGAATGGGAAATACGGGAAGTTGACACCGATGATGTCAATAGCCCGTATGGGATGGTGGAACCTGATGCTGCATCCTTTGATGTTGACCAGTTGTTCAGGTATTTTTTTGGAGGTAGCCGCATTTGACAGCCTGACCGTTGCGCGCTCCACATCCCCGAATACCTTCTTTCCCTCTGCATTCAAGTGTACTGCTGCGCGATGCAGTGTGCCGTTGCCGTGTGCCCGTTTGCTTCCTGCGTCATGGACATCGAACCGCTCTATCAGATCGATGATGATCTCCGCTGCTGTCTTCATATCACACCTCCTTCCGTTTCATCATTTCCTATTTAATCTCACTCCTATTTTTCACTTTTCCGTCACTCTCTAAACACTTTAAGCAGAAGCTACCTTTCCCTTCTCTCTTATGCATTTCCCTGGATGTACCGACGAGGTATATAAAACTGAAAATTATGAAATTTTTTTAAATTAATATTTAATTCACTAAAAGAAAAAATTTAGTTTAAAGAGGTATAATTACAATAGACAAATGATGAATTTTTGTTATGGTGGATGGACTGTAACACAAAAATGATGGTTCTTATAAAAATATGAGAGCGTTTTCAGGATAATGGGAGTGGAAATATGCTAGAAATCTTAAGAGAAATAAACGCGATACTCTGGGGACCACCAAGCTTAATACTGCTTGCCGGCACAGGCCTGTTTCTGACCCTCCAACTAAAGGGAATGCAGTTCAGCAAGCTCGGATATGCATTCAAACTGGCATTCACTAAAGACAAATCGGATGATGACGCTGAAGGTGATGTCAGCAACTTCAAGACATTGATGACTTCACTCGCCGGCATGATCGGAAACGGCAACATAGCCGGTGTCGCCACTGCCATTACACTCGGGGGGCCAGGCGCCCTGTTTTGGATGTGGCTTGTAGGTCTGCTCGGGATGGCCACTAAATATTCCGAAGCGCTGCTCGCCCAGATGTACCGGGTCAAAAATAAGAATGGAGAGTACTCCAGTGGTCCAATGTACTACATAGAAAAAGGGCTCGGTTCAAAATTCAAATGGTTGGCTGTTCTTTTTGCCTTCTTTGCAGCCTTTGCCGCCCTTGGCATCGGCAACGGTGTGCAGTCCAATACAATCGCCGATGTCATGGAGAACAGCTTCAATGTAACTGGATGGGTGACGGGCGTCACCCTCGTCATCCTGGTCGGATTGATTGTGTTTGGAGGGATAAAGCGCATCAGTAACGTCGCCGGCGTATTTGTGCCGGTCATGGCCGTCCTCTACATCGTCAGTGCCCTTCTGATTCTGGCGCTGAACTATGATCAGATCATCCCGGCATTTGGATTGATATTCAAGCATGCATTCACACCAGTATCTGCTGCAGGCGGGTTCTCGGGAATCGTGGTCATGCAGGCTATGCAGCACGGTGTTTCAAAAGGTATCTTCTCGAACGAAGCGGGGTTGGGTACAGTCGCTCTGATTGCCGGTAACGCACGGACCACCCACCCGGCTAAACAGGCGCTTGTGGCAATGACAAGCACTTTCATCGTAACGATCGTGGTCTGTACCATGACGGGCCTCGTGCTGATTGTAACTGGTTTCTGGGATGCTTCTGGCGGTCTCATTTCAGGCGTGAGCCATAATCCGAATCTTGAAGCCGGTGCCTTGACCAGTGCTGCATTCGGCTCCTCTCTTGGAGCCATAGGGGAATACATCGTCTCCATCTCAGTCGTATTCTTCGGCTTCTCTACAATCATCGCCTGGTATGTATACGGCATAAAATGTTTCGAGTATCTATTCGGCCTGAAATATATTGTGGTCTATGGCGTCATCTACATCACAGCGACATTCCTCGGCACAGTGGCAGACCTTTCCACTGTCTGGGCTTTCGCTGATACTGCGAACGCACTGATGATGATACCGAACCTGATCGGACTGCTTTTCCTCTATAAAGTGATCAAGACGGAAACACAGAAGTTCTTTGCAAACCCAGTCCAAAAAGTAAATATGTAGAAATTGGCTATCTGACCGCCCAAACTTGGGCGGTCAGACTTTTTTTCATACTTCTGCGTTGCTTGCCCCTCTACCGACTCGCGGCCATCTGCTATAATGTGCTTACACTCAATCGCAGCGGAAGGAGGAGACCATGGCACAAACCCACAACAAATATCCAATAGATGAAAGGATGTGGTGGACCTACCCGATTCTGTTCCTTTCTGTCATCATATGGGGCAGCAACTTCATCATCGGGAAGATCCTGGTCGAACACTTCGATGCCTACAGCATCACCATCATACGCCTGATTGCCATAAATGGTTTCCTCTGGCTGTTTGCTTCCCGCTATTTCCGCATGCCTAAAGGTCCCGCTAAAGTCTGGGTGGTCATCGCCCTGTCGGGAATCATCGGAATCGCCATGAACCAATACACATTCTTCTTGGGCCTGGTTACAGCGAGTCCCGTAACATCCGCCCTGATTCTGGCACTCGCCTCTGTCATGACAGCCATGCTAACCATTTTCGTCTTCGGCGAACGGAGAGGGGGCAAGTTCTGGACGGGCGCAGTGCTGGCTCTCGTTGGAGTGGTACTCAGCACTTTCGACGGCACGGCCATTGTCTTCGGATGGGGGGAAGGCGTCATAATACTGACTATGCTGACGTTTGCAGTATTCATGATCCTCATCCAATGGATGTCAAAATATATCAATGCCATACAGATTACACTGCTATCCAACCTCTTTGGCCTCATCATTTTGCTGCCCTTCCTATTGCCGATTATGGGCGGCTATGGGCGGCTGATTGGACGATGTAGTTTCTGCTCATCGCAAGCGGCATCATCGTCCATAGTATTACAAACATGGCATGGAATCGCGAAATGCCTAAAGTTGGGGCTGCGAATACAGCATTGCTGATGAATCTCGAACCATTCGTCGCCATGTCAGGGTCGGCACTGATTCTTGGCACTGATATCCTCTCTACTGAAGTCATCGGCGCCATACTGATCATCAGCGGGGTGACCCTATCCATACGCCGGGTACGCCGGAACAAACAACTTCTACATGACTGATCTGGAAACAAATAACTGAATCATACACTTGAATATAGTGTGATACCAAGGCCGTCGTCGCCGATACAGAAAGGAAGCTGGATATCATCGAAACTTTAACCCTTTTCGCCGTACTAACTGTGGGAATCGCAGTTGGATTCATCAATATCGTTTCAGCCGGCGGTTCCATGCTGACACTGCCGATGCTCATATTCTTCGGCCTGCCATCGACTGTGGCGAACGGGACCAATCGTATCGCCATCCTCTTCCAAAATTGCTTTGCGCTTTATCAATTCCATAAAAATGGCCATCTTAATTGGCGCCTGAGCCTGATGCTTGCTGTACCCACAACAATCGCATCAGTCTATGGTGCCCGTATTGCCGTCAATATCGCCGATGAGACTTTCGATACTCTGCTGGCGACCTTCATGGTGATCTTTGCCATTCTGCTCATCATCAAACCACAGCGCTTCATGAAGAGGGACTTTAATCTGAAGGTCTCCATCCCGCTTCTTCTGGTTGCCTTTACATTGATCGGCTTCTACGGAGGAACGTTGCAGGCTGGCGTCGGCTTCTTCATCAGTCTGATCCTCCTTATGCTTATCCCGAGGATACCGATGGCCGAAGTACACGGCATCAAGACGCTCGTCGTCACCATCTACGTCTCCATATCGCTGCTCGTCTTCATATTCAATGATATGATCGACTGGAAATTCGCAATCGCCCTGTCCATCGGTTCAGCGATAGGCGGATCCTTCGGTGGTAAATATGCAAGCATCATGCCGGACCGGCTTCTTCAGCGCATCCTGATTGGAGCCATAATATTCTTCGCACTCATATTGATATTGAAATAGGATTCTCTCTAAGGCTAAAGACCTGGTTGTCCGCCTTCAATTCCATAATGTCATTTAACAGAAAATACTTTATTCGGTTATTTATGAAACCGTTTTTATAGTATAATCTAGAAGAATGATTAATATGGAATGATGGTGATTAAATGGCTTCACAAAACAACAAAAAAGACTTTACATTCTTCATGGCACTTCTGCCTCTGCTATTGATGATTCTCGCAATGGCCACTGCTGTAATATGGCTTGCTCAAGATCCGCACCTGCCGCTTATTTTTGGAACTGCTTCAGCTGCAGTTGTAGCGTTGCTTCATGGGTTCAAATGGAGGGAGGTAGAAGAAATGATGTATAAGGGGATCCGTCTGGCCCTACCTGCCATCGTCATAATCATACTGGTTGGATTGGTCATCGGCTCCTGGATTGGCGGTGGGATTGTCGCCACCATGATCTACTACGGCCTTGCCCTGATCAGCCCCTCCCTTTTTCTGGTGACCATTACGATTCTGTGCGGCATCGTCGCATTATCGATCGGCAGTTCATGGTCGACGATGGCAACAGTCGGTGTGGCTGGTATGGGAATTGGCATGAGCATGGGCATCCCGCCTGCCATGGTTGCAGGTGCTGTTATATCTGGTTCTTATTTCGGTGATAAGATGTCTCCGATGTCCGATACGACCAACCTCGCTTCCGGGCTGACGAACACCGATCTTTTCGTACATATCAAGCACATGTTCTATTCGACCATACCAGGGCTCATCATTGCACTCACGGTCTTCTTTTTCCTCGGCCGTCGATTTGGAGGGGATGGCAGTGTCAACGCCAGCGAGATTTCAGGCATGATGACATCACTTGATGATCAATTCCTCATTTCACCGTGGCTGCTCGCTGTACCGCTTGTCGTCATACTATGCATTGCCTTCAAGATGTCCGCCATCCCTGCATTGATAGTCGGCATAGTGCTCGGATTCCTCTGTCACCTCTTCGTCCAAGGTGGAGATCTCGGGACGGCGATTTCAACGTTGCAGGGAGGATATGTTATTGAATCGAGCAATGAGATGATTAATGAACTCTTCAACAATGGCGGTCTCGAATCGATGATGTACACCGTCTCCATGACGATAGTCGCAATGACTTTTGCAGGTATACTCGAATACAGTGGCATGCTCCAATCCATCATGAAACAGATTATAAAGATCGCCAAGGGGACACTTGGCTTGGTCACTTCCACAGTGGTTGCGGCGTTTGCCACGAATGCAACATGTTCAGAACAGTATATTTCCGTAGTGGTGCCGTCCCGGATGTTCCTACGTACCTATATCGAGAAGAATCTGCATTCCAAAAACCTGTCGCGTTCCCTGGAGGACGGTGGTACCCTGACTTCAGTATTCATCCCGTGGAATACATGTGGCGTATTCATCTACGGAGTACTCGGGGTCGCTGCCTGGGAGTATGCACCCTACGCAATATTCAATATGGTAGCGCCGTTCATTTCAATACTGCTTGCCGCCACAGGCATCGGCATCCACAAAATCACGGATGAAGAGAAGAATGCTTTTCTCACAAAATATTATGGCGGGGAATCAGAAAAAGATGATCTGGCCGCCGAGAAGCTCTAGAACCCGCGCATCAATAAAAAACCTGCAGTCCAGATTTTCCCGGACTGCAGGTTTTATAATTACTATTTCAATGTGTCTTCAACAGGCGTATCGCCTTCCAATACATAATAGGTCTTGTTTTCAGGCTTAGCCGTATCCACTATATGGGCCAATACATTCGCCACATCTTCTCTTGGTACTTCGCCCATCTCAGTACCGCCTTCAAACAACCTTACTTTGGAAGTGCCCGCTTCATTTTTAAGCATACCTGGTCTCAAGATTGTGTAATCCAACCCTGAAGATTTCAAGTATTCATCTGCACGATGTTTTGCATACATATAGAATTTCATTTTCTCATCAGATTCTTTCGGTTGGTCAGCCCCCATGGAGCTGAGCATTACGAAATGTTTGATGCCTGCATCCTTCGCATTATCGACAGTTTCAATGGCCCCTTCCTGGTCGATGACAATTGTCTTATCAGCGCCTGTATCGCCGCCTGATCCGGCTGCGAATACAACTGATTCAACGTCTTCAAATGCATGGGAGAAATCTTTTTCAAGATCTCCGAGAACTGTGTCGATACCTTTATCTTTGAATACTTTCTGTTGTTCTTCCTTGCGTACCATCGCTACCGGCTGATGGCCCTGATCCTTCAATTTTTCAACAAGTTGATGGCCTACCTGACCATTCGCACCTATTACAAGTACTTTCATGTCAAAAGTCCCTCCTTGATTTGTCTTTTATCTATACCCAATTGGGGTGGGGGGTCTAAACATAAAAGACGCACTTTCTCTATACGAGATGCCCTACTGGCCTCTGACAGGAGATTGAGAAGCTTCCAGTGAGGGATTCTACAGATTATTTTCTAAATATTTCAAATAAAGCGCTTTATAGCGTATATTGTTTATAATGTATCTTTCTGAAAGTGTTGGAGGGGAATATCAATGAATAGAAACTTAGCACCGTTCCTTATACTGATGGCTGCAGTTCTATGGGGCACGGTGGGGACCGCAAAAACTTGGCTGCCAAACGATGTCGACAGTATTTCACTCGGGGCCATGCGACTTTTGATCGGCAGTCTTATCCTGCTCGTCATTGCCGTGTCGACCGGCCAACTAAAGCGCCGGGGATGGCCCATCCATATTGTATTGATGGCCGGTGTGGCCATGGCCCTCTTCCAGCCTTTCTTCTTCAATGCGGTCACTTTGACCGGGGTGGCTGTCGGCACGGTGGCCTCAATAGGCAGCGCGCCGGTATTCTCTGGCTTTATAGAGTGGGCCGTCCATAAAACCCGTCCGGGACGCATCTGGTGGCTTTCGACTTTCCTTGCAGTCACGGGATGTCTGCTACTTATGCTCAATTCAGGGGCGGTGACGGTCGACCCGCTTGGAGTATTATCAGGGCTTGGGGCAGGTTTTTCCTTCGCAAGCTATGCCATCCTGAACTCAAAGCTTGTCCAGACCCACCCACCGGTCGCCAGTGCTGCGGTAGTCTTTACACTCAGCGCTGTCATGCTGGCACCGTTCCTCTTCTTCAATGATCAAACTTGGCTGATGACGGCAAATGGTCTATCCGTATCCCTCTATATTGGTCTGATAGCCACAGGCTTGGCCTATTTCCTCTTTGCCTACGGCCTGCAGCATGTGAAGTCTTCTTCCGCGGTCACCATGGCTTTGGCAGAACCGCTTACGGCCGCCCTGCTTGGTGTACTACTAGTAGGTGAAGTACTGTCAGCACTTTCCTGGGTAGGCATGATCATGCTGCTTATGGGTATAATGCTCCTTGCCCTCCAGTCGCGCCTCTCGCGCCGCACAAGGCGTCCCATATAAAAAACCCGCCCTTCACCCGGGCGGGCGCAGTCTTATGCTTCTAACGTAATATCTTCTATATCTTTAGGGAATGTAGTCAATACTTCTGTTTCTTCATCGATATACAGCATATCTTCTATACGTACACCGCCGAACCCTGTCTTATAGACGCCGGGCTCTATCGTAATGACATGTCCTTTCTCCAGCAGGTCCGTATTTTCGGCATCAAGGGATGGCGCTTCATGTAGTCCAAGGCCCAGTCCATGACCAATGCGGTGGGTGAAGTAATCTCCATAGCCATCTGAATGGATTGAACTCCGGGCTACGTCATCCAGTTCATGCATCGGTGTGCCAACCTGTGACTTCTCTATACCGGCAGCATTCGCCTTGAGCACGGATTCATAGATCGAGCGCTGCTCTTCTGTTGGCTCACCAATGATGAAGGTCCGCGTCATATCCGAGACATAACGGTCTTTGGTCACCACTCCAAAATCGATAAGGAGGAAATGTCCAGGCTCTACTGCCTTGTCCCCCGGCTCACCATGGGGCATCGCTGATTTTTCGCCCGTCAGTACAAGTGGCCCGAACGATACATCGATGGCGCCGTAGGCTTTGACACGTTCAAGCAGAAATTCTGCTATCTCCTTTTCCGTCTTGCCGGACACCGGCTCCTTCACGAAGTCATGCAGCGCTTTTTCAGTGATCTCCACCGCTTCCTGAAGTTTTTTCTTGTCGTCTTCATCCTTTTGCCCGCGCAGTGAATTGATGCTGTCTTCAACTGAAACAATCTGGTCCGCTGTATAGTTTTCCAGTAGTTTCTGATAGCGGTTATACGTGACATGACCGCCTTCAATGCCGATGCTTTCTGCCTCCAGCATATGTTCAAACAACTGGTTGAATGGTTCTTCTCCGTCGTTATATGGCAGATGCACATCTGCGGTCGCGGTATCATTCACCACTTCCTGGTCGAGCGCTGGGAACATCAATGCTGTTTCCTTCGTCTTCGTATCCACAAGCAGTGCCAGCATGCGCTCATGCGGTTCGATGAAACAGCCCGTGAAATAGAATACGTTCATCGGATCGGTGATCATCACCATATCTACATCCACCTGTGCCGTCAGGCGTGCCACTCTGTCTTCATATTTGTGCGTCATACTCTACATCCTTCCTGATGAATTATAATGTTTCACCTTACCATTATAATAAACATCTCCACACATTCAAAATGCTTGAGGGTCCTTTATTCATCAGGACCGGCAAGCGCTCTGATCACGCGGCATGGATTTCCTGCCGCCACAACATTCGGGGGCATGTCTTTCGTGACGACTGAACCTGCACCGATGACCGTATTATCCCCAATCGATACCCCAGGGTTCACCGTGACATCGGCACCCAACCAGACATCATCACCGATTGTAATCGGCAGGCCGAATTCCAGCCCTTCCCGCCTCTTCATAGGATCGAGGGGGTGGGTTGCTGTTATCAGTGAAACATTAGGGCCTAGACACACATGATTCCCGATAGTGATTTTAGCGACGTCCAGCAATGTGCAGTTGTAGTTTGCATAGAAATTGCGCCCCACCTTGATATTGATGCCGTAATCACAAAAGAAAGGCGCCCGGATTGATGCATCGTCGGCATGGTATCCAAACAGCATATCCAAAAGACGCGTCTGCCCGCCTCCACCCGGATGGTTATACTCATCCATCAGATATTGGGCATTTTCACGCAGATGAACAAGTGTCGGATCACTCGGATCATAATACTCCCCGCTGAGCATTTTCTCCTTCTCTGTCATTCCATATCCCCCATCTCCATTTCAGCGTCCCGGCCTACGCCGGCTGATAAGCATAAATGCAATGATTTCCCGGGAAATCATTGCATTTATAGAAATATTTCTACTTCATATATTCATTAAACCAATTGACGATCCGCTTCAGCCTATCGATCCGCAGATTCGGTTTGCCGGTACGTGACAGATTGTGGTCTGCCTCCGGGAACCGTACAAACTGGACGGGCTTCTTCCTATATTTCAATGCGATATACAATTGCTCGCCCTGTTCAATCGGACATCTCAAATCCTGTTCACTATGCAGTATAAGCAAGGGTGTCTCGACGGCATCCACATATCTGATCGGAGAGTGATGCCACATTTTATCGATATCATTAAATTCTGCCCTGATCTGCCAATCTGTAAAGTAATAGCCGATATCCGACACTCCCCGGAAACTGATCCAGTTGGATATACTGCGCTGCGTCACCGCAGCTTTGAAACGGTTTGTATGCCCAACGATCCAATTCGTCATGAAACCGCCATAGGAGCCGCCCGTCACTCCAATATTATCGGCATCTATCCATTTGTACCTGGACGTGATGAAATCCACACCTGCCAGGATATCCTTGTAGTCGCCGCCACCGTAGTCGCCCCGTACCGCGTCGACGAATGACTGCGAATAGCTGTGCGAACCGCGCGGATTGACGAATAGTACGGCATACCCGGCAGCTGCAAGCACCTGCATTTCATGGAAATATGAATGTCCATAAAATGCATGCGGTCCACCATGGATATTGACGATCATCGGATGCGCCCCGTCCGGGGTGAAGCCGACTGGCGGCATGAACCATCCATGCACTTCTGTGCCATCAAAACTATTGTAGACGATATCCTCCGGTTCGATGATGAGAGTCTTTTCCGTATAGTCGGTGTTGATGCGGCTCAATTGTTCAAGCGCTCCTGTCGCATAGTCGTAGCGGTACAATTCTCCCGGGGAGGTATGGTTCGCAATCGTCAAGGCAGCAAAATCCGGCCCCACGTCCATCCCATGTATATGATGCCTACCTTCCAGCACCGGTTTTATGTCCCCTTCTATATTTCCTTCGTAAAGGTTTACACTGCCATGATCGGAAACAAGGAAAAGGAACCGTTCGTTGGAGATCCACTTCGCAATATCCGTTTCCACGGATTGCTGCGTGTCGGCCACAAGATGATCACCGACTGGTCGGTCGAGTCCTGCTGTCACATGCAACTTGTCGCCTGACTTCAGATCATAGAGATGAAGTGTTGCGTGTGTGGCATTTTCATATTCCCGGCCCATCTCGACGATAAGGAGCCGCTGTCCATCAGGAGAGACTTCGACTTGCACCACTCCGCCTTCTTGCGTCGGTATTTCAGTGTCTTCCCTGCCCCTTCTGATGAAGAGCCTCTCACTGAAGTTGAAATCCCTGTCTTCACTTCTGTCCGTCGCATAGATGAAGCCATCATCAAGCGTTTCCAGAAGTGTATGGTTCTCCTCTCCCTCAAGAAGAGTATCCACCGTTTTGGAACTGATGCTGATCGATTTGATGTTTGCATACTTCTCTTCCATGAGGCCGACGCCATCTGCCTTATATTTCATCCGATCGATGACGACAGGCTCAGGTTTTTTGTCTTCATCAGCTATGTCACCCGTCTCCTCTCCCTTCAGACTATGGAGAGACTGGTAGAATACACGTCCGCCTCCTTTGGAGAACTCGGCATGTGAAACCCCTTCCTTTTCATGGGTCAGCTGCATCCTCTCTCCGCCAGATGTCTCAAGTAGGAAGACCTGGTTTTTATCATCCGCCTTGGTGATGAACAGGAGCCACCGGCCATCTGCTGAATGCCTGATGTTCGACAGCCGCTCTTCGTTATATGTAAGTTGCCTTTCCCCGTCCTCATCCATCTTGTAAAGGTGGGTAAAATAGTCGTTCTTTTCTTCATCGAGACGTGTCACCAGCGCCGTTATGCCAAAAGTGCCGATTTTAGGTGCCGTCACGGCGCGGATTTTAAATATATCTTCCACTTGTGTTCTCTCTGCCACTGCCATTCCCCCTTAAAATAGAAAAAAGACTGAATATACAGCCTTTTCTCTATTTTAGCATGTAACGTATCGTTTGCATAATCATCCCTAGGCTTTGGTCAGTACGCGCTTATACATCAAAAAGATGAACAGCGGTACAGCCGATATCATGACCATGACGCCGGTCGGTATCTGGAGCGGCGCGATGACCGTACGGCCGATTGTATCCGCAATATTGACATAGATCGCACCGTAAAGGAATGACAGTACCAGCAACGGACGAAATCGCATCGGCTTGAAGTAGAGCAGCATCTGCGGGACGATGATGCCGACCAGGGCGATCAGTCCGGTGTAGCTGATGATGACCAGAGGTGGAACGGCAGCCGCTATAAGGAGGAAAGGACGGATTTTTGCGGCATCGACGCCCAAACTGTAGGCTCTGATATCCCCGAGGTTCAACATATCGAGCGCGTGTCCATACCTATAAAGGAAAGCCGCCCCCAACACAGTCAATACCCCCGTCAGCAGCGTTTCCTGATAACGTGATCCAGATAATGAACCGAACATATAGCGGGCGATTGATTCGGTCTGTTCCGGTGCCATCAGAATGATGATGTAGAGCACGCCACTCATCATCGCTCCAAGGAGCACACCGATGACGATCAATGTTTCCGGACGATACGCTGTATCTATGCGCTTCGCTGCAGCAAGTACAATCCCCATTGCAATCATGCCCGCCAGTATGCTCAATATCGGACGCATGAAAAAAGGCATGATGCCTGCCACCGCCACAGCACTGCCGAGCACTGCGGCATTCGCCATGCCTAATGTAAAGCTATCTGCCATCGGGTTTCTGAGGACAATCTGGAAGACTGCACCGCTCATCGCCAAGGCGGCCCCTGTTATCATGGCAGACAACATACGGGGCAGCCGGATTTCAAAGAGGATCGTATGTTGCTGTTCAGCATCCAGGGTTGCCAGGCCGACGGAGCCTGCAAACAGGGAGGCCCCCCCGCTGATGATGAGCACCAACAGTAGAATCCAGACATGCCTACTCATAGATGCAGCGTCCTACCGCCCTCAACCCATCCGCTATACGCGGACCCGGACGTGCCAGGAGGTCAGGCTCGATGTTGCATTGTTTTTTGGGGTCATCCAGTTCATGCCCTTCAATACCCGGGATGCCACTGAGTGCCTCCTCCAATTCTTCATCGTCAAGTCCCATGATGGAAACCACCTCGGTTGGATTACGTTCAATGACTGCTTCAGGACTGATTGCTGCGTAGCCGTCGATATCATCAAAAGCATTTTCGACATGTATTTCAGATAGGGCGTCATCTATGAATGTTTCCGCCCCCGCTGTATACAATTCAGGATCGCTTGAAATGTGGATGAATACCCGGGCTTCTTCATCACGATTTTCGAAGACGCTGTTCTGGACATTGACCTTTCGTTCAATATCCTCTTTCAACCACTCGGCCGCAGTCTTCTCATTGACGAATTCTCCGATAGCCTTTATGGAGTCGTATATGCCTGAAATCGATTTGGCTTCATCCACTATAAGCACTTCCGCTCCGGTACTTTCAGAAACTCGTTTCAGAGTATCTTCATAATAGGGTGCCGAAGATTCATAGCCGAGGATATGGGTCGGTTCAAGGGCGATCATTTTCTCGGCATCAAGTTCAAACGTGTTGAATTTTGTAAGTGACGCGTCATTCGCCACTGATTCTGGATAGTTATCTTCGCTCGTTACCCCAACCAGATTGCCCTCCAGGCCAAGCTCGACCAGTATTTCCGTGTTGCTCGGCATCAGCGAGATGATGCGCCTATCTTCAAAGCCCGACTCGATATCCTCTTCCGTACCACTGCATCCCGTCAGGATGAACAGCGTCATGGCCAGAAGGACCAACCATCTTTTCATCATAGAACCACTCCCCCTGGTCTTTTTCGTGCCTCACGACACATGATCCCCCTTGCCGGGAGGCAGGGGGGACCCGTCTACATTTTATCAGGCGCAGAAACACCTATCAGTCCAAGTGCATTGGCGAGTGTTTGCCTCACTGCCTCTATCATAAGAAGATAGGCGGCGGTCTTGGCACGGTCATCCGTCAATACTTTGTCTGCATTATAGAATTTATGGAATGCCGAAGCAAGTTCCTGGATATAATTCGGAATGCGGTGGGGCGCACGGTTTTCCGCCGCATTTTTGACGATGTTCGGGAAGTCGGCAAGCTTCTTCAATACCAGAAGCGCCTGTTCATGCTGGATGACATCAAGGTCCGCAGACTCATCTAATGTATGACCTGCGTCCTTCGCCTGACGCAATATTGAACAGATCCGCGCGTGGGCATACTGTGCGTAATAGACCGGATTGTCGCTTGATTCCGATTTGGCAAGTTCCAGATCGAAGTCGAAATGGGTGTCCGGACTGCGCATCGCAAGGAAGTAGCGGCTGGCATCCACACCGATCATATCAATGATATCCCTCAATGTAATCGCTTTGCCGGTACGCTTGCTCATTTTGACCTCTTCGCCGTTTTCAATCAGGCGCACCATCTGCATGATCTGAATTTCAAGTCGCTCCGGATTTTCACCAAGCGCACCGAGAGATCCCTTCAGACGTTTGATGTAACCATGATGATCAGCACCGAAAAGGTTGATCAGCTTGTCGAATCCCCGTTCAACCTTATCAAAATGATAGGCCACATCCGGCATCAGATAAGTATAAGTCCCATCCTGCTTCCTCAGCACGCGGTCCTTATCATCCCCGAAATCTGTCGTTCTAAGCCACAATGCTCCATCCGCTTCATAAGTGTAGCCGTTCTTCGACATCTTTTCCAAAGCCAGATCGATTTCGCCTTTTTCATAAAGCATCGATTCACTGAACCAGTTGTCGAAATGCACATTAAAATCTTCAAGGTCCTGCTTCAGCTTCTTCATTTCGTAGTCGACGCCCATCTGACGGAACATCCTGATGCGGTCTTCACGGGTGGTTTCCGCAAGCTCCGGGGACTCCTCTGCCAACTTTTCGGCCATCTTCTTAATATCCTTGCCCATATAGCCGTCCTCCGGCATATACAGTTCCTGGCCAAGTGCTTCCATGAATCTTGCTTCGATGGATTTGGCCAGATTCTCAATCTGGTTTCCGGCATCGTTGATGTAGTATTCGCGCGTAACATCGTAACCGGCAAAATCCATGATGGCAGCGAGCGTATCTCCAACACTGGCATTGCGTGCATGTCCGATATGGAGGTCCCCTGTCGGATTCGCGCTGACGAATTCGATCAGGATCCTCTCCTTGTTCTCCAGTTCACTCCGGCCGTAATCCTCTTTCTCTGATAAAATCTGCGTGATGATGGCCGCCAGCGAAGCTTCATCCATCCTGAAGTTGATGAACCCGGGCCCTGCAATCTCGACGGATTTGACGCTTGCCGCTTCACAATCCAGATTATCGATGACGATCTGGGCGATTTCACGTGGATTGCGCTTGGCCTGCTTAGTGAGCACCATTGCCACGTTTGTGGAAAAGTCACCATTCGCCTTATCTTTAGGTACCTCTATCTTGACCTCAGGGACGGCTTCAACTATCCCGGCCTGTTCAACTGCTGCTTCGATTGAGCTCTTCAACTGCTGTCTCAAATCCATCGTTTTACCCTACTTTCCTGATTTTATAATGGTAATCCCCAAGCTTGTCTCCGGAGTCATGCACTTCATAATGGATCTCAATGGCCTGCTCACCGATTTCAAGCGACTTTGTCCTGATTCTCAGATGATGTTTGCCGGCCGGGGATTCATAGAATGTGTCCGTCATTTCACCTTCAACGAAATGGAAGTTCATATTGATGACACCGCGGCGCTGTATCTTTACAAAGCCATCACCCACCCGGAGGATGACATCCAAAGCATGCTCATCAAGCTGTTCGACATAGCGCATGTAGATGTCATTGCGCTCTATCACTTCAACATCGACGCTCTGGCTGTAGCGCTTTGTTTCGTCATTCATCTTGACCGTTTGGTCCACCTGGTATTCTGCTCTAATGTTATTCATATTATCTCCTTCAAGTACCGTAAATTATAACATACCCCCGCGCACCCTGCCTATATCTGCAGCAGGGTCGTGGCAATCGAAAAGTAGATGGTCAGGCCGATCACATCATTCAATGTCGTGATGAATGGCCCGCTTGCTACGGCAGGGTCTATTTTCAGCTTGCTGATGATGACCGGCAGGATGGTACCGATGACAGTCGAGATACTCAATGTAATCAGCAGGGACATGCCTACGACGAACGCCAGCCACACTTCCTGATAGAGTACCGTAATCAACAAGACGATGGTCACACCACTTGCCAGACCGACCAAGACACCTGTGGCAAGTTCGCGCCTGAGGATGCGGAACAGTCCATGGTCATGGTATCCGCCTGTTGAAATCAGGCGCACCATCACAGCAAGCGACTGCGTCCCGGTATTCCCCGCTGCATCCATGATGAGCGGTATGAACAAGGACAGCAGCACGACCGCTTCCAAAGTCTCTTCAAAAGCCCCGATGACATTGGCGGTCAGCAGCCCGAGGAACATCAGCAGGACAATCCATGGTGCCCTCTTTTTGGCCGTTTGGTAAGGGGAGACCTCCAGGTCGACGGTGCCTCTGGAAGCAGCGAGTTCACTCATATCTTCCGTTGCTTCAAACTCGATGATGTCGATGATGTCATCGACGGTGATGATGCCGAGCAGACGATTGGCGCTGTCAATGACCGGGATGGTGACTACGTCATAGTCCTGCATGATATGCGCCACAGCTTCCTGATCTTCATCCGCATTCACCGTTATGATGACCTTTTCGCTAAGTGCTTCCATCGTCTGGTGATCTTCGGCCATCGCCAACTCACGCAGGGAAACAAGCCCCTTCAATTTTTCGTCCTCTACGATATAGATCGAATGGAGACCCTCATTCCTCGGAACATGACGCAGTCTGGCCACGACTTCTTTTGCGCTTTCTTCCTCGGTGGCGGTCATGAACTCCTTCTGCATGATGCTTCCCGCACTATGCTTTTCGTATGCCAGCAGCTCTTCGACGTGGCTGCGTTTCTGTTCGCTCAATCCTTCGAGTAATCTTCTGCGGCGCGCCTCATCCATTTTGGAGAAGAAGCGCTGCACATCATCGGAAGGCAGGTGCTCGAGCATCACCCTGCCATATTCGTCGGGCATACGGCTGAACAGCCGCGATTGCCCCGTATATGAAAACCATTTGAAGAGCTTGGCAAAATCTTCAGCCGGCAGCAGTTCAAAAAGCGTCTTCTGATGCTGCGCTTCCATCTCCTCGATGATCTGATACTGTTCGTTGCTGTGCAACTGCTTAAATTCACCCAAAAATGCCTGCGGATCGTCGATAAGCAGGTTGATGTAGTTTTGGATCACTTCTTTATCCAGGTGTATCTTAAGGTCCCTCATGGATAAGCACCTCCCTAAAATGATTTTAACTGACATTACTTCTATTATAGACAAAAAAACAAAAAAAGTGGCCGGGATGTCTCCCGGCCACAAGTGTCCTAGTTATATCTCATATAACTATATATATTCTATATTCCAATTACAGAATCTGCAATCTTTTTATAGATTTGACACAGTATCGTCACAAATCAGTCATTTTTCATTTCTTCCTGGAGATCGGTTGCGTTATTCCACATTTCTTCATTATAGGAAATCAGGAACTTCTTTAGGGCTGTACGGCTGAAACCGTCCATTTCACCCAAGTCGATCTTCCCCTTAACTGCACGGTCCAGCATGTTGACATGCTCAGGCATCAATTTGTAGGCCCGGCGTTTCGTGCGGTTTATCATTTCGAAGCAAGCACCTATGCCACTGTATTGTGGGCCGTTCTCTTTGCGTTCAACCGCCACCCAGACCAGCCATAAGTTTTTGGCATCCTCGCCTTCCACTTCGCTTTTGTCAGTTACCCACTTCACACGGCGCTCCACTTCCGCACGGCCATGGAGACCCCCCATATCGATATACGTTTCACCTGTATCTGCATTCACATAGACGGGTGCCACATTCTCCAGGCTGATTGATCCGATATTCTGACCTTTGTGCCCGTCAAGCGGGTCATTTTTGATGATGTTGAACTGGAATCCTTTTTTCTTGCCATTAGATTCATTAGCCATTCTATATCCTACTCCTATGCCAATTCATTAAGTAAATTGATGATCTCGCCTTTTAGCTCAAGATTTTCTATCTGCAGTATCTTTTCTTTGGGGTAGTACAACTTCGAATCCATGCGATGCACGCCGGTAATGCTGTTTATGATGGCGGACTGGGAGCTTATCTCCCTCAGCTCCCCGTTATTCCTTATGATATGGATCGGCCAGCGGTTGCTTTTGGAACCTGGGCGGTCGTAATCATATGGCAGATCCGAATAGGAGTCGCTGAAGAAATAATACTCGGGATCGATGCCGGCCTTCTCGAACAGGTGCTGCAGTTCGGTAAAGGTGATGACTGAACCGTCGAACGGCAGATATTTGAAGAGATCCCTGTTTACCAGTCGATGCGACAGGTCGCTTAATACAGGGTCATCCTCATGGATCCATTCCTGGAGATAGAAATTGACCACCATTTCGTCCAATCTCAAATAATCTTCGACGCTCACTTCCCCAGAAAAGAACGGAATGAAGTATTTTGGTGCTTGCTTGAACTGATAGCCTTCTTCATGCAGATGTTTTGCACGCCGCAGTATCAGATTCAAAAGGACCTCCCCACCACGTGAGACCGGGTGGAAGTACACTTGCCAATACATCTGGTAGCGGCTCATCAAATAATCTTCGACCGCATGCATACCGCTCTCCTTGATGATGATCTCATCCTTGCTCGGCCTCATCACCCGCAGTATGCGTTCCATATCAAAGGTCCCGTAGCTGACACCGGTGTAATACGAATCACGCTGCAGATAATCCATCCGGTCCGCATCGATCTGACTCGATATCATGCTGATCACCAGCTTATTTTCGTGGGTCTTGTCGATCACCTGAGCCACTTCCAATGGAAAATCGACGCCGACCTTCTTCAAAACGGCATTCACTTCGGTATTCCCCAGTATGATCTTGCGGGTGAACTCCTCATGGTCGGTATCGAAGATCGTCTCAAAGCAATGGGAAAATGGACCGTGGCCCAAGTCATGAAGCAAGGCCGCCGCAAGCGCAAGCAAACGGTCGTCGTTATTCCACTCTTCAAACTCCTGGAAGTTGGTTACCATACGCCTGACTATTTCATAGACGCCAAGTGAGTGGTTGAACCGTGAATGTTCAGCTGAATGGAATGCCAGGTACAGGGTCCCAAGCTGCTTTATCCGCCTCAACCTTTGGAACTCCTTGGTTTTGATCAGATCCCATATCACCTGGTCACGAACATGAATATACCGATGCACCGGGTCTTTGAAGACTTTTTCTTCTATAAGCTGCTTTTTTCCATATTCGTCTTGTGACATCCCGCCATCCTCCCTTTAACTGCCTTTAACTGCCTTTAATGATACTTTACCATAAAAAGATGAGCTACCGAAATACGGCAGCCCAACGTGGGGTTCCTTAAGGGGCGTCGGTGTTCTCCAACGGGTTCTTTTTATCCTTTTGCTGTTGGACATCCTTCTCCCTTTCTGCTTCCTTCCTGCTGTCTTGCTGGGGCGGATTATCCGCCGGCACTTCTTCCGTCACTTCATTGCCGGATTTATTCTGCTCTTTTTTAAGCTTCTCTTCTTCTTCCCTTGTCGTCATTCTTTTGTTTTCATCTGCAGTCACATCATCCACTCCTTTTATGCTACTGTTCCACTTGCCGGGACTGGTTAAACCTTATTTCCGCCTAAAAAAAGAAGGCGCCGGCCAACCGGATTGCCTTCAATCATTTCTGTTCCAGGACGTGGATATCTTTATTGCGTGTTTTCATCCGCTCGAGATGATGGGTGTAGCGGGCTTTCTGCGTTTCATCCATTTCTGGTAGCGGTGTGACCGCACCATGTTCCTCCAAGATGCCGAGCATGGTCTCAAGCACCTCATCAACCGACAGCTCAGTGCCGAGAAGTTCATTGAGGGAGGCCATATCTTCTGGATGGACATCCGGGTAGGTGAACTTCGTTCCCTCGCCCTTTATGCCTAATGCATAGAATCGGCGCATCACTTCTGCGCGCCGACTGCCGCTGCCCGTAATCGAGAGGTAGATCTGCACTGCGACGCCATCCCTGATGCGGCGCTGCGAGATGCCTGCGAACTTCCTCCCTCCGATACTCAGATCATAGCTGCCAGGGCAGTAGCTGTTGACGATTTCGCCCGTTTCCACTTCCGCTTCGGAGAAGGTTCTTCTGACCAGGTCCAGCATAAGATCATATCCATCATCTATCTGGGGCAATGTCGATTTCGGCAAAATCAGTGAGATGTTCAAGATGCCGGAGTCAAGGACGACGCCGAGACCTCCGCTATTGCGTACGATATATTGGAAGCCAATCTCTTCCAGATAATTGAGCCCGTCCTGAAGGTGTAGCAGACGGGCATCGTGCAGCCCTAGTATGACGAAAGGATCATGGACCCATGCCCGGATTTTAGGTATGCCATCCTGTGACACCATCTCCTGCAGTACATCATCCATGGCAAATGACATGAACGGATGGGGTGTTGCATCTATCGGCACAAATTGCCAGTCTGCCTTCAGTTCATCAATCATCATGCTGATTCAAGGCCTGGGTCGCTGTAAACAGCGCCAAGTTATAGACTTCATCCTTGGAACATCCGCGCGACAGGTCATTGACCGGCTGGTTCAATCCTTGCAGTATGGGGCCATATGCTTCAAATCCACCGAGACGCTGCGCAATCTTATAGCCGATGTTACCCGCTTCAAGCGAAGGGAAGATGAAGACATTCGCGCGGCCTTCTAGCGGAGAGTCTGGTGCCTTCTTCTCTGCCACACCTGGAACAAATGCCGCATCAAATTGGAGTTCTCCATCAATCGGCACCTCAGGAAGTTTTTCCTGGGCATATTGTGTAGCCAGTTTCACCTTCTCTGTTTCTTCGGTTTTGGCAGAACCTCTTGTTGAGAAACTGAGCAGGGCGACACGGGGCTCCATCTTGAAATCCCTTGCGGTTTTGGCCGTTTCTACAGCCACTTCCGATAACTCCTCAGCATTGAGTTCGGGATTGATTGCACAGTCACCCATGACATAGAGTTCATCTTCACGGATCATGAAGAATACACCACTTGTACGGGAAACGCCTGGTTTTGTCTTGATGATCTGCAATGCAGGACGGACTGTGTCCGGCGTCGAATGGATCGCTCCGGATACCAATCCTTCAGCACGTCCCGTGTAGACGAGCATTGTACCGAAATAATTGACATCGTTGAGGATCTCATCAGCCTGTTCCGCCGTCACTTTTCCTTGACGACGCTCGACGAATGCATCGATCAAGGCATCTTTATCTCCGTAATCTGCAGGATCGATCGTCTCGATCTTCTCCAAATCCAGGTTTTCCTGCTCTGCCAATGCGTCCAGCTCTTTTTTGGCACCGAGAACAATCGGTTGGACATAAGTCGTATCCGCCAACTCGACTGCTGCAGTAAGAATTCTCTTGTCGCTCCCTTCGGGAAAGACGATTTTGACATTCTTGCCTTCCAGGTTCGACTTGAGGTCTTTTAGAAATTTACTCATAATATCCTCCTTGATTACCTTTACATACGCAATATTATACTCTTTTTGTCACATCATTTCATCCCTGCATGCTTTTAAAACGTTTTCTTATGGAGTAAGATGAGGAGAGATATGAAAAAAGGAGAGATACACAAATGAACGAAGCTGCACAAACACTTGACGGTTGGTATAGCCTCCACTTGCTCTACAGTGTCGACTGGCCTTCCCTCCGCCTACTGGAAAACGATGAGATGGAGACGCTCGTCACGGAGCTCCAAGATTTCCTCAAGCGTCAGGAAGAAGTTCATGATAAGAAGGAAGGCAGTTATGCCTTCTACAATATAACTGGACAGAAGGCTGATTTGATCCTATGGATGCTGAGGCCGACGATCGACGAACTGAATGCATTGGAATTGGAATTCAACAAACTGCAGATCAGCGATTTCCTCATCCCTTCCTATTCCTATGTGTCGATCATCGAACTGAGCAACTATTTGGCAAAAGAGTCGGATGAAGATCCGTATCAGAATGAATACGTCAAAAAGCGCCTTTATCCGGAAGTTCCAAAATCACGCTACATCTGCTTCTATCCAATGGATAAACGCCGCCAGGGTGAAGATAACTGGTATATGCTCGATATGGAAAAACGCCGTGAGCTCATGCGTTCCCATGGCATGATCGGACGTGGATATGCCGGCAAGGTGAAGCAGTTCATCACAGGCTCGGTCGGACTCGATGAATACGAGTGGGGCGTCACGCTCTTCTCTGACGAGATGCTCCAATTCAAGAAATTGATCTATGAGATGAGGTTCGATGAGGTTTCAGCGAGATATGGGGACTTCGGAGACTTCTATGTCGGTGTGCACCTGCCAGCGGATTCACTGCTGTCATTCTTCAGATAAAGTTTAAAACATCATATTGATGGCTATATATTAATAAACATATCCATCAAGTTGGGAGGAATGAGCATGGCCCGTCTATTGCGTAGGCTGATCCCTTTGGCACTGCCATTTATCATCAAAAAATTCAAAAACCGCAAAAAAACGAAATAACATAAGTTTTTCCATAAGAAACGGCCTTCCGAAATTTCGGAAGGCCGTTTTTTCACTTGATTTTTATCGGCAACGAACGGATGAGTGATTGAATCAGGGCAATTGTAAACAATATAAGCAGTCCGCTGAACACAACGGTAAGGAAGATGTTGCCTGATGCGCCGCTGATCATATTCAGCTCGAACAACACCCCTTCGGTCCGGAATGTCCATAAAGATTCTATCGCTACAGCGATGCCGACACCAAGTACAATGGCGATGAGTCCGCCGAACCACCCGCGGTAGAATCCGATGCTGATGATGAATCCTGCCAGATAGAACAAATAGGCGGCCAACAGATGGCCAAGCACCATGGAGACAGGTCCACCCATACCTGATGCGGTGGTTTGTGTACCGAACCATGGCAT
Organism: Salinicoccus jeotgali; assembly: GCF_039538805.1. GTDB lineage: Bacteria > Bacillota > Bacilli > Staphylococcales > Salinicoccaceae > Salinicoccus > Salinicoccus jeotgali. Next base: position 6,200 of record NZ_BAABCK010000069.1, on the reverse strand, counting down.
CACGCCGAGGATCAACGATATGATGCCCGCCACTAATGCAAGGGTTACAGTGAAGATGACACCTGTCCATAGCACCGCCCGCATAAACGTCATCCGTGTCAATCCAAGCTGGATTGCACGCTCCAAAAACACGAAGACTGTAAGAATGCCTGCCACCAGCATGAATACGCGGTTGGCCCCAGATGCCATGAAGAAGAATGACATGCCGTTGATTCCGGAGTCATCTATAAAGAGCATCAGCAATATATAAAGGGCAACCATAACAGCCATATACCACGCGGCCCACTTCGCCATCTCCTTCGAGAAATCGGCCGTCGCCAGTTTTACCTTATCCATTTTACCCCTCCTTGGTCGCAGTCAATATGGTGAAGAGTTCCTGCACCTTCAGTGGCTCAATATAGAGATGCTGTTCCTTCGCAGTCTTACGGTCTGCCTCATCTACAGATCCAAGCACCACCACCGAGTGAATCGATCCGCTGGCGTGCGTTGAAAGTACATTCATGCCATCTGTGAACCGCACCACTTTCTCCTTCGCACCGCTCACGCGGAAGCCCCGTTCCAAAAACCTGTCAATAGGTTCCTGCAATATGACTCGGCTCTCGTCTAGTATAATGATCTCATCGAAGAGATGGTCCATACCAGAAACGGTATGGTTGGAGAATATCATCGTCCTTGGATAATGCGCATTGGCCTCTATGGCCATTTTATAGAACTGTTCGCGTAAAGTTGCCTCCATAATGTTCGTCACTTCATCAAAGATGGTGATTGGGGCATTGGCTGCCAGCCCAAATATCGCATTCACCGCAGCCTGCTGCCCTTTGGACATCCGATTCAAGGCTTTGTCAGAGTCGATTCCGAGCCCTTCCAACATTGTGAGCGCATAATCTGAATCAAACGCTGGCCGGTAGCGTTCCGTCACTCTACTTAAATACTTCGGGGTATGATGAGTTTCGGTGTAATCGACTTCGTGCACGAAGCGCACTTTGGCCATCAGCGCCTTATCTTCGTAAGGGTCCCGCCCGTCAATCTGTACAGCACCTTTAGTCGGTTTTCTATAGGAGGCAATCAGTGACAGAAGACTCGTCTTGCCTGCTCCTTCCTGCCCGATCAATCCGTAGATCCTGCCAGTTTCAAGCTGAAGTGTCACGTCTTCTAAAATCGTATTTTTCTTTATATCCAGTGATGCATTAGTTAAATCGACCATGCTACTCAATGGAAGCCATTCCTCCCATCTTCTCCATCATCCAACCGATCTCCCTGGCATCAAAGCCGAGTTTTCTAGCCTCCTCGAGCATCGGTTCCATATACTGGACTGTAAAGTCTGCACGCCGTCTGTCCAATAGAATTCTCTTGGCCTCAGCAGTCACAAAGACGCCGACGCCCCGCTTTTTATAGAGCAGACCTTCCTCCACCAATTCATTGACGCCTTTTGCCACGGTCAGATGATTCACTTTATAGAGGCAGACAATTTCATTAGTTGAAGGAATCCTGTCATGTGGTTCGAATGTGCCATCGATGATCTGATCGCCAATCCATTTTCCGATCTGATGGAATATGGGTTGGTGGTCATTCAAAATACTGTTCATGCGCATCTCCCCTCGATATATGGTCATATATATAAGTATATAACCTGTATATCAAATGTTAAACCGGGACTGATGGAATAATGCTTTGACGTATTTTATCTTCCATACGACAAAACCTCCGTTTACACGGAGGTCATGTTGTCTTTTATATTTTGATCATACCAACAATCAGGAATACCCATCCTGCCAGGAACAATACACCGCCGATGGGGGTGATGGCACCGAGAATCGATATACCACTGACTGCCAGAATATAGAGGGAACCACTGAAGAAGATGATGCCAAGCAACATCAGCCATCCTGCTGTCCCGAGGAATGGGGCGCCGGTCAGCTGGACCAGAATTCCAACGGCAATCAGGCCAAGGGCATGGTACATCTGGTAGGACACAGCCTTTTCCCATACATCCATATAATGTTCGCTTATCTTACCCTCGAGTCCATGGGCCCCGAAGGCACCGCACGCCACTGAAATGAATGCATTTATCGCACCCATGATGATGAAAAGTTTCATTTTGCTACTCCTTACATATTAAGTCTAAAAATCAAACAGTGATTCTCCATTGCCTGAGCCATCTTCTGTCTCAAGCTGCCTGCCTTTTGTCTCCTGCCGGGTTGAATGGGGCACTCTGCCGCCCATCTGTTCCAGCATGCTGCGGTCCGTTTCGGACATCGAGCCCGGGGCCGTATGATTCGCTTCAGGACGTGCATCACCCGCATCCTCTCCGGTCTTCAGAAGACTGAGCAGCCGTTCCATGGCATATACGTGTTTGTCGAACTCATGCTGCCCGTCTGCTGTTTCCATAAGGTTCAGCTCCTGCTTGAGTTCTGCGATGATTTCACGCCTCATTACCGTTCACTCCAGTCCACAGGCTCCCGGCCGCGGGATGTCAGGTAGTCGTTGGTCCGGCTGAACGGCCGTGTGCCGAAGAAGCCCCTATATGCAGAGAGTGGGCTTGGGTGCGTCGATTTGATGACGTGATGTTTGGTCGTATCGATCAATTTTTCTTTCTGTTGAGCCGGCTTGCCCCATAGTATGAAGACGACATCTTCGAGATTCTCCGAAACTTTCTGTATAACGCCGTCGGTAAACTTCTCCCATCCAAGACCTCTGTGCGAATGCGCCTGATGGGCATCAACCGTAAGCACGGTGTTCAGCAGCAGCACACCTTCTTCTGCCCAATCCTTCAGATTGCCCTTTGTCCGTTTGATGCCGAGGTCGGATTCCAGCTCCTTATACATGTTGCGCAGGGAAGGCGGCACTTTGACGCCTTCGTTGACCGAAAACGCAAGACCATGGGATTGGCCTTCACCATGGTAGGGATCCTGGCCGATGATGACGACCTTCACCGCTTCAAACGGCGTCAGTTCGAAAGCTGTATATATTTCTTCACGGGGTGGGAATACGGGGCCCGTGCGATATTTCTCTTCAAGTGTTTCTTCAAGTGAGGAGAAATCATTCTCCTCTTTTATCATTTCAAATACATCTTTCCATTCCATCTCTTTTCACCTCTGTCTAAATTTTGATTATATCATCTATACAAGCATCTCTCTAGAAATACACTCTCTTATATAGTAAAATACCATTATTAATGACACATTGGAGGAATTTAAATCATGGCACTTAAAAAGACGCTCACCATTGCGGGTTCAGATACAAGCGGCGGCGCAGGAATTGCAGCTGACCTGAAGACTTTCCAGGAGCATGAAACATACGGCATGACTGCATTGACGACCATTGTCACAATGGATCCCGAAACGTGGTCCCACGGCGTCAATCCGATTCCGTTGGAAGTCGTGGATGACCAGCTTGAAACGGCCCTATCCATTTCCCCGGATGCAATCAAAACAGGCATGCTGCCTTCTGAAGAAGTGATAGAACGCAGTAAGAAAGCCTTTCTCGACAGCCAGGCCGACCACTTCGTCGTCGACCCGGTCATGGTATGTAAAGGGGATGACGAAGTCCTCAATCCAGGACTTGTGGATGCCATGATTGAACACCTTCTTCCACATGCGACAGTCGTCACACCGAACCTTTTCGAAGCCGGCCAGCTGGCCGGCAGGAAGACACCAAAAACTTTGGATGAGGCCAAAGCATGTGCCGAAGTCATCCATTCCAAAGGTGCCGACCATGTCATCATCAAAGGTGGTTCCGAAATCGAGGGCGACAAAGCAGTGGATGTCTATTATGATGGCAATGAGTACCACCTGCTCTCAAGCAAAAAGATAGATGCTTCCTACAACCATGGCGCCGGATGTACTTTCGCCGCAGCCATCACTGCAAACCTTGCGAACGGCCAGGCTCCTCTGGAAGCGATCAAGAATGCAAAGGCGTTCGTCACGGCAGCGATCAAAAACGGCTGGAAGATGAATGAACACGTCGGAGTCGTACGACACGGTGCGCTCAATACCGTCGAAAAAATTGATGTTACAGACGAACAAATATAGACGGAAAGGGCGCTGGCGCCCTTTCTTCAGGTTTTAATTTAAGGAGCGTTTCACAGATATGGAAAAGATCAATCGGGATAAGGTCCAGCAGCTGCTGGACAGCTACCAGAACAAGAAAGTGTTTGTACATGTGGAAGTTACCGGAGGCATGTACGCCAGCCACTTCGACGACAAAGTCTTCAATGCTGGGATGTTCCTCCGCAACGTCCAGGTGACATTCGTCCAAGGCGGCATACGCGGTGGCGAAAATGGTGAATACCGCGTAGGCCTCAAACTCGATAATGATGGCTGGATATATGTCCTTGGCCTGACACATTACGAAGTGAATGACGACAATGAATTTATAATGCATGGCTTCAACTACGATGGAAAACTCGCCAGTGCATTGGAAATCTCCACCCAGGAATTCTTGAAATAGGAGGCACGGACATGGAAAAGGAAAGACAAGTACTCGTCATCTTCCCCCACCCCGATGATGAAGCATTCGGTGTCAGCGGGACGATGAGCCGCTACGTGGATATGGGCGTGCCCGTCACATACGCCTGCCTGACATTCGGTGATATGGGGCGCAACCTTGGCTATCCGCCATTTGCAACCCGCGAATCACTGCATGAGATCAGAAAGAAAGAAGTGCAGGAAAGCGCACGACTGATCGGTCTGGATGATCTGCGTCTGTTGGGCTACCGCGACAAGACATTGGAATTCGAAGCACCAGGTCACTTAAAGGGTATCGTCAAAGATATGATCGATGAATTGAACCCGTCAAGGATCATCACATTCTATCCAGGCTACTCCGTCCACCCCGACCACGAAGCGACAGCCGAAGCAGTCATTGCAGCAGTAAAAGAGATGGCGCCTGCAGAACGTCCGGCGCTTCAGCTCGTCGCATTCAGCAACGACACATACAAAGATCTCGGGGAACCCGATATTTCGGTCGATATTTCAGGTTACGAAGACCGCAAGGAGAAAATCATGGCCGCCCATGAATCGCAGACCGGTCCGCTTCTGAAGACACTCGCCGGAAATACTGCGGAAAGTGAAGCAGCCCGCCAGATGTGGATGAAGAATGAAGTGTTCTACAGTTATGATATAGATTAAGGAGAAGAGACATGGAACAATTGGATCTCACTACGAGAGAAGGCCGTTTCAAGCATTTCGGATCCGTCGATCCCATAGAAGGAAAAAAGCCTAAAGAAAAGGAATGCATGGCCGATCTGCAAAGTTCAAAAAAGGATTTCCTGTTTGAAGTCGACTCAGTCGGCATAAATAATTTGAGCTATCCAGTCGTCATCGGTGACTACCAATCGGTCGGCACCTTCGAATTGGCTACAAGTCTGAGACGCGATGAAAAGGGCATCAACATGAGCCGCATACTTGAATCGCTGGAGACGGAGAATGAGGGCGGTGTGTCACTCGACTTCACCACTCTTGGAAATGTATTGGAAACACTGCGTACGCGCATGCATCAGGAAGAAGCGGAAGTTACCGGAGCAGGTAAATGGTATTTCCCTAAACCAAGCCCCGGGACACGTCTGAGCGGCATGGCGCACGCCGATGTCGAATACGCCTTGAAGATCGACGGCAATGGCGTACAACAGAAAAAACTGGGCATGACGGCCATGGTCACTACACTATGCCCTTGCTCAAAGGAAATCAGTGAATACAGTGCGCACAATCAGCGCGGCTACGTAAAAGTGCTGCTCGATATCGATCCGGATGCCGAATTGCCGGAAGATCATAAGGAGCAGCTGTATCAACTGCTTGAAATCAACGCATCTTCCCAGCTTTATCCGATATTGAAGCGTACGGACGAAAAGATGGTCACAGAACGTGCCTATGAAAATCCGCGCTTCGTAGAGGATCTCATCCGCCTGATCGCCTATGATCTAGTGGAGCTCGACTGGGTCAAAGGCTTCGAGCTTGAATGCCGCAATGAAGAAAGCATCCACCAGCATGACGCCTTCAGCAGGATGTCATACCAAAAATAATCGCGCCTCTATTATGGTGGAAGCGGCAGATACACAAAAGGACCGGACAGCAAATTTGATTTGACCCCCTCCAGGTTTACAGATGAAATAAAACATCTGTAAACCTGGAGGGGGTTCTTTTATGACTGACAAATATTATTCATTTGAAGAAAAGCTGAAAATGATTCAGGAATTGAGGGTA
>NZ_BAABCK010000068.1:0-85945 GCF_039538805.1 Salinicoccus jeotgali | reverse complement strand
CTGGCCCGTTTTTATTCCGGATTCTAAATCCTAAAACCTCGTCGACCTGATCTCCACTCCTACTATATGAAAATAGTACCACAGGACCTGGCCGGGTCCTGTGGTACTAATCTTAGTATGTTTTTATACGTGTCGATGAATACGTTTGCAGGCTGTGTGTAAGCGCTTTTAAAATAGGTCCTAAAAGGGTTGAAAAAGTCCTACTTAAAGTCCATTATTATGATAGGCATTTATTATTAAAGGAGGCATCTTTAGATGATACCGTACAAGCATGAACCTTTTATGGATTACTCGAAAGAAGAAAACCGTAAAAAACTGGAAGAAGGTCTGGCTACAGTCAAGGACTATCTCGGTCAGGATTATCCGTTGATCATTGGTGGGGAACGCATTACGACTGAGGACAAGAAAGAATCCTATAACCCTGCTGATAAGGCGGAGACGATCGGCTATATGTACCAGGCCAATCAAGAGCATGCACAAAAAGCGATGGACACCGCATTGGAGACGTTCGAATCATGGAGGAAATATTCGTTCGAGTTCCGTTCCGATGTCCTGTTCAAAGCAGCGGCGATCGTCCGCAGGCGCAAGTATGAATTTACGGCGCTGCTTATAAAAGAAGCAGGAAAACCTTGGAAGGAAGCGGATGCGGATGTAGCAGAAGCCATCGATTTCCTGGAATACTACGGACGCAATCATCTTAAGATAAAAGATGGCGAACATGTGGAATCACGCCCTGGTGAGTATAATCAATTCAATTATATTCCGCTTGGTGTCGGACTTGTCATCTCTCCTTGGAACTTCGCCTTCGCAATCATGGCGGGTACGACAGCTGCTGCGCTGGTGACAGGCAACACAGTACTCCTCAAACCATCTTCAAGAACACCGATAGTGGCATACAAGTTCATTGAAGTGCTGGAGGAAGCAGGTATGCCTGAAGGCGTCGTGAACTTTATCCCAGGATCATCGAAGGATATCGGGGACTACCTTGTCGAACATAAGGATACACGTTTCGTCTCCTTCACTGGTTCCCGTGATGTAGGCACGAAGATCTACGAAAAGGCAGGCGTCGTCCAAAAGGGCCAGACGCACTTGAAGCGTGTCATTGCAGAAATGGGCGGTAAAGATACGATAGTCGTCGATTCCGGCGTGGACCTTGAAGAAGCAGCAGAGGCAATCGTCTACTCTGCATTCGGTTTCAGCGGTCAGAAATGTTCCGCCTGCTCCCGTGTGGTTGCTCTTGAAGATATACATGATGAACTCCTTGAGAAGGTTGTAGCCAAAACGAAGGATCTGAAAGTGGGTAATCCGGAAGCGGATGTGAATGTCGGACCAGTCATCGATGATGCCTCCCTTGAAAAGATTTCGAAGTACATCGAAATCGGTAAGAAAGAAGGCCAATTGGAGATCGGCGGCAAAACTGAAAATGAAACGGGACATTTCGTCCACCCGACCGTCTTCTCAAACCTTAAGCATGATGCGGTCATCATGCAGGAAGAAATATTCGGTCCAGTGGTCGGATTTACAAAAGCCAAGGATTTCGATCAGGCTATCGAATATGCCAATGCAACAGACTACGGCCTGACAGGAGCGGTATTCACAACGGACCGCCACCACATCGAACAGGCGCGTGAAGATTTCCATGTAGGAAATCTATACTTCAACCGCGGATGTACTGCGGCCATCGTCGGCTACCAACCTTTTGGTGGTTTCAAAATGTCCGGTACGGATTCTAAAGCGGGTGGTCCGGACTACTTGACTCTTCATATGCAAGGCAAAACGACTTCTGAAATGTTATAATGCAATTTGGCAGCATGATTATGAAAATTACAAAAAGTGAACGGGGGCTTACCCGCCTTTTTAAGAAAGGAAGATAGAATGACTAGATCACAGGAAATTATCGAGCAGACACAACAATACGGAGCACCAAACTACAATCCTCTACCAATCGTACTCTCAGAGGCTGAAGGCGTATGGGTGAAGGACCCTGAAGGCAATGAATATCTGGACATGCTGAGTGCATACTCCGCAGTCAACCAGGGGCATAGACACCCTAAGATAATCAAGGCCTTAAAAGACCAGGCGGACAAGCTGACGCTCACTTCCCGCGCGTTCCACTCAGATCGCCTAGGACCTTGGTATGAGAAAGTATGTAAGCTCGCCGACAAGGAAATGGCCCTACCGATGAACACCGGTGCCGAAGCTGTGGAAACGGCAATCAAAGCAGTGCGCCGCTGGGCGTATGATGTAAAAGGTGTAGAAGATGATAAAGCGGAAATCATCGCCATGAACCAGAACTTCCATGGCCGTACATTGGCAGCAGTATCGCTTTCTTCTGAACCGGAGTACCGCCGTGGATACGGTCCGTTGCTCGACGGCATCAAACTCGTTGACTTCGGTGATATCGACCAAATCAAGGAAGCGATCACTGAAAACACTGCAGCAATCCTGCTGGAGCCGATCCAAGGTGAAGCGGGCATCAATATACCACCTGAAGGCTTCCTGAAGGCGGTACGCGAAGTCTGCGATGAAAACAACATACTTTTTGTGGCAGATGAAATCCAAGCAGGCCTTGGCCGTTCCGGTAAGCTTTTTGCAACGCACTGGGACAATGTGGATGCGGATGTATATATCCTCGGTAAAGCACTCGGTGGCGGTGTCTTCCCGATTTCCTGCGTATTGGCCGACGAAGAAGTACTTGGTGTGTTCAATCCAGGTTCCCACGGCTCCACATTCGGGGGGAACCCGCTTGCTTGTGCAGTATCGGAAGCGGCGCTTGATGTCATGAATGATGAGAACCTCGTTGAAAGATCACGCGAACTCGGTGAATATTTCAAAGAAGAACTGGAAAAAATCGATAATCCTGTAATCAAGGAAGTGCGCGGTCGTGGACTCTTCATCGGTGTCGAGCTGACTGAAGCGGCAAGACCATATTGCGAAGAACTAAAAGAGCTCGGACTGCTCTGCAAAGAAACTCACGAAACAGTCATCCGCTTTGCACCTCCACTGATCATCTCCCAGGAAGATCTCGACTGGGCCATCGTTCAAATCAAAAAAGTGCTGGCAAAATAGTACTTGGAAATAACGCTTTTAAATAGTAACGAATATGGTACAATGATTATGAAAACAGTTCCAAAAAAAGAGGCGGATAAAAATGTCAGAGAAATCAAATCTTATCACTTCCACACAAGCGATCATCCATGAGGCTTTGGATAGACTCGGTTTTGATGAGGGTATGTATGAACTGATCAAAGAGCCGATGCGTCTTTTGACAGTGCGCATCCCGGTGCGCATGGATGATGGTTCAGTTAAAGTATTTACCGGCTACCGTGCCCAGCACAACGATGCTGTTGGACCGACTAAGGGCGGCATACGCTTCCATCCGGATGTTAATGAAGAGGAAGTTGTGGCACTTTCAATGTGGATGACCTTGAAATCAGGCATCGTCGATCTACCTTATGGTGGCGGTAAAGGCGGAATTGTGTGTGATCCGCGTGAGATGAGCATCCAGGAAGTAGAGCGTTTAAGCCGTGGCTACGTCCGTGCAATCTCTCAGATTGTTGGGCCTACAAAAGATATTCCGGCACCTGATGTATTTACGAACTCCCAGATCATGGCGTGGATGATGGATGAATACAGCATGATTGACGAATTCAACTCTCCTGGTTTCATTACCGGTAAGCCAATCGTCCTCGGTGGTTCCCAAGGGCGTGACCGTGCGACTGCGATGGGGGTCATCATCTGTCTGGAACAGGCTTTGGAGAAACGCAACATGGAGTTGAAAGATCTTCGCGTAGTCATTCAAGGCTTCGGTAATGCCGGAAGTTTCCTTTCAAAAATCCTGTTTGACAGGGGCGCTAAAATCGTCGGCATTTCGGATGCCAATGGTGCGTTGCACGATCCAGAGGGCCTGGATATCGATTATCTGCTTGATCGGCGCGACAGTTTCGGCCTAGTGACGAATCTGTTCGATGATGCATTGCCTGGTAAAGATCTCTTCAAAATCGATTGTGATGTCATCATACCTGCTGCGATTGCAAACCAGATCACAGAAGATAATGCAGACGATATTAAAGCGGAGATCATCTGTGAGGCGGCCAATGGCCCGACCACTAAAGAAGCGACGAAAATCTTGACTGATAACGGCAAGCTCATCGTGCCTGATGTATTGGCGTCAGCCGGTGGTGTTACGGTTTCCTACTTCGAGTGGGTCCAAAACAACCAAGGTTACTATTGGGATGAAGATGAAGTCAATGAAAAGCTTGAAATCAAGCTTAAAAAAGCATTCAATGATATCTACGACCTGCATGAAAACCGCCATATCGACATGCGGCTTGCAGCGTATATCATAGGTCTGAAACGAACAGCCGAGGCTGCGCGCTACAGAGGCTGGGCATAGAATAGACACCAATAAAGGATAGGCCGGACAGATAATCTGTCCGGCCTCTTTTGTATGGATATTCATAAAAATGTTGATTTATTGAATTTTTTGTATTATTATGAATGTTCGAATATTCACCTGAAATATGTGTGTGATGAGAGTCTAACTCAGTTTGCCATAAAATAGGGTGAAAGAGAAAAAGGAGAACTGATCATGACAGAAACCTCGAATTTGATTACATCAACACAATCAGTCATCTATAAGGCATTGGATAATCTTGGATACGATGAAGGAATGTACGAATTGATTAAAGCACCGCTCAGGATGCTCAAAGTGCGTATACCTGTAAAAATGGATGACGGTTCTGTAAAAGTATTCACCGGATACCGTGCCCAACATAATGATGCCGCGGGCCCAACTAAAGGTGGCGTCCGTTTCCATCCTGATGTCACGGAAGAAGAAGTCATTGCCCTTGCGATGTGGATGACACTAAAAGCAGGCATTGTAGATATACCATACGGCGGTGGCAAAGGTGGGGTGGTCTGCGATCCAAGGAATATGAGCAGTAGGGAAAAAGAAGAAGTCTCCCGTGGATATGTCAGGGCGATTTCTCAGATTGCAGGGCCGACAAAGGACATTCCGGCTCCTGATGTCTATACGGATGCGCAAACGATGGCGTGGATGATGGATGAATATAGCGTGAAGCACTCCGACGATCCATTCGAATTCATCACAGGCAAGCCACTTGCAGTCGGAGGATCGAAAGGACGCGAAACAGCGACCGCAATGGGTGCGGTGATGTGTGTTGAGCAGGCCATGGAGAAGGTGGGTATATCCATGAAGGATGCACGCATCGTCATACAGGGATTTGGCAATGCTGGAGGTTACATATCAAAGATGTTGCATGATAAAGGTGCAAAGATCATCGGAATATCAAGATCTTCAGGTGCCCTCTATAACCCTGAAGGAATAGATATCGATTATGTGCTGAGAAACCGGGGGAAAGTTAATCTGGCGGAAAAACTACCTGCAGAATCCATTACAAATAAAGCATTGCTCGAAGTGGACTGCGACGTCCTCATTCCAGCAGCAATCGCAAATCAAATTACTGAAAGCAATGCCTGGGATATTAAGGCAGAAATCATCTGTGAGGCAGCCAATGGCCCCACTACGGAGGAAGCAACGCGAATATTGACTGAAAAAGGTGTACTGATCATTCCGGATGTCCTTGCCTCAGCCGGCGGTGTGACGGTATCATATTTTGAGTGGGTGCAGAATAAACAAGGTTTCTATTGGGAAGAAGAAGAAATAAGGCAGCTGCTGGAAGGTAAGATGACAACTGCTTTTGAAGCCATATATAACCTGCACCAATCACGTCAGATGGACATGAGGCTCGCGGCCTACACGTTAGGTATAAGACGCGTATCAGAAGCAGTAAGGTTCAGGGGATGGGCCTGAGCGTCATCAATAAAAAAACGATTGCCCTAAACAGGCAATCGTTTTTTTGTATGCTTATTTTCTTCTGTCATTTTTCATCCTGTTGATGAGCGACTCCATCTCTTTGATATAGTCCCTATCATTTCCGGATGTATCCCGCGGTGGGGTGTCTTCCTGAACGTTCGGCGCTTCATCGCCGTCTTCTGGAACGTCGTCATCAGAAGTATAGCCATATTCATCTTCTGACGAAGCAGCTTCTTCTTTACGTTTTTGTGCATCAATCTCTCTTTGGGTGATGATTTCACCGTCCGGTGTCATGTACTTTTTATTCATCTTGCGTGTTTCAGAATCAAAGTAGCTGTAGATGATTGGAATGATGAACAGCGTCAGGAACGTACTGCTGATCAGACCACCTATTACTACGATGCCCATCGGTGCAATGAGTTCTGCCCCCTCACCAATGGCAAGTGCAAGCGGCAGCATACCGAGTGCGGTCGTCAGCGCCGTGATGACTATCGGGCGGAAACGGTCCTGGACACTCTTTTCGATCGATTCGAGCGTGGTCATGCCTTTGGCTTTCTGCTGATTGATGTAGTCGACCAGCAGTATGGCGTTGTTGACCACTATACCGAGCAGCAGGATGACTCCCACCACGGCAATGACGCTCAATGGATTATTTGTGATGATCAATGAGAACATCACTCCAATGATACTGAGCGGTAATGAGAATATAACTACGAATGGGTGTTTGAAGGATTCAAACTGGGCAACCATTACAAGGTAGATGAAGATGATGCCGAGCGTTATCGCAAGCAATAGTTGAGGGATTGCGTCACTCAGCATCTCCAGATCCCCACCGATTGACGTTTCTGTTTCATCTGCGAAATCCGTATCCTCAATGATGCTCTCAACATGACTGCCTGCCTCATTGAGGCTCATTTCAGGTTTATATGAAACAGTGAGTTCCGTCGTTTCCTTCTGGTCATCGCGGTTGATGAGGGAGAGCATCTCTGCTTCTTCCAATTCAGCGACATCTTCCACTGCGATATATTCGCCCTGGCTATTTGCAATCTGGATGTTCTTGAAGGCCTCAATGCTACTTGTGACGTCGTCTGGGTATTTGACATTGATCGTCAGGAACTCAGAGCCTTCGTCGACGGTGGAGGCCGGGACTCCATTAGTGGCCTCGTAGATTGCTGAGCCTATTTCTGCAGGCTGCAGATCATTTTCCCTGGCTGCTGCACGGTCCACACGTACTTGGAGTTCTTGGGACATGTTTTCGCGGCTTGAAGTGACATTGTCGATATCAGCGTCATCTTCCAATGCTTTTATGATGGTCTCCTCAGACTCCATGAGCCTTTTCGGATCTTCGTCTGCAACATTCAGCGCAAGTGTATTTGGATCAGAGCCTGTACCTGCCTGAGACATCGGGTTGACACTGATGTCGGCGGAAGAATTGACGCTTTCAATTTCATTTTCTATGTCGCTAATGAATTCATTGGTCGTCATGCCGCGTTCACCCGGGCTGACTAAAGTAGCCATTATATTGCCGACGTTGCTCTCATCAACCGGACTCATCGTAGAAGTGGAGCCGATGGTGCTCATATAGGTATCGATTTCCGGATAATCTTCAAATTTTTCTTCTATAAGCTTAATGGTCTCTTCTGTTTCGGAAAGGATGGCATCCTGCGGCATTTCCACTTCAACCGTCAGCGTACCTTCATCGCTCTCCGGCAAAAGATCCAAGCCTTGGATATAGATGCCAATGCCGCCGGCTATAAGGATCAGCGCTGTCAGTATGAGGACTGTCAGGCGATTGTTGAGTGACCAGTGGGACAGTTTCCTGAGCCCTTTCATATAACGGCGGTCCCGTCTTTTCTCTTCTTCATTGTCATCCGGTGCATCCAGAATGCGGCTGGCCAGCATCGGGACCACGGTCAGGGCGACAAAAAGTGAAGCCAACAGGCTGAATACTACGGCTACAGCAAATGGCGTGAACAGTTGGCCGACTAGGCCACTGACGAAGACAACAGGCAGGAAGACTGCTGCTGTAGTCATTGAAGAAGCGGTGATGGCACCAGCCACTTCCTTCGTCCCCACACTTGCTGCTTGCCTCGGTGTCTTACCCATCGACAGATGGCGGTATATATTTTCTATGACGACGACGGCGTTATCGACGAGCATACCGATGCCGAGTGCCAGGCCACCAAGCGTCATCAGGTTTATGCTGATGTCCGTAAAGAACAAAAGAGCAAATGTAGTGATGACGGAAAACGGTATGGCAATACCGATTATGAGTGGTGATTTCAAATTGCGCAGGAATGCGAAAAGGACAATCATCGCAAGTATTGCACCGCTTATCAATGATAGGTAGACACTGTTGATGGCGAGGTCTATATACTCCCCTTCATCATATAGCGTTTCAACATTGAGGTCCTCAAATTCTTCCTTGTCGAGCTGTTCGTCAAGGACAGATTGGAATTCCCCGTTGACGGTCGATGCGTTCGCATCGGATGCAAGACTCATTTCAATCTGCATAGCGTCTTCCTGGTTCAGGCGGGTGATGACAGCGTCATCCTGTTCCGTTATGGCGACATCTGCTACATCATCGAGAGTGAGTGTGCCGGCGCCTTCAGGCAGATCCGCCAAGACCAGTTCCTCGAGTGATTCGACTCCGTCGATCTCACTTACCGTCCGGGTTGTGATGGATTCTTTTTCTTCTTCATCGACGATTGTGGCGTTCGGTATAGAAATGTTATTGGCTTCAATGATGTTGGCCACATCGCTTTGGCTCAGCTGATACTTCTCGAGTGCTTCGGTATCGAGCGCTACTGAAATTTCTTCAGTAATGCTGCCAGTTTCACTGATCGAGGCCACACCATTGATGTTTTCGAGTTCATTGATGAGATCCTCAACCTGACCCTGAAACTCACTGACTGATTTATTGTCAGAGGATACGGCAAGAGTCAGGCTCGGGAGCATCGTAATGTCGAACTCCAGGAAGGATGGATCTCCTGCCTCCTCGGGTAGGCTTGTATTTTCTATCGTACGTACGATTTCATTTTCGACTTCATCTATCGTCATGTCGTATCCGAATTCAAGAAGGACGACAGAAGAACTTTCCTGCGATTGGGAGGATATATTAGTCAAACCGCTGACTGTAGAAAGTTCTGCCTCGAGCGGCTTCGTCACATCTTTCATCACTTCTTCAGGTCCAGCCCCCTGGTAGCTGGTCGCCACTGCAGCGATTGGCGGTTGGACATTCGGCAGCAGCTGCAGTGGCAGTCTGGTCAGGGAAACGGCTCCGAGAAGGATGAGTATAATCATGATGACGATGGTGAATTTTGGTCTTTTTATTGAAAAATCGGCTAGCTTCAAGTGGCTTCACTCCTGTATAATATGAGATGTATATTGTAACCCGACAACGTGTTGTACTATGACAATATTAGTTAAATTATATATATGATTCAACCTACAATCCAATGAGGAGTGTTGGAAAGGAGGAAATATTATGTCCAAAATAAGTCGTAAAGAAGAAACCCGTCATAATTTCGTTGAAGCATTCTGGACCTTGTACGTCTCGAAGCCTCTTGATAAGATTACCGTCAAGGAAATCACGGACCTCGCTGGATACAACCGTGGGACATTCTACACTTATTTTGCAGACGTCTACGAAGTGCTGGAGACGGAGAAGAAATTGCTCCTGCCAAGTGAGGAAACCATCATCGAGCGTTTGAAGATGCTCAGTGATGACCACACCCCCCTTGAGAGATCGTTCGAGAATGTTTCCCATTGCATCAGGGAAAACAGGGCGCGCATCGCCATATTGCTGGGGCCGGAGGGAGACCCCGGCTTCCAGTATGAACTGAAGGCGCGCTTCAGGCGGGTGATATTGGATTTTGCAGGCGATATCGGCATCCAGGAGCTATCAGACTATGAATACATCATTGAATACCATGTATCTGGAATGATCGGCATGTATCAGCGTTGGGTCGAAAATGAAGAGGATATCACTGAAGAGCGGCTCGGCATGATATATGAACGTGTCTTCAATGAAGGCGTGATGAGAATTACAACCGAGATGTTCAGAGCAGCGAAAAAAAGCGACTAGGTGCTTCCAGTCAGTGTATAGAAGGATACAGCAACGGAGAGTTGTAATCTAAGTAGAGGTAACTATTACGTTCCATTATACCAAATGAACAGACAAATCTGTAGAATAGATGGTTGCTTCGTTGAAAAGTGACTGAGCATGCTGAGTGATGTGGAAAATCAGTTGATCAAGGCAGTCGATGAGCCAATTCGATTGTGAGCCGTGCGTCAGATGGCAAGACTGAAGGGCTCTTCAATTCAATTGTTTCAAACTGATCTTTTGAAGCGTTATAATTAAAGGATGAGTGATAATAGAATTACGACAAGGAGCGATTTTGATGAAATATGATTTTGATACACCTGTAAATAGAAGGGAAACATATGCCATAAAATGGGATGGTGGCGAGCTGCTCAAGGAAATGGGGATGACGGACCACTACGATGAAAACACCATCCCATTATTTACGGCCGACATGGATTTTCAGGTGGCGGAGCCGATCATCGATGCGCTGCACAGAACCGTCGATCATAAAATATTCGGTTATACATTAGCCCCGGATGCTTATTATGAAGCGATACAGAAATGGTTTTCAGATAGATACGACTGGACTATAAATAAAGAAGAAATAATTTATGCCCCGGGCACGGTCCATGCATTGAATGTCGCCGTCAAAGCCTATTCGAAGCCGGGTGACGGCATCATCATACAACGGCCTGTCTATCCACCATTCACTGCAGCTGTCGAAGGCAATGGGCGTGTCGTGGAGAACAACGCGCTTATCAGGGATGAGGCAGGGCATCATCATATCGACTTCGATGATTTCGAAGTCCTTGCCAAAAAGGAAGATGTCACCATGTTCATCCTGTGCAGTCCGCATAACCCGACGGGTAACATATTCAGTCCAGAAGATCTGAAGCGGTTATCTGAAATTTGCCGGGAGAATGACGTCATCATCATAGCCGACGAGATCCATGGAGATCTGATACGCATCGGGGAAACATTCACGCCGATTGCGAAAACGTCTGATCATACAGATCACATCATCTCCATGACTGCGATAAACAAGACATTCAATCTGGCCGGCCTGCACTGCACTAATGTCGTCATCACCGATGAGGCAAAGAGGCAGCAGTTCAAGGAGGCTCAGGGGACGAGCATGCCGAGTCCATTCACTGTATCTGCTTTGATTGCAGCATATAATGAGGGAGATGAATGGCTGGAACAGGTGAGGGAATATATCGATGGCAATATAGATTTCGTCATCAATTTCCTGAAAGAAGAAATGCCAACCGTTAAAGTGGAGCACCCTGCCGGCACGTATGTGCTGTGGATGGATTTCAGCGGTTATGGCCTGTCGGATGAGGAAGTGCATGACCGCATCTACAATAAGGCCAATGTCCTGCTGCAGGACGGCAGTAACTTCGGCAAAGAGGGGGAAGGGTTCCAGAGGATATGCGTCCCTTCTCCGAGATCTGTCCTGGAGGAAGCGATGAACTGCATAAAAGATGAGTTCAAAGATGTGGAGAAATAATTGGACTCATAAAATAATTCAGAAATAGGGTTGCAATCATAATTTGATTGTAGTAATATGATTTTCAATTAAATGAATCACTTTGATTGATGAAGACAAGTAGCAATTGCCAAGTTGCAAAAGAGAGCCGGTGGGTGGTGTGAACCGGTGCAATGGCAGTGTGAATGGACTTCTGTGCAACCGGTGGACGATTAAATCCCCGGCGTATTTCCAACGTTACATGGAAGATGCAGCATTATGCTGCATCTTGAGCGGATCGGCTTGACCGATCAATAAAGGTGGCACCACGGCTCCCCGTCCTTTTTACAGTGACAGGGGAGCTTTTTGTATTTAAAAATTGAAGAAGATGCATATCAGAACAAGTAGTGGCGTACTGCATGGTACAGAGAACCGGGGGAGCTGGAAACCGGTCCATGCAACGTCGATGAATGGGCCTGATCAGCATGCATCCGTCTGCCACACGTTACGCGGCAAGAGCAGGGGTGGCGAGTCCGCCCAATGCGAGGTGGCACCGCGGTGAATCGTCCTCCATAGACAATAGGTCTATGGAGTTTTTTTATTTTAGGGAGGGAAAAATATGATGGCAGAAGTACTGGCAAGAACACATTACGGCAGCATGAAGGCACACTTGGCAAAATTATCGGAACGCGCCGATCTGACCGGCAGGGAAATGGCAGAGGCAGTCTCCATACTGCTGACAGACGAAGTGAGCGACAGTGAAATAGCGGCCTTTCTGATGGGCTTGAAAGCCAAAGGGGAGACCGTGGTCGAGATTACGGCGCTTGTGGAGGTGTTGAGGAAACATGCCATGCCCATACTGCGCGATGTTCCAGGTGTCATGGATAACTGCGGGACAGGCGGGGATGGTTCCAACAGCTTCAACATTTCGACGACCTCCGCCTTCGTCCTCGCAGGAGCAGGCGTAAAAGTTGCGAAGCACGGCAACAGAAGCGTCACAAGCAGGACCGGGAGCTCGGATGTGTTGGCGGAACTGGGCGTATCGCTGTCTTTTCAGCCGCGTGATATCGATCATCTGTTGGATGACAATGGCATCACTTTTCTTTTTGCTCCCCATGTCCATCCAAAGATCAAACGCATCATGAAAGTGCGTAACGACCTTAAAGTGCCGACGATATTCAATCTGATCGGGCCACTCATCAACCCGGTGGCACTCGATTACCAGTTTCTCGGTGTCTATCGGCAGGATAAGGTGAGGACGATGGCAGAAGTGCTGAAAAGACTTGGAAGGAGCCGAGCGGTAGTCATCAATGGGGCGGGCGGAATGGACGAAGCCTCGCTGCTCGGTGAAAATCATATGACCATACTAGATGACGGAAAAATCGAAGATATGACCTTCACTCCGGAGTCGGTCGGCCTCCCCTCTTATACACGGGAAGAAATCAACGGCGGCAGCAGTGCAGAGAATGCGCAGATTCTGAAGGACGTATTGACTGATGAAGCGACACCAGCCCAGCGCGACACGATATTGCTGAATGCCGGCATCGGGCTGTACTGCGCCAAACAGGCCCACTCCGTGCAGACAGGCATCGAAATGGCGCGGCAAAGCATTTCATCTGGACATGCCCTGGCCAAACTCAACCGGCTCGTCACGTATTCAAAAAGAGGAGGACTTTGAATGACTACAATATTAGATGACATCATTGCATATAAACGGCGGGAAATGACACGCCTCACCGCCGAGGAAAAGATATTGGACAGAACGCCCATCTCCTTGAAGGATCGGCTTGACACCGCCGGGACGATGGGCATCATCGGGGAAGTGAAGCGGGCCTCCCCGTCGAAAGGGGACATCAATATCGGGATGAAGCCTGATGAACAGGCAGAGAAATATG
Source organism: Salinicoccus jeotgali (assembly GCF_039538805.1). Lineage (GTDB taxonomy): Bacteria > Bacillota > Bacilli > Staphylococcales > Salinicoccaceae > Salinicoccus > Salinicoccus jeotgali. Next base: position 72,656 of record NZ_BAABCK010000068.1, on the reverse strand, counting down.
CAGCAGGCGGTGCGGATGCCATTTCAGTGTTGACCGATGCTGAATATTTCAAAGGGTCAATGGCGGACCTTGAAGCGGTCCGGGAAGTGGTCGGGCTGCCTCTACTGAACAAGGATTTCATCGTAGACGAGCGGCAGATCGACCGGGCATACCGGCATGGAGCTGACATCATCCTTCTGATTGTGGCAGCGTTGGACGACGAAATGCTGGCGCGGCTGTTTGCATATGCCTCCAGTTATGGCCTTGAATGCATAGTGGAAGTGCATACTGCAGAAGAGATGGAGCGCGCATTGGAGATTCAGCCCGCACTCATCGGCATCAACAACCGCAACCTAAAGACATTTGAAGTGGATTTGGGAAATACAGAAAAACTGCTTGAAGCATATGGTCATCATCCGGTGCACTTCATCGCTGAGAGCGGCATCCGTACAACAGAAGACGGCAGGCGGATGAGGGTGGCCGGTGCCGCAGCACTACTCGTTGGGGAGACGTTGATGGCTGCAGAGGACCCGGCCACAACAATCCGCGCCCTGAAAGGGGTGCTGTAGGTGAAGATTAAGATATGCGGCATCCAGACGGTCGAAGCAGCCAGATGGGCTGCAGAAGCAGGAGCCGATATGATCGGATTCGTGTTTGCACCCAGTACTCGTCAAGTCGACATCAACGCGGCTAAAAAAATGGCGGAAGCAGTTAGAGGCAGAGTCGAATGCGTGGGTGTTTTCGTCGATGCCCCGGCTGAATATATCGAACATATCCATCAAACGGTGGGCCTCGATTATGTGCAGTTGCACGGGGATGAGTCGCGTGCATATACTGCAGGCTTGAAAATGCCAGTGATCAAAGCGTTTTCCATCGGCAGTATGCCCATTGCAGAAATGTTCCGGTATGACGCCTGCCATATACTCATCGACAGCCCACCGGCAGAATACCGTGGAGGGAGCGGACGACAGTTTGACTGGTCGGCACTCGAGGGTAGGGCGCTCGACCATTCCCGTCTGGTGCTCGCCGGCGGCATCAATGCAGGCAACATCAAGGAAGCACAACATGTGGTTGCGCCCGCAGCCGTCGATGTATCAAGTGGCGTCGAGACACATGGCGTGAAGGACAAAGATAAGATATTTGAATTGATCAGAACAATGAAAGGTGGAGATGAAAGTGGAAAAAATCTATACTCAGCCCGATGCTGACGGCCATTACGGAGAATACGGAGGGCGCTATGTGCCAGAGACCCTTATGCACGCCCTCAAAGAATTGACGGAAGCCTATGAAGATGCGCAGCATGATGAAGCATTCCAAGCGGAACTGAGCCATTACCTGGAAAACTATGTGGGACGGGAATCGCCGCTCTACCATGCCGCAAGGCTTTCAGAATATGCAGGAGGGGCGAAGATCTACCTTAAACGCGAAGACCTCAACCATACCGGTGCACACAAGATCAACAACACGATCGGTCAGGCGCTGCTTGCCAGAAGGATGGGGAAAAGGAAAGTGGTTGCAGAAACAGGGGCCGGCCAGCATGGTGTCGCAACAGCGACGGTCTGTGCACTGCTTGATCTGGATTGCGTCATTTTCATGGGCAAAGAAGATATACGGCGCCAGGAACCAAACGTCTTCCGCATGGAACTGCTCGGTGCCCGGGTCGTCAGTGTCGATCAGGGCAGGGGAACGCTGAAGGATGCGGTCAACGAAGCCCTCAGATACTGGGTCGCCAACGTGGAGGATACCCATTACGTTCTGGGTTCAGCGATGGGGCCGCACCCATTCCCGATGATCGTGCGTGATCTGCAATCCGTAATCGGCAAGGAGACGAAGCGTCAGATGCTGGATAAGGAAGCGCGCCTGCCTGATTCGATAGTGGCGTGCATCGGCGGCGGAAGCAATGCGATCGGCATGTTTCATCCATTTATAGATGATGAGGATGTCCGCCTTGTTGGTGTGGAAGCATCCGGCGACGGCATAGAGACAGACCACCATGCGGCTTCTCTGAATGAGGGGAGCGTTGGTATCTTGCACGGTGCCAAGATGCATCTGCTACAGGATGAAGCAGGTCAGGTGCAGGAGGCCTATTCCATTTCGGCAGGGCTCGACTATCCCGGTATCGGCCCGGAGCACAGCCATCTGAAAGAAATCGGCCGTGCAGAATATGCCCATATTACAGACGGGGAAGCATTGGAGGCATTCAGGATACTATCCCATAAAGAAGGCATCATACCAGCACTTGAGAGTGCCCATGCGGTAGCGCATGCGATCAAGATGGCCGGTCAGATGACCGGTGATGAAATCCTCGTCATATGTCTATCTGGACGTGGCGACAAGGATGTAGCAGAAATCAAAGCACGTCAGGAAGGTGGATACTAATGGGCAGAAAAAGCATTGCACAACAATTTGAACATCTGGAAGCAGCTGGGGATAAGGCGTTCATCGCGTATATCATGGCTGGAGACGGTGGGCTGTCGAACCTTAAAGATCAGATACTGCAGCTCGAATCGGCCGGTGTTTCCATCGTTGAACTCGGAATCCCGTTCTCCGATCCAGTAGCGGACGGTCCGGCGATACAGGAAGCCGGAAAGCGGGCATTGGCAGAAGGTGTCATATTGAAGGATGTGCTTACGGCGGTTGCGGGCTTTAAAGATGAAGTGAACATTCCGATTGTCGTCATGACTTATGCGAATCCGGTATTGCGGCTTGGCGTCAAACATTTTGCCACGCTGTGTAAAGAAGCGGCCATTTCAGGCGTGATCATCCCGGATGTCCCTTATGAAGAATCGGCAGAATTCGAAACACCGTTGAAGGATGCAGATGTTGCACTGATCCGCTTCGTCACGCTGACCAGTTCAAAAGCACGCATGGAAGAAGTGCTCGAGACGGCGGAAGGTTTCGTCTATGCCGTTACGGTCAATGGTACGACCGGTGTCAGGGATGGCTTCGATGATTCATTGGGTGCGCATCTGGAAGCTGTGCGCCAGGTGAGCCCGGTCCCTGTGTGTGCCGGATTCGGCATCAAGACGCGGGAGCAGGCTAGAGAGATTGGTGCGCATTGCGATGGCGTCATAGTCGGCAGCCGGATCGTCGAACTCATGCATGCCGGGCAGGGCGAAAAGATAGCCGGCCTGATCCCGGGAAGAGCCAGAATCGGAGCGATGCGACAAATTGATTGAAAAACGCGCTGTGTTTTATCTACAATAGTAACGAAGGATAAAATATTCTGGAGGCTACTATGACACATATCAAATTTGACTATTCCAATGCTGCAGGGTTCATGAACCAGGAAGAAATTGAAAATCTTGCTCCTTTCGTCTCAAAAGCGCATGAGATGATCCATGACAAGACGGGGGCTGGCAGCGACTTCCTCGGCTGGGTCGGGCTGCCGAAAGACTACGATAAGGAAGAATTTTCACGCATCAAAGCTTCTGCCGAGAAAATCAAGAAAGATTCCGACGTCCTGCTTGTGATCGGCATCGGCGGCTCATACTTGGGTTCCAAAGCAGCAATCGAAATGCTGAAGCCGACTTTTTCACATGAGGGGACGGAAATAATATTTGCCGGCCACCACCTGTCTGGCCACTACATGAACGAATTGAAAACCTATCTTGAGGACAAGGATTTCTCGATCAACGTCATCAGCAAATCAGGCACGACGACCGAACCGGCAATCGCATTCCGCATCTTCAAGCAGCTCCTTGAGGAAAAACATGGTGATGTAAAGGGCCGCATCTATGTCACTACGGATAAGGAGAAGGGCGCCTTGAATAAACTCGCTCGTGAAGAAGGCTATGAAATGTTCGTCGTTCCGGATGATGTCGGTGGCAGATACTCGGTATTGTCTGCAGTCGGACTGTTGCCGATCGCCGCTTCAGGCATAGATATCGATGCCATGATGCAGGGCGCTGCCGACGCCATGGAGGAACTGGCTGAACCGGCGCTTGAAAAGAACCCTGCATACCAATATGCTGTGGTGAGGAACGCCCTTTATGACAAAGGCTATAACGTGGAGATGCTGATCAACTATGATGAGCGGCTCAAGTATTTTGCAGAATGGTGGAAGCAGCTGTTTGGTGAAAGTGAAGGGAAGGACAACAAAGGCATCTTGCCGCACAGTGCCAACTTCACCACTGATCTGCACTCGTTGGGACAATATATCCAAGAAGGCCGGCGCACGCTCATGGAAACCGTCATAAGCATTGGAACACCTCTCAGCGAACTGACCATCGAAGAAGAATCCCAGGACCTTGATGGTCTGAACTACCTCGCAGGCATGACCGTCGATGAAGTTAATCATCAGGCGATGCGCGGGACCATCCTGGCCCATGTCGACGGAGGAGTGCCGAATATGATGGTGGAAGTACCCCGTCTTGATGCCTATACGTTCGGCAGCATGGTGTACTTCTTTGAGATGGCGTGTGCGATGAGCGGTTATCTTCTTGGCGTCAATCCGTTCAACCAACCAGGTGTTGAAGCATACAAGCAGAACATGTTCGCACTCCTTGGCAAATCAGGTTATGAATCATTGAGAGAACAATTGAATGACAGACTTCGATAAAAACTATATAATTGGTGGAAGATTAGGCTATATTACTTTGTAATATAGCCTTTATTAAATGTGCGAGGTTATGCGTATTGGAACTTGAAACCCTACTTAAGAATTTGACCACCCAGGAAGGCTTGGAATCGCTTTTTGCCGAAGTGGAAGCACTCGGACCCCTAGTCGGATTCGTTCTGACACTGATCGAGTCGTTCCTGCCGTTCCTTCCGCTTTTTGCGATTGTTATCATAAACATCAATTCCTACGGTTTCATAATCGGTTTCCTCCTTAGCTACTCGGGGACGGTCGGCGGCAGTTACCTTGTCTTTCTTACGATCCGTTACTTCCTCCGTGCGCCTGCCCAGAAGTATATCCACAGGCATAAGCGGTTGGAGGGGATGCTTGAATTCATCGATCTGAAAGGGTTCTCCTTTTTGCTGATCCTTCTGTCCCTGCCTTTTACGCCAAGTTCAGTCATCAATCTTATAGCCGCTTTATCGAACATAAAAAAAGTCGTATACTTATATATATTGCTAGTGGCCAAGGCGATTATGATACTGCTGATGTCCATCGTCGGATATGATATTACATCATTCTTCACTTCGCCGCTGCAGTTGACGCTGTCAATCATTTTCCTTGTGGTGCTGTATTTCTTTTCAAAATGGTACCAGAGGTATATCAATAGTAAACTTAAGAAATAGGAGGGAAGCGGATGAAGAAGGAAGTTGGAGAATGGTTGATGGCCATCCTCGTATCAGTCGTCCTGATTGTTTTGATCCGATCCTTTCTTTTCGTATCCTACTCGGTCGATGGCTTGAGTATGGATCCGACATTCGAAGATGGAGATAGGGTCATAGCTAATAAAATCGTGGAATATTTCGGTGGGTATGAAACAGGGGATGTGGTCGTCTTCAATTCTGAGGCAGGGCCAGCCTATGTCAAAAGGGTCATCGGTACACCGGGGGATACGGTGAAGATGGAAGATAAGCAGGTATATGTAAATGGGGAGCCTCTTGAAGAGAGTTATGTGGTGAATACAGGGGATTCCTACATGGATGATTTTACGCTTTCCGATCTTGACGTGGAAGGTGGAGAGATTCCGGAAGATCAATTCCTCGTACTTGGGGATAATCGTCCCATCAGCCGTGACAGCCGTGACTTCGGCATGGTGGATCGGGAACAGATCATAGGTGAAGTGCAGTTGCGTTTTTGGCCACTGAACAGGTTTGGCACTAATTTCGATTGATAGGCACCCTTATTCGGGTGTCTTTTGTCTACTTGAAGGAGTGAGTATATGGGAATCAATATTTGGACTGGAGTGAGCGGCACAGGGAAGACCAGGCAGATGTTCGATGAAATCGGCCAGATTACAAAGATGGCGCCTCTTGGCTCCAGCATATATATAGTGACACCTACCCAGAACACATTGCGGTATGAGAACATAATCACCAATCCGACAGTGGAGAATCCAGGTGTCGGCAGCCTGCGTACAGCTGTCTTCAGCTTTACCCGGCTCATGTGGCATGTGTTTAATGAAACCGGGCATTCGACGCGTGATGCTCTATCGTCAGGCGGGCACATCATGCTGCTCCACAAGATGATGAATGAGATGAAGCAGGCGCTCCGCTTCTATAAAAACAGCGCACAGTACATAAAGTTTTCGGATAAGGTTTTGGATATGCTGAGTGAATTGAGGGCCTACCGGGTGGCGCCTGATGATTTCGAGCGGATAGATGCGCCACCTGGCCGTGTCGCCGATAAGATGCACGACTTGGAGATGATCTACCGCAGATGGGAAGACCGCATCAACGAACTTCAGATAGAGGATATCAACATAGCAGATCAATTCATTGAACTGTTGTATTCAGATGTGCCGATCCGGTCACTTGAAGATGCCGTTATCTACATAGATGGCTTCCATAACTTTACGGAAAGCGAATTTGCATTGATCCAGGCACTTGAGACAAGGGTGCGGACGATCAATCTGCTGCTTACACACGAGGGCACGAACAAACAGCTTTTTCGGAAAACTGATGCGGTGATCGAGCGCCTGCGCTACTACATGGGGCATAACAAGCTTGATTTCACGCACTTCGGTGAAGATTTCAGACGCTCGGATAGGGCCGGACTGATCCAGATAGAACGCTACTTCGATCAGAATCAGAAGATGTTCGACTATGACGGCGTTACCTTTACCGAAGCACCGACGGTGACTGAGGAAGTCAACGATGTGGCGCGTGAAATAGAGGATCTCGTCTTTCAGGGAAAAGCGGCCTATAAGGATATAGGTGTGCTCCACCGGGATCCTAACTACGAACCCGTCCTCCAGTCTGTGTTCAGGCGCTACGATATCGCCTATCATATAGACCGCAAGATACCAATGTATAAGCATCCATTCATCCAGTTTGTGATGGGACTGCTCGAGTGCTACATGAAGCATTATGAGGCTTCTGCATTCATGAACGTGCTGAAGGCCGGATACTTGCATGAAGAGGCTGAACGCGGTTATGTCGACCTGCTTGAGAACTTCATATTGGAACGCGGCATCGAAGGGACCCAACTGTTCGATGATGACCATTTCCGCTATCAGACTGAAGTCACCGACTTTGGGGTGCGGCGCGTCGATAGAGGGGAAGAGCATGCAGGCATGATCGACTTCAAGAACCGTATGCTGACACGGCTTGAAACATTGTATCAGGCATTCAGGGAAGCGGATACGGTGCGCAGTTATATCGGCATCATCTATGATTTCATCATTGATGAAGGAATCGCAGACAGGCTGGTCGGCGAGATCGAGCAGCTTGATGCGGCAGGTGAAGTCGGAAGGCGGGACGAGACGGAACAGGCCTACAATATGTTCATCCGCCTACTCGATGATGCCTATGTCGTCTTTGATGATGAAGAAGTCTCCTTCACCATCTTCTATGAAACGCTCATCGATGGCTTAAAAAATGCAGAGTTCAGTCTATTGCCTTCAACCATCGACCAGGTGATGGTGGGGTCACTCGACCTCTCCAAGGTGGAGAACAAAAAGTACATCTTCATGATCGGCTTGAACCGTGACGTCATGCCACGTGAGACGACAAGCACGGACATCATTACAGATGAAGAAAAAGTGGTATTTGAGCATGCCGATATCGAACTGTCACCGAGCTCCCGGACTTTGGCCCAAGATGAGCGCTTCGTCTTCTACCTGGGTGTGACAAGGGCGACTGAAGGATTGTATTTGAGTTGGTCGAATACATTGCCGTCAGGGGACGGCACCAAGATCAGCCCCTTCATGGCGGAACTGCTGCCGGGAGAAGCAGGCGTCAGGCACTATGAATACCGGAAGACCAATGAATATGACCGCTTCGCACCAAGGCGCCTGATTACTTCGATCGACAGCATGGAGCCTTTACTGCATCTTAAGATGCGTGAAATGATGACGGCTCCGGTCGACGGACCAAAAGCATTCCTTTCGCTGCCGGAGTACAGGGGATGGATTGAGGCCTATCAGATAGTGGCCGAGGAACGTTGGCATGATGTCTATCCCCGCCTCAGGCGTAACCTTACGCATGACAATCGGGCAGAGCCGCTGGCACGGGAGACAGCGGAAGCGCTCTACTCCAATGAGATGAAGGCCAGTGTGTCGAGATTCGAATCGTATTTCAGATGCCCATTCCAACATTTCAGCCGCTATGGACTGAAGCTCCGGATACGCAAGCCGTATGAGGTGGCGCCACTTGAGCTCGGCAACTTGTACCACGAGGTGCTGTATGACGTCGTGAAGCAACTGGACTATACGCTGCTGCATGAGGAAGAGACTATAGAGCGCGCCGTGGACCACGGGATAGAACGGTTTTCCAAAGCGATCCAATACGGTATATTCGAGCGCACAGGCTACTACCAGTCCTTGAAAAAGCGTGCCGGGGATGCCATCATGCGCCTATTACTCTTCATGAAGGATATGGAAGCGAGTGGAGAATACGAGATAAAGGATGCAGAGCTGTCGTTCGGCTTCAGAGACAGTGAAATGGAAGCGGTGACGCTGACGTCGGATGACGGCTACAAGATCCTTCTGCGCGGAAAGATCGATCGCATCGACATGTATGACATCGGGGACTCTGCATACGTCAATCTGATCGACTATAAGTCGAGTACGAGGAGCATATCCCGTGCAGGCATATTGAACGGGCTTGAACTTCAGATGATCACCTATATGTACGTGCTGATGAAGCATGGTCCTGAGCATTTCGGCAAAGAAAAGATAATGCCAAACAGCATGTTGTTCTTTCCGGTGCGTGATCCGCTCATTGCGCTTGATGATGAAGCCTCGCTCGAGACGGTCGAAACGGAACGCCAAAAGCGCATGCGCCCAGACGGGATGTTCATCAACGAGCATCCAGAATATGACGGCATCATCGACGAGCGTTCCATCGGCATCCAGGGCATGCTGTCGGAATTTGAAGATTTCAAGGAATATGGCCGCTACCTCCCCGTATCGGTCACGAAGAATGGGAAGATCAACGGCCGGACCCGGCACCGGTATATGAGTCCTCATCTGTTTACCCATTATGCGACGCACGTATTGGGGATGTACCGGGAGGCAACTGACAAAATCTACAGTGGTGATGTCCGCGTATCGCCGATGGAGATGGAAGGCGGAAGGCTGCCTTGTGAGATGTGCGACTTCAAGTCGGCATGCCATATCGATGCTCTGATGAACCGTGAAGATATAAGAGTCAGCGCCTATGATGAAGAATCGATAGGTGAATTTGAAAGCGAGGTGGCCATAGATGGTCCAGTGGACGGATAGACAGCTCGAGGCAATTGAATATGAGGGGTCTGATGTATTGGTGGCGGCGGCAGCGGGAAGCGGTAAGACCACCGTCCTCGTCGAACGTATCATCCGTAAGGTGCTCAGCGGGAAATACAGCATCGATGAAGTGTTCGTGGCGACATTCACCAATATGAGCGCCCGGGACATGAAAGATAAAATCGAGGCGGCGCTGCAGGCAGCCTACCAGGATAAGCGCGACCCGGCCATATATGCAGAAATCCTGAAGCTCAAAGAAGCCCATATCAAGACGCTCCACAGCTTCTGCCTACATCTTATCCAGATGCACTATAATGCAATCGGACTGCCGCCTGATATGCGCACATTGGGTGATGTCGAAATGAAAATCAGGCTTGAACAGGCCATTTCGAATGTTTTGGAAACCTATTATAAAAAAGCGGATACGGATTTCAACCAGCTGGCTATGATGCTGTCATCCGACAAGAGCAACGACGGGCTCCAGAACACGATACGGGATTTGTACCATACCGCTGTGGCGAGTCCAGATCCGAGAGGGTATCTCGAGGAGAACCTGGACCAGTATCAGGATGAAGCGTATCTTCAGGGCATACTGGCCTCCCACAACCATGATGTCAGCCTGAAGCTCGCCGCACTGTACCCGGATATTGAACGGCTTTTTGAGCATTACAGGACAGCGGTACACACTTCCATAAAAGAAACGCAAGTGCGGGATGCCTTTGACGGGCTGGAAACACTTGAGAAGAGTGTGCGCCAAGCGATGGAGACCAACGGCAACGGTGAGCCGGTCGAGCTCCCGCTCTATATGCTCAAGGACGGCCGCTCGGCGTTCATCCGCAATATCGAAGATGAAGATGAGAAAAAACGATTGCTCGACGTCCAGAACCGGGTTAAGAAGCGGTACCAGGAAATACGTGAACTACCCGCCTACACCTTCTCCCTCGTCAAGGAGGAGTTGTCGCCCCTCAATGGCATAAGGAACACATTGATTGAAATCGCACTGGAAGTACTCGAACGGTTCCAGAGCGAAAAGAGGGCACGCAATGAAATGGACTTTTCGGACTATGAACATTATGCCCTGGCCATATTGGGTGCTGAAGATGGTGACATCAGACGCCGCTACCGTGCACAGTTCAAGGAAGTCATGATCGATGAATATCAGGATGTCAACCGTGTGCAGGAAGCGATTATACAATCGCTGAAGTCGGGGGACGAACAGGACGGCAACCTATTTATGGTAGGGGATGTGAAACAGTCCATCTATAAATTCAGGCAGGCAGACCCTTCACTATTCATTGAGAAGGCGGAACGCTTCAAAAATCCGGGAAGCGGCAGGCTGATCAGTCTGAACCATAACTTCCGTTCACGGGGGGAAGTCATTGATGTGACGAATGATGTGTTCGGACGTATTATGGACAAGGAAGTCGGGGAAGTCGATTACGACGAAACCCATCGGCTTGTTCAAGGGAACTATCTGGATGCCCCACCGCTGGCATCGGAATGCCACATTATAGAAAATGCGGAAGGGACGGGGAGTGATGCGGAGATCCTCCATATTGCAGAAATCGTCCGCAAGCTCAGGAAGAAAGGCGTCGACTATCAGGATATCGTGATTCTGACCCGCAATACGCGGGATAATGAAGCGTACCGCAAACTGCTGTCTGCAGCTGAGCTGCCTGTTTTTGTCAACAACCGTTCGGGTTACTTGGATACTCTTGAAATCCGCACGATGATCAGCCTGCTGTCGATCATCGACAATCCGCTGCAGGACGACCATCTCGTCGGTGTAATGAGGCTCCCCATGTTCGACTTTTCGGAAGATGATATTGCTGAAATCCGGGCACGTTCGGACGAGGATTACTTGTATGAGGCAGTGTTGACATATGAAGGCTCTGCAGTCGTCATGAAAAAGATAGGAATCCTGAGCGAGGCGCTTGAAATGTTCCGTTCCCACGCACGGTATATGAGCGTGCCGGAACTCATCGATGAAATCTATGCCGAACTGAATATACTGGAATATTTCGCAGGCATGCGTGGCGGTCTGACCCGGCGGGCGAACCTGAACGGCTTCATCGAAAAAGCCATGGAGTTTGAAAAGATGTCGCATCTGTCACTTTATGACTTTATTGCGTACATTCACCGCATGATCCAAGATGGTCAGGATTTCGGGGAGGAGAATACAGTCTCAGATGGAGATGACACATTGCGCGTCATGACCATCCATGCATCGAAAGGTCTGGAGTTCGGCTATGTCATCTATGCGGGTCTCCATCGCCAACTGAATATGATGGATCTGTCAAGGAAGGCGGCAGTGCACCCTGATGCGGGCATCGCATTCAAACGCTATATGCCGAAGCATCAGGCAGTACTTCCAAGCATCCATTCGGAAGTCCTTAGGCGGATGGTCCGCCGTGAGCGGATCAGTGAGGAGATGCGTCTCGTCTATGTGGCGCTGACCCGTGCAGTCCACCAGCTCATCATTCCACTTGTCTATAAAGATGAACGGAAGGATAAGTTCAGCTATGAAGGCGGCATGGTCCATGCAGATGACCGTCTGGCCATCCAGAACATCAGGGACCTGCTGGCCCCCGTACTGGATCAGATCCCAAACCAGACACTTGAAATGGCGGAGATCGGAGAAATCAAGGAAGTCAGGCAATCGAAGGAGCATATTACGCTTGATGACATCGAACAGTTGAAGACAAGCGGAAACCAACTGCTTAAGGAACGCATCCTTTACCGTTATCCGGATCAGGCGGCGACGCGCACCGTATATAAGGAATCGGTAACGGAAATAAAAAGGCGGAATGAAACGCCGCCAGATGATAGTGCGGTTATCCGGCATGACCGCACGCCGAATTTGAGGGCCCCCAATTTCAGGAGCAGCTCGATGGAAGCGCCTGTGTTTGGTACCATGATGCACGAATTGATGATGCATCTTCTGAACCGGTACGATGAAATAAGCGGTATGGATAAAATAGAAGAGGGGCCGCTTGAGGATTTCATGCTCGATATGATCAGAGTGCATACTGAAGAAGACCCTCTGATTACGGATGCCCACCGCGACAAGATGATGATCAACATGAATCGCTTCATGTCTGATGACGATATGCGCCAGCTGTTGGATGACAGCCTGGAGATATATACGGAGACGCCTTTCATCATGAACCAGGCAGCAATCGGATATTCGGACTTCAGCAGCCAGATGGTCCAGGGAATCGTCGATGTATTGCTTGAGATGGAGGAGGGCTATGTCATCATCGACTATAAGACAGACCGGCTGCGTCCGGGGGATGAAGTGGATGATCTGATCGATCGTTACCGTACACAGATGGACATATACAGGCGATCCATCATGCAGGCCCTCAATAAAAATGTTACTGTATACCTATATTTCTTTGAGTATGGAGCGGTTAAAATTGATGACTGATAATATGAGGGCCAGAAGTATACTTGGCTTTGCCTTGTTCCTTGCCCTCCTGATGAACGGATTATATTTCATGATGCCCTACGATGCAGTGAACCCATACGAATACTTGCACGGAATCAATCTCAGCACTTTCCTAGCGCTTGATATCTTCATCGGAGGAGCAGTCGTCCCTCTGATTGCACTGTTGGGCGGCTATCTCATCCATTCCTATAGAGGGGTCGGAGTCGGGAATCTGGCCAAGGTGCTCGGATTTCTATTGGCCCTGGGTATAGTGCATACATTTTTTGTCCATGCATTCGATTTCCTTCCCGGCCTGGCGCTGATGGGCCTGGTGACGGTATTATTCGTGAGGGCGCACTGGAGCGCACCGCTGTTTAGCGGCTTAGCCTTGTTTGCTGTACATCTGACAACGAATGTACTTGTCGGTTTCCTTACAAATATAGGGTCTCCGACAGACATCATCTATACGGCGATGCAGGATGTGAGCGAGTACACTTCCGTCTTCCGCGACACGGACTATTTTGCGATTGTCGCGATGAATATTGAAATATTTTCACAGAATGCATTGAGCAGCTTATATGGTCTCATATTCACTGTCCTGCCATGGCTGCTCATCGGACTTTCCTTCGGCAAGCTTGATGTTGTGCGTATGATTGCTGCCGGGCCCGTGATGGCCATCGTACTTTTCGTCGTGCTGGCAGGCGGGGGGATCGCAATGAAGATGGCCCAAGTACTGACGCTTGGCAGCTACAGCGGACGACTGCTTGCTGAAAACTTTGGTGGCCCTGTCCTCGCCCTCGGCTATTTCTTCCTGCTGGCTTATGCCACTATAGTCCTGCCAGCGAGAATCGTCGGCGTGTTCAGCCGTGCCGGTAGATACATCGTCACGCTTTATGTGTTATCGAATATCATGTTCATGCTTGTCTTCTATGGTATTGGCATGCGCATGTATGGAGAAATGGAGATTTCTTCCATGATATGGCTTGCTTCAGCAGCCTACATCTTTCTCCTCGTGCTCTCTGCTGTCATGGAAAAGTATAATGTTAAAGGAATCGAGTATTTGTTTGCGAATAATTCTGAAAATGACATGAAAAACGAGAGAGACATGTTATAATATAATAAATACACATAATAAGAGGAGCGTATTCCATGAAATTTCTAACATTCTATTATCAGGACCATACGTATTACGGCGTTAAAGTAAAGCGTGAAGAGAGTGCGTGGATCCTGCCAAGATTGTTTGAGGCATTCGGCTCGGAAGAAGCATATCCAAAAACACTTCTGGAAGGCATCTCAAAATATCATACACTCGACTTCCAGGAATTAGTCCGCAAACTTGTGGAAAAAGCGGAAGCTTCCGAAAATCCGGACCAATATAAAGCGCCTTTCGATGAAATTACATTCAAAGCGCCTGTAACCCCTCCGAATAATGTGATTGCTTTCGGACGAAACTACAAGTCGCATGCAGAGGAAATGAACAATGAGGTACAAAGCCTCTATGTCTTCACCAAAGCGGCGACGAGTCTTGTGGGAGATGGGGAAACGATACCGAACCATCAGGATATCACCAGCCAACTCGACTATGAGGGGGAACTCGGTGTAGTCATCGGCAAACGTGCCGAGAAGGTTCCAAGTTCAATGGCGCTTGATTATATATATGGCTATACAATCATCAACGATATTACTGCACGCGATCTTCAGAAGGAGCATAAGCAGGCCTTCTTGTCGAAGAGCTTGAAGGGTGGCTGTCCGATGGGGCCTTTCATCGTAACTAAAGATGAACTTCCGAACCCGGAAGAGACATCCATCGTGACTAAAGTGAACGATGAAATCCGCCAGGACGGCAGCACGAAGGAGATGGTCCTCAAATTGGACGAACTCATTGCGGAAATTTCCAAATTCGTCGTGCTTGAGCCGGGCGATGTCATCGCAACGGGTACCCCGGGAGGAGTCGGTGCGGGAATGGATCCGCAGAAATTCCTGCAGCCGGGTGACGAGGTGCGCATCGCAATCAATGGCATCGGTACCCTCACTACGCATATTGGGAAGTAATTTCCTCTTAAATATGATAGAATATTGATGATTCATATTTGAAAGGAAGATTTATGTGATACATCTGCACTTAACGGCACTGGTCCTTGCGATCATCCTGTTTTTCATCACTTATAATTCAATCGATTATCCAGATGGCCAATCGAAATACTCGAAGCCGCTGCACATGGTGTTGAGGCTGGTCTATCTGATCATCCTATTCAGTGGACTTATGCTGTTCCTCGATTTCGGCAGTGGCAACCAGATGCTCTACGGCATCAAATTCCTTCTTGGATTGGTTACGATCGGCCTGATGGAAATGGCTATCATCAAGCAGCGTAAAAAAGGCACAGGCCGCAATCTTATGATCGGACTCATCGTATTCCTGATCATCACGATTGCACTCGGCATCTACTTGCCGATGGGTCCTTTGAGCGCAATGTTCCAGTAATGGCAGAGGCACTCCTTTAGGAGTGCCTTTTTTCATGGAAATTTGTGAACGTTTATTGAAATGAACCTTTTTTAAAACGTTATCTAGTATACTGAACCTATAAAAGCAGAAGGTAGGATCGCAATGAAGAAAACTATGATATATATGGCGATGCTGTTGATGGCATTCGGTTTGACCTATGACACAGCATCTGCAGAGACAACCAACACCAGAATCTATACCATCGTTGTCGACCGGTTCATGAGTGGAGATGACGGTAATGATATCAATGTAACTGACGAGAAAGAAACACCATTGCCATTCGGCGGTGATTTCCAAGGTATCGAAAGCAACTTGGACTACATAAAGGATATGGGGTTCAGCGCCTTGATGCTGTCTCCTGTATTCGACCGGGCCGAAGATGATTATCTGGGCTATGCCGTTAGAGAATATGGTGAGATCGAAGAAGCTCTCGGTGGACCGGAAGCGTTTAAAAGTCTGATAGATGCAGCGCATGAGCGGGGTATGGATGTCATCGTCGATATGCCGGCCACTTTGGCTGAAGGTTATACAGCTTTTGATGCGCCCGTATTGAATGATATCCAACAGGATTATTACGGTATGATAGATGCAGAATTCATAGACCTCCAAAACGCCGACAACCAAAAACGATACAAGGAAATGGCCCGTGAATTCACTGAGGATTATAATATCGATGGACTCAGCATGACGGTAATCCAGGATGGCATCGATGCCAAGGAATTTCTGCCTGAAGATGTCACAACCTATGGAATCAGCGGGGACGATGATATCACATTGGAAGGCTTCGACCACGCTGCTTCAAATGATCTGCAGGAAGCCTTATCATATGGCTTCAGTAAGCCTGACCGTGAAATCCCTGCCTACCCGACAGACGGTACATTGCTTCTTGCAGACCATTGGTTCAGTGAGCGGTTCACCCATAATGTAGTGGAGGCAAATATGTTCCCCGGCACGCGCATCAATCAATTGACCACTTACTTGTATGCCTATCAGGGGCCTATCGCGTTTCAGTATGGTACTGAAATCGCATTGAACGGCGATGAAATCCCGATTGTCCACAGACAGATGGATCTATGGACGGACCAGGAACTGGTGGATGAGATTGAAGCGATCAATGAAGTGACGCAAAAACATCCCCAGATCTACCAAGGAGAGACCGAAGTGATCAAAAATGAGGATGGTCACTTCGTGCAGCGCTATTATACATCAGACGTCGATTTTGTATTGAACATAAACAGCACTTCCGCCACAGAAAACGTAAAAGTGCCCTTTGAAGGTGAAGATGAAAGTAAGATGCTGAGCGGTATGCTCATCGGCGACTTGATCCGTGGCAGTGACATGAAGAATGAGGCGTTCCTTGCGGTATTGGACCGTGAAGAGAGCGAGCTCTATGCCATCATTGAAGAAACCGGGATGAACAATGGCTATATATATGCAGGCCTGCTCATCTTCGGAGGCTTCGGCATCTTCGTCTGGCTGGTCGCAAGAAGGCGCCGGCCAAAGGAAAGAAAGTAATCAGCATGGACAATAGATAGAAGATTGATCAATAAAAGACCAGCCGGCTCCATTACGGAGCCCGGCTGGTCTTTGTTTTCAGCGGTATTCATTCATTTTTTCGATGGCTTTATATCCCACCATGTTCAGGACACTTTTAGGACTGGAATAGGGTGGGGAATAGGCGACTTCTATATTGGCGAGATCTGTAGCAGAGCCACCGAGTCTGATATGGGCGGCAAGGATGTCGATGCGTTTGTCGACACCTTCAGTGCCGACGACCGAAGCGCGCAGTATGCGGCCGTCCTTTTTATGGGCGTATATCCTGACTCGTATCGGCTTGCTGTCTGCCATGTATCCTGCTTTGCTTTTTTGTGTATGGTCGACGGTGAAATAAGGGTAGTCTTTCAACTCTTCTTCAGATAGGCCAAGACCTGCAATGTCATAATTGAAGAAGCGCATGATGTTGGTACCGAGGAGGCCTTCAAAGCGTACGGCTTGGTTTCCGCTGATCTGGTTGCTGATGACGAACGCCAGGCGATGGGCCCCCCATGCCAAGGCGACGTTGACGCGCCGATCTTCCACATGCTGATAGAACGTCTCGATTGAATCTCCGAGCGCATAGACACAATCTTTATTCGTCCGGCCGCGGTCATCGGTGCATATATGGCCGGAATCATTCAATGTGATGCCCGAATCTTCTAAGAATCCGGTTGAAGGGTTAATGCCGATGCCAGCGATGATCATAGGAGCAGAAATCTCCTCGCCGGTCGACAGTGCAGCAGTGCCACCTTCTACTTTTTCGATTTCCGCTTCGAGCTTCACTTCCACGCCGTGCCTGTGAAGTTCCTCCAGGAAGAAATCACTCATGTCGCTCTCAAGGGGTTTGTATATATTCTTGCTGCGGTGCACGAGCGTAACATGAATGCCGCGTTGAACGAGGTTTTCGACCATTTCAAGGCTGATGTAACCGGCACCCACGACGACGACATGATCAATGTCATGTTCTTCGATATACGATTTTATGGCGTCCATATGATGAAGGGCGTGGAGGACAAATGCCTGAGGGACATTCTCAAGAGCAGGGATGATCCGGGGACTGGCCCCAGGTGATAGCACCAAGTGGTCATACGGTGCTTTAAAGACATTGCCGTCCTCAAGGTTTTTGACATCCACTGTCTTGGCATCCGAATCGACGCCAACCACTTCATGCCGTGTTTTGACGATGACATCGCGCTCCTTGAAGGATTCGGGAGTAGCGGCGATGAGTTGATCACGCCTTTCTACTTCCCCTCCTACATGATAGGGCATCCCACAGTTTCCATAACTGATATGCGGGCCTTTTTCATAGATGGTAATATCGATTTCCGGATCGAGCCTACGGAGTTGGGCGGCAGTTGTAGCGCCCCCGGCAACTCCCCCGACGATTATGACTTGTGCCATTTTTACACTCCTTCATTGAAATAGAACATTGCCACAGTACCGTTCCCGGTATGGCTGCTTATGGTAGGTCCGATGGTTGAAATTTTCACATCGGAAACATTTGTATCTTCGAGTATCTTCTTTTTCAGCTGTTCTGCCTGGGATTCCGCATTTGAATGGGTCAGATGCACTTCATGTGTGACGTTGTCGGCAAGGAGGTGCTTGGTCATGCTTGAAAACACCTTTTTTATGCCGCGGTGCTTTTCAAGGGGCACAAGTTTCCCATCTTCGACATGAAGAAGTGGTTTGATGTTGAGCAATCCTCCAAGGAATGCCTGGCCTTTTGACAGACGACCTCCCTTGGCAAGATAATCAAGGTCGTTGACTGTGAAGAAATGGCGGATGTTCTTCACATCTTGTTCTATCTGTGCCATCATAACGTCTTTTTCCATATCTTCCTTCAAATATCCATGGGCGCGCTCTATTATCATGCCGAGGCCATAACTCGCAGACTTAGTGTCGATGATTGTGATGTCCGCTTCCGGAAGCTCATCGATAATTGTATCACGGGCTATCAGGGCACTCTGATAAGTGCCTGACAGCTCGCTTGAAAATGCGATATATAGGATGGGTTCTCCTTTTTTTGTATATTTACGGAATATATTGGTGAAATCTTCTGGGTTTGCCTGACTCGTCAATGGACGCTTGCCTTCTGTGATGGCTTCCAGCACTTCCGAGCTCGAAATCTCATACTGATCATGGTAATCGTTGTCGCCAATGGTGATGCGCAACGGAATCATTTCGATGTCCATCTCCTTAAGCTGCTGCAGGGGGATATCTGAACAGCTGTCCACTAGCAATTTCATATTAACCGCTCCTTCCTTTTATAGACGTAATTTGAAAAAATCATTCAGAAATTGTCCGATGCCGTCATTGTTGTTTGTGTCTGCCGCATAATCAGCTGCATCCTGTATTTCTTTTATGGCGTTGCCCATAGCCACGCCATGTTCGGCATATTTGATCATTTCGGTATCATTGTCCTCATCGCCGAATGCAATGATGTTTTTCTGGTCGATGCCCATGTAGCCACGAACATAATTGACGCCGACTGCTTTGTTGATGCCTTTTTTGACGATTTCTATTACAGGGTAGGGTGCACCCCAGCGCCGATGTTCGATGGTATCCGCAAAAAGGTCATCAAGTGCTTGTCTGATGTTCGGCACTTCAGGCTCTTCTGCCTGAATCAGTATTGTGGTCGGCCCCGATTCGATGGTCTGAGTAAGGTCACCAATCCTTATCTCCGGGTTGCCCATGCTGAAGGCTTCAAAGAGTACTTCATCATGATAGTGGAGATAGACGTTGTCCTTGACTTCAGCAATGATGTTCTGGATGTTGAGGTCAGGCACCCGGCGCACTATCTCCTGGGCGACTTCGAGATCGAGTTCCTCGTGGACCGTCCGGAAATAGAGGTCGCTTGGATGATGGACGAACGCTCCGTTGAAGTTGACAATAGGAGTGGTCATATCCAGTTCCCTGTAGTAGGGTTCGCTCGCCCTGTAGGGACGGCCGGTCGATATCATCAGTTCATGCCCCTTCTTCTTAAGTTCGAGCAGGACCTTTTTGGTAAATGGGCTGATCTCTTTTTCGTCCGTCAGCAATGTGCCATCAAGGTCGAGACATATAAGATGTTTTTCCATTATGCAAAATCTCCTTGTTAATATTCATAAAACTATCATATCATTTATGTTTATCTAGTGCGGTTTTTTTGATATATTAATAGTATATACTCTGGAAGGAGTGAGATAAATGGATAAAATGATGGAAGAAAGCATGATGGGCGCACTCGAGAACGTGATCGACCCTGAACTTGGCATCGATATAGTCAACCTTGGCTTGGTCTACGGCGTACATCTCGATGAAGATGGCAATGCTGGTGTCGAGATGACATTGACTTCAATGGGCTGTCCGATGGGGCCGCAGATTGTCGATTCAGTCAAACAGGCACTTTCGGAATTGCCGGAAGTGGAAGAGACTGAAGTCAACATCGTCTGGAACCCACCATGGGATAAAGATAAAATGAGCCGTTACGCGAAAATCGCGCTCGGTGTCAGCTAAAGGCATGAAAAAAGCACTCGTCAGAGTGCTTTTTTTTATGCAACGAGATGGTAGATGATGGCGAACGCACCGATTGCGAAACAATAGTAGCTGAAAAGTGCGAGATTGCCTTTTTCCATGATGTTCTGCAACCATTTCAATGCAATATAAGTCGCTATCATACTGGAGATGAAAGCCAGCAGGTAAGGGATCCATAACGCAGACAGATTCGGATCGTTGACGAGGTCGTCGACCGAGATCAGTGCTGTTCCGAGGGAGACGGGGATATAGAGCAGGAAGACAAAACGCAGAGCATTCTTCTGGTTCATGCCGACCGCCATGGCACCGACGAGTGTTGCGCCGCTGCGGCTGATGCCGGGCATGAGTGCCACACACTGCGCCGCCCCGACGATGATGGCGTCCCGGAAGCGGATATCCCCGTCCTTCTTCTGACCACGCTTATTTTTGATGAACCAGAGGGCAAGGCCTGTGACAAGCAGCATGAAGCCGACTGTCAGCATGGAGACGTTATCTCCGATGATATCCTTCAGGAGAATACCCAGAATGCCGACCGGGATGGTGGCGATGATGAGGTAGAGGACATAGCGGAAATCCTCTGCCGCCTCTTCATCACGTGCCCCTTTAAAAATGAAGCGCGACAAGTTGACGATGATTTCAGTGATGTCCGCCCTGTATATGTAGAGGACTGCGATAAGGGATGCTGTATTAAGCAATATTTCAAAGGAAAGTCCTTTGGCTTCGACTCCGAGCAATTCACGTGCAATGACAAGATGGCCACTCGATGAAACGGGTATCGGCTCGGTGAAACCCTGAAGCAGGCCAAGAAAGATATAGCGTATAAGTTCAATGATATCCAAAACTGTCCCTCCTAAAATTCCTATACTATAATATAGAATAAATTCGCTCTAAAAGCCATCAATTGCTTGAAAAATGAATGCATAGGTGTATAATATAGTTAAGGTCAAAAAAGGTCAAACACTACTTAAGAACACTGCCACGGCAGATTTTAAAAAGAGGTGAAACATATGGATATCAACAGAATGACTTATACCGTGCAATCGGTTATAGAACAGGCGCAATCCATTTCGGTTGATCTGAAGCTGCAGTCGATTGAATCGGAAGCATTGATGAAGGCTATGCTGACAGTGGATGAAAGCATGGCCAAGGATGTATTGGAGAGGGCGTCCATCAATACCGGTGAAATCATTGCACAGTATGATGAAAAATTGAAGAAGTACAATGTCGTCAAAGGCGACAATGTGCAGTACGGACAATATATGTCGAGCGGCTTTTCCCAGGTGATGGACCGCGCCGAAAAAATCATGACGGAAATGAAGGATGAGTACGTCTCCATCGAACATGTCCTGCTCGCAGGCATGGAAAAGGAACAGATATTGAAGGAAGCAGTCGGCAATAAGGTGGAAGTGATCAAAGAAATCATCAATAAAGCAAGAGGGGGAAACCATGTGACCACACAAAACCCGGAAGTGCAGTACGAAGCGCTTGAAAAATACGGTCGTGACCTCGTCGAAGAAGTCAGGAACGGGAATGTAGACCCCGTAATCGGCCGGGATGAGGAAATCCGCAACTCCATACGCATACTGAGCCGCAAGCGCAAAAATAACCCGGTGCTCATCGGAGAGCCGGGAGTCGGTAAAACAGCCATCGTCGAAGGCCTGGCCCAGCGCATCGTACGCAAGGATGTGCCGGACAGCCTGCTCGACAAGACAATCTTCGAACTCGATTTATCAGCATTGGTGGCAGGCGCAAAATACCGCGGTGAATTTGAAGAGCGCCTTAAAGCAGTCCTGAAAGAAGTGAAGGAGTCAGAAGGGCGCATCATCCTGTTCATAGACGAGATCCATATGCTCGTCGGTGCAGGTAAGACCGAAGGGGCGATGGACGCCGGCAATATGCTAAAACCCATGCTTGCACGCGGCGAACTGCACTGCATCGGTGCGACCACACTGAATGAATACCGTGAGTACATCGAGAAAGACTCGGCCCTGGAACGCCGCTTCCAAAAGGTACAGGTGCCGGAACCTGATGTGGAGGATACCATTTCCATACTGCGTGGCCTTAAGGAACGCTACGAAGTGCATCATGGCGTCAGAATCACGGACCGCGCCCTGGTAGCTGCAGCAGAACTATCCGATCGCTATATTACAGACCGCTTCCTGCCGGACAAGGCGATCGACCTGATGGATCAGGCAAGCGCCACAATCAGAACTGAAATGGGTTCCAATCCGACGGAACTCGATCAGATAAACCGTCGTGTAATGCAGCTTGAAATTGAGGAACAGGCACTTAAATCGGAAGATGATGCGGTTTCCAAAAACCGTCTGATAGAACTTCAGAAGGAGCTGTCGGAAGTGCGCGAGGAGCAGCAGACATTGGCTCAGCGCGTCCAACGTGAAAAGGACCAGATTCAAAAAGTGAACGACAAGCGTGAAGAAGTCGACAGGGTCCGCCAGGAACTGGAAGAAGCGGAAAATAACTATGAGCTTGAAAAAGCTGCAGAACTGCGCCATGGGAGATTGCCGCAACTCGAGAAGGAGCTGGATGCACTGGCAGAAGCGTTGCAGGAAGAAAGTGCCGGTGAGAACCGCATCATCCGCGAAGTCGTCACAGAAGATGAGATAGGATATATCGTCAGCCAATGGACGGGTATTCCAGTATCGAAGCTTGTCGAAACCGAAAAGGACAAGCTACTGAAACTTGCAGATATCCTGCATGAACGGGTTGTCGGCCAGGATGAAGCGGTCGATCTCGTATCCGATGCAGTCATCCGTGCCCGGGCAGGCATTAAAGACCCGAACCGCCCAATCGGCAGCTTCCTCTTCCTCGGACCGACAGGTGTGGGTAAGACCGAGCTTGCAAAAACCCTTGCGGCAACGATGTTCGATTCAGAGAAGCACATGATACGGATCGATATGAGTGAATATATGGAAAAACACGCCGTCTCCAGATTAATTGGTGCCCCGCCTGGATATATCGGACATGAAGAAGGTGGACAATTGACCGAAGCAATAAGGCGTCAACCGTATTCCGTAATATTGCTCGATGAAGTCGAGAAAGCGCACAGTGATGTATTCAATATTCTGCTCCAGCTGCTTGATGAAGGCCGACTCACAGATTCCAAGGGCCGTTCTGTTGATTTCAGGAATACAATCATCATCATGACTTCAAATATCGGCTCGAACCATCTGCTCGATACAGTGGTTGAAGAAGGTGAGATTTCAGAGGATACTAAACAGATTGTCATGCGTGAAGTGCATCAATACTTCAAACCTGAAATAATCAACCGGATGGATGATATAGTCATCTTTACACCACTGTCCCGAGAAGATATGAAACTGATCACGCAGAAATTGCTTGAAGATCTGAACCGGCGTCTTGATGATCAGCATATGACCATCGAAGTCACCGAAGCGGTCAAAGATTGGATCTCAGAGGAAGCCTACGAACCGCAATTCGGTGCAAGGCCACTTAAACGGTTTATCCAGAGGCACATAGAGACACCACTCGCAAGAAAACTCATTGCAGCCGACTTAAGTGAAGGACTCCATGTCAAGATCGATTACGATGATGACGGATTAAAATTTGATATGTAATTGAACGCACTCCCCGAGGGGGTGCTTTTTTTATGGAACAATTTCAATGACAAAGGTCCAGCTTGAAAAGCTAGTAGTGATAGACGTTGCAGGGGACAATCGATACTTAAGGAGCACTTATTGAATTTGACAGGAAAACTCAGTTCTGTATACTAAAAATGTACAACTTACATGGCAGAATAATCCAAATAATTATTAGGAGGAAATTCATTGAAAAAAATTCCACTATTACTCGCACTTGGATTTATATTTATATTGGGCGCATGCGGCAACGGCGATTCAGAAGAATCCGATTCTGGTTCAAGTAAATTGGATGAACTGAAAGAGAGTGGTACTGTAAATATCGGGTTTGCAAATGAACCCCCGTATGCTTATGAAAATTCAGAGAGCGGAGAGCTTGAAGGCGCAGCCATAGAAATCGCCAAGGCTGTATTCTCTGAAATGGGCATCGACAATGTCGAAGGTCATCTAACTGACTGGGGCGAGTTGATACCGGGTGTGCAGGCCGGCCAGTATGATGTTATTACTGCTGGTATGGCGATATTGCCGGACAGATGTGAGAATGCTCTGTTTGCAGAACCTGAAATGCAATACGGAGAGGGTCTGGTCGTAGCGGCGGGCAACCCGAAAAATATTAAAAGCTATGCTGATATAGCAGATAATCCAGATGTGAAGGTTGCTTTGATGGAGGGCACTACGCAGTTTGATTTCCTTGATCAAGAGGGTGTAGATCCAAGCCAGATCATGTCGGTTGGCGACATTCCAGGGCAACTCTCCGCTGTACAATCAGGCAATGCCGATGTTACTGCAGCGACTGAAGCAACTCTAAGAGCAGCCTATGAATCATTGGATAGCGAGGACGTAGAGATCGTCGATGATTTCGAACAGCCAGATATCAAAGGCATTCCAAGTTTCGGTGCTGCGGCGTTCAACCTCGATGATGCAGAGCTGCGTGATGCTTACAATGAAGCACTGGAGACACTTAAAGAAGATGGCACGATTGATCAGATCCTTGATGATGCCGAAGGTTTTGAAGCAGAAAGCAATAGGGTTGAAGTCGGTGGAATGACGACCGAGGAACTCTGTGAAGCTGAATAATCTTTTCAGGCCCAGTGGGGATACCCCTCTGGGCCTTTATTTTAATAGAGGAGTGGGGAAATATGTTTGAAAACTGGGTGAATATACTGACCTACCTATCTCAGGGGGCATGGACGACAATCAGCATATTTCTAGTCGCAGCCTTATTTTCTTTTATAATGGCCTTCATCGCTGGGCTTTCACGTCTATCGACGAATCTGCTGCTCAGAGGGTTTACGGCTTTCTATGTGGAAATATTTAGAGGTACATCGCTGATTGTGCAGTTATTCTGGTTATATTATGCTGTTCCGATGCTCTTTAATATCGATCTTGGCAGCAATTGGTGGGTCGGTGTCATTGCCATTGGATTGAACTATGGCGCATATATGTCTGAGGTGGTGCGAAGCTCGATCCTCTCCATTAATAAGGGTCAGACAGAAGCATCGATCGCATTAAACCTTTCGAGATTCCAAAGAATGAGACAAGTCATCCTGCCTCAGGCTCTAAGGTTGATGCTGCCTGAGTTTGGAAACTACTCGATTCAGATACTTAAAGGGACAGCACTTGTTTCATTGATTGGTTTGAGTGACATCCTCTACTACGGGGATATCTATAGGTCTTCCAACCTCTCAGAAGGCCCAATTGCCTATTTCATGGTGCTTGTCATGTATTTCATCATTGCACTGCCATTGATCTGGCTATCTAAAAAAGGTGAGAAAATCGCCAGGAAAGGGGTGGCGAGCTGATGAATTCACAATATTGGAGCTGGGAAACATTTCTGGAAGCATTTCCGATTATTCTGGAAGGACTTAAAATAACTCTTGGCCTGACTGTTGTAAGTTATCTATTGGCAATGCTTGCCGGTTTTATCTGGCTTGTGCTGGAGTCTACACCGTGGCGGCCATTCAACCTCATCATCTACTGGATCAGGGAATTCATAAGGTCCACACCTCCCATAGTCCAGATATTCTTTCTGTATTTTGCATGGCCGATGGTGCCTTATGTAGGCATGTCATTCACACCATTTGTAGCTGCCATGTTGGCTTTGGGAATCCATTTCTCAACATACATCAGTGAAGTCTACCGTTCAGGCATCGACAGCGTGGAAAAAGGTCAGCGTGAAGCTTCAACCGCACTTAACCTTTCAACGAAAGACAGATGGTTGAATGTCATCCTGCCCCAGGCATTACCACCGACGATACCGATGCTCGGCAACTACTTGATCATACTGTTTAAGGAAGTGCCGCTTGCTGCAACGATAGGGGTAGTCGGTATACTCAGCATCGCAAGAAGCTACGGCGCACAGACTTGGTCTTACATTGAACCACTGACCATCGTGGCACTTCTGTTCCTGCTGCTCAGCTATCCATCAGCATTGCTGATCAACAAACTTGAGGGCAAGATGAACAGACGATTTGATAAGAAGCAGAAGAAAGTGGGAGTGAGTGAGTAATGGAACCAATTGTAAAGTACGATGATGTCCATAAATCATTTGGAGATACACATGTTTTAAAGGGTATCAACCTGGATATTTATCCTTCTGAAAAAATTGCGATAATCGGACCAAGCGGTTCCGGGAAAACGACGATCATAAGATTGCTGATGACTCTGGAAGAGCCGACGGACGGAGATATCATCGTAGCAGGTGAAAACCTTTGGAAGATGGAAGTCGGCGGAAAAAAGAAGAGAGCCAATGAAAAACATCTGCGTTCAGTCAGGAAAGACATCGGCATGGTGTTTCAGCATTTTAATCTTTTCCCCCATAAGACAATCCTGGACAATTGTGTAATGCCTCTTGTAAAAGTGAAGAAATATAAGAAGAAGGAAGCGGAGGAAGAGGCCAGGAAGATGCTTGACCGTGTGGGGCTTGGAGATAAATACGATGCTTACCCGGCGAACTTGTCAGGCGGACAGAAGCAGCGTGTCGCCATGGCACGGGCACTGGTGATGAAGCCGAAAATCATGTTGTTTGATGAAGTGACATCAGCCTTGGACCCGGAACTTGTCGGAGAAGTGCTCGGAGTGATCAGGGATTTGGCCGAGCATGATGAGATGGCCATGGTGCTCGTCACACATGAAATGGATTTTGCGCTCGAGATCGCAGATCGTGTGCTCTTTTTGGATGACGGCGTCATCGCAGAATCAGGCACGGCAGAAGAAGTCATCAACCAATCTGAGAATCCAAGATTGCAGGACTTCCTAAAACGCTTCAGGAAATCATCAAGTTAAGTAGAATTGAAGCATCAGACATAAATAGGGCCCGCCTTTTGAAGGCGGGCCCTATTTATGTTATGCCATTCCTACTGAGGTCTCGCCCCTTACTTCGCGGCAAGCCTGTTCCAGATCTTCAGCATATTTTTTCTTTCTGTCTTCATCATAATCCAATATATCAGCCATCAGTTCGATGACACCATCTTTATATTTATCGACTTGTGCAATCTCGAAGTACAAGTCGCCGGTACGTCTGACAAAATAGTCGAGAGGGGTGTTTGCCATCTCATGCTGTATGCTGTAGATGACTTGTGCGTGCACATCTTTTGGCAGATTATAGTGATCGGACGCTTCACCAAGTCCACCGGCAATTTCAAAGAGGTGCTCTGTATTGCTGCCGTAATGGTTTGCGAGACGCTGTCCATTCGTTATGGAGAGGCCATACGATGGGGCACGTTCTGCAATTCGAGCGACGTAATCATCGAAACCTTCACTGCCACCGACATCTCCTCCTGACATTGGCTGATTTTTTGTATCGGCCTTGTTGAACTTCAGCCCATATTCCTTCGATAGGCGCTTAGCGACAAGGTCGACTATTTCCTCAGCCATATGCCTGTATCCAGTGAGTTTTCCACCTGCGATTGTAATCAGATCGCTCTCTGCTTCCCATATTTCATCTTTACGAGAAATTTCTGAAGGGTCTTTTCCTTCTTCAAGGATGAGCGGGCGGATGCCGGCCCAAGTGGATTCGATGTTCGATTCATCGAGGTCAAGCCCCGGGAACATATAGTTTGCAGCATCCAGAACATATTTCCGGTCATCTTCATCTGCAACTGGATTTTGCTTATCCCCTTCATAATGGGTATCGGTCGTGCCGACGTAGGTCTTACCGTCGCGCGGAATTGCGAATATCATACGGCCATCAGATTTTGCATCGAAATAGACTGCCTGGCGGAGCGGGAAATCTTCCTGACTGAAGACCAGGTGGACACCTTTTGAAAGATAGAGTTGCTTTTTGCCCTTTTCTGAAACAGTGTCCATCGATCTGACTTCATCAACCCAAGGCCCGCCGGCGTTGATCACACGGCGGCCGAGAATCTGGTAGGTGCCTCCGCCGATGTTATCTTCGGCATGGATGCCGACTACTTTACCATTATCGTAGACGAAGCCTGCGGCTTTCACATGGTTGATTGGATCAGCGCCGAATTCCGCTGCCTTTTTCATGACCTCAAGTGTCATGCGTGCATCATCGGTCTTATATTCGACGTAATACCCACCACCGAGCAGACCTTCCTGTCTGACGAGGGGCTCTTTTTCCAGAACTTTGTCGACGCTGAGCATCTTACGCTGTTCGTTCTTTTTGACTTCTGCCAGCATATCGTAGACACGGAGACCGATGCTTGTAGTCGTTTTGCCGAAAGTACCCCCTTTATGGAAAGGGAGCAGCATCCATTCCGGTGTAGTAACATGCGGTCCATTCTCATAGACGATCGCACGCTCAAGCCCCGTTTCACGTACGATGCCGACCTGGAACTGTTTCAAGTAGCGCAAACCACCATGCACAAGTTTCGTGCTGCGGCTGCTTGTGCCTTCTGCAAAGTCCTGCATCTCGACAAGTGCGACTTTCATGCCGCGTTTGGCAGCATCCAGGGCGATGCCTGCCCCTGTGATGCCACCGCCGATTACCACGATATCATAATCGACTTTTTCCATATGCTGAAGCTGATCTTTACGCGTTAAAGTATTAAACATTGATTTACCTCCTATATTGATTGAAGTAAAGACTGGTGACTGTTCTATTCTGTGTCGTCTTCTGCTGTACCTTGTTTAGGTTTGAATGCCTGGGTGGCAGCGACAGCATGCTGCCAGCCATCATACAGTGATTCACGTTCTTCCTGTTCCATATTAGCCTCGAATACGCTGTCAGTATCAGAAACAGATTTGATCTCATCGGTGGAATCCCAGAAACCTACTGCTAGGCCGGCAAGATATGCAGAACCGAGGGCAGTGGTCTCGAGCACTTCCGGACGTTCTACCGGGGTGCCGAGAATATCAGATTGGAACTGCATGAGGAAATCATTTGCTGCCGCGCCACCATCGACGCGCAATGTTTCAAGATCAATGCCCGAGTCTTTCTGCATTGCGTCCAGGACATCCTTCGTCTGGTAGGCGAGGGATTCGAGTGTGGCGCGAACAAGATGCTCTTTTTCTGTGCCACGGCTTAGCCCGAATACAGCACCCCGTGCTTCTGAGTCCCAATACGGTGCCCCGAGACCTGTGAAGGCCGGAACGAGATATACACCACCATTGGACTCAACTGCATTTGCATAGGATTCGGACTGTTTGGAGTCACTGAACATGCGTAGTCCGTCCCTTAGCCATTGGATGGCCGAACCTGCAACAAATATGGAACCTTCCAATGCGTATTTGACTTCTCCGTTATATCCATATGCAATGGTGGTCAATAATCCGTTGTCGCTCTGTATCGCTTCGGTTCCAGTATTCATAAGCAGGAAACACCCTGTGCCATATGTGTTTTTGGCATCTCCCTTATTGAAGCATGTCTGACCGAACAACGCTGCCTGCTGGTCACCTGCGACTCCGGCAATCGGTACATTCTGACCAAAGAAATGGTTTTTGGTGGTCTTGCCATATACTTCACTGGAAGACTTCACTTCCGGCAGCATGCTTTCAGGTACTTCGATTATATCAAGCAGTTCCTTATCCCATTCAAGCTCATGTATATTGTAGAGCAGCGTACGGCTGGCGTTCGTATAATCAGTTACATGCGTCTCGCCTTCTGTAAAACGCCAGATGAGCCATGTATCAATCGTGCCGAAGAGCAGTTCGCCATTTTCAGCCTTTTCACGGGCACCATCGACATTATCTAATATCCATTTTATTTTGGTTCCTGAGAAGTAGGGATCGAGCAGCAATCCGGTTTTACGGTTGAACAGCTCTTCATGTCCCTGTCCCTTCAATTCATCGCATATTTCAGCGGTCTGGCGAGATTGCCAGACAATCGCATTGTAGATGGGGCGTCCCGTATTCTTATCCCATACGACTGTAGTCTCACGCTGGTTGGTGATGCCTATTGCTTCGATTTGTTCTGCTTTAATGTCGTTTTCTGATAGAACACCTGCTACAACCGAGAGTACGGAACTCCATATTTCATTGGCATTGTGCTCCACCCAACCGGATTGCGGAAAATATTGATTGAATTCCTTTTGACTTGTAGCGACGACTTCACCTTCCTTATTAAAAAGGATGGCTCGCGAGCTTGTTGTCCCCTGATCGAGTGACATAATATACTTTTCCATTATAAAACCCCTTTATATGAGTATATATTGCGTATTACTACATCATCTTAGCTGCATCATCCTTAAGGATGCTCTTATTAAGAAATACCCCTGAAACGAGAACCAAAACAACGGCGATAATAGCTAAGAAAAGAAAAATATCGGATTTTCCTAGGAAAACACTGTTATAGACCGCAGCTCCAAGTGCACCGCCAGCCAAAGGTCCAACAACTGGTACGGCTGCATAGCGGAAATTGGAATCACGTTTGCCGGGTATCGGCAAAATTAAATGGGCGAGACGCGGGCCAAGGTCACGTGCCGGGTTGATTGCGTAGCCCGTTGTGCCACCGAGACTCAGCCCGATTGCGGTGATCAGGAAACCGACGATCAGTGGATTAAGCCCTTCTGTAAAGTCATTAGCCCCAATGAAGAGCAGTCCCATGACCAGTATGAAAGTGCCGATGATTTCACTCGCAAAGTTTGCGACATAATTCGGTAGAGCCGGGGATGTAGAGAATACATCCAATTTCGTCATGGCATCTTCTTCTGCTTTGAAGTGCGGCATGAAATGCAGCCAAACGATGATGCCTCCGAGTAGGCCACCGAGTACTTGGGCGATCATATAAGGGATGACTTGGGCCCATGGGAATGCGCCGGCGACGGCGAAGCCAAGGGTTACTGCAGGGTTGATGTGACCTCCTGAGAACTGTCCGATGGCATAGACGGCGAATGTTACGGCAAATCCCCATCCGAATGCTATAACTGCCCAATCGGCGCCATTTGATTTAGTCCCCTTCAGAGTGACGTTGGCGACAACACCTCCCCCAAAAATGATCAATATGGCTGTACCTACAAATTCTGCAACGAGTTCATTCATTGCTTCCACTCCTTCGTTTGTCGAATTCATTAATAGAACATAAAAAAACCCACACTGGTAGCTATGTCAAAAGCTACAGATGTGGGCTCTTTTTCTCCGTGTCATATTAACTTACTTCTAAAATTACCCTAATGAGCCGGAAGTGTCAACTTATTTGTTGGAGACGTATTCATATATTATCGAACCACAGGGAAGTTTTGCTTGTCGTGACATAGCTGGCACCTGCCATAATGGCATCATCCACTTCGGATTGCGTTTCAATCAGTCCGCCGGCGATGACATCGGCCGCAACCTCCTGCTTGAAGAGGTGGATGACTTTTGGCACGACCCCGGGCAGCACCTCTATCAGATGGGGGTGACATTGATCGATGAGTTCGATGCTTTTTTCTATGGCCGAAGAATCGATGGCAAAGACACGCAGGATGGTCTTCATGCCTAGCTGCCGTGCTTTTTTGACGATCCTCCCCCGTGTGGTCACGATGCCGGTCGGCTTATATTTCTGATGGATGTATTCAAGGGAAGCGGTGTCGACGGCCAAACCTTTTATAAGATCCAGATGAAGATAGACCTCGAATCCATGACTTTTGATGGTGCGGATATGACTGTCGAGATGGCCGATATGGATATCCAATACGACGCATGATCTATAGGGACTTCCAATCAGTTTTTCAAAATCTTTTAAGGAGCGGATTGCTGGAAGAATCTTCATATTTTCCCCCTTCAATAAAAAATTGGTATTGCGTTAATGATAAAGTATTGGTCCACTATTGTATAGTAGGCACTAAAACGGGGTATAGACAGTCAAAGTATGACGTAAAGACATTTCAGGCAACTGCCAGGAGGGCTGATAAATGATTGATACACGTGATAATGCGATGCTAAAGGAAATGCTTGGGATAAAACATGCGATAATCCAAGCCCCGATGGCCGGAGGCATCACAACAGCGGAGCTGGTGGCCGGGGTGTCTGATGCAGGCGGACTCGGCATGATTGGCGGCGGTAGCCTCGAAGCACCGGCACTTAGCAAGCTGATCCGGCAAGTTAAAAAGAAGACTACGCATTCGTTTGGAGTGAACCTTTTTGTTCCATGGGACTTCCAAGTGACGACCGCAGATATGGCGCGCGCTTTTGACACGCTGAAGCTGGTCTATGATAAATTGGGGATTGAACAAGAGCCAGTCACCCCGGCGACACCTGAGTCGGTTGAGTTACGCTTCGAGCAGCAGATTGATGCTGTAATTGAAGACCGGGTTCCGGTCTGCTCATTTATATTCGGGATTCCGGATAATCGTCATATCGAACGGTTGAAGGAAGCAGGCATTGTTGTACTCGCTACTGCCACCACCGTCAGTGAAGCAGAGGAAATCGAACGTGCAGGATTTGATGCGGTTGTCATGCAAGGCGCTGAAGCGGGCGGGCACCGTGGATCTTTCCTGAAGGGTGTTGAAGACAGCTTGAATGGTCTGATGACCTTAATCCCGGAAACACAAGATCACACCAATATCCCACTTATTGCGGCAGGAGGTATCATGGATGGCCGGGGGATAGCGGCTGCACGTATTCTTGGAGCTTCAGGTGTCCAACTTGGTACGGCATTTCTCTCTGCAGAAGAAAGCGGGGCACATAAAGTGCATAAGCAGGCGCTCTCAAAAGACCGCGATACACCGTCAGTTTTGACGCGTCTGTTCACAGGACGTGCGGCGCGGGCAGTCAAGAACCGGTTTATACAGGAAATGACCGAACATGATGAGCACGTGGTCGAGTATCCTGTGCATAGAAAATTGACCCAGCCCATCCAAGACGCTTCAAAGACAGCGGGCTCTACCGAGTATGCGATGCTGCTTGCCGGTCAGGGTAAGAATATGGCGCGCCAGTTGCCGGTAAAGTCATTGGTCGCAAAATTGGTTGAGGAGACGGAAGCATTCAGTCTCAGAATTTGAATGGAAGCATAAAAAACGACCTGCCGTATATGGCAGGTCGTTTTTTATGGTGATTAATGGTTATGCTGTACTTCGTCGGTATCTTCAGGTTTGAGCATGAAATCCAGAACAAAGATTGTCA
Organism: Salinicoccus jeotgali; assembly: GCF_039538805.1. Taxonomy (GTDB): domain Bacteria; phylum Bacillota; class Bacilli; order Staphylococcales; family Salinicoccaceae; genus Salinicoccus; species Salinicoccus jeotgali. Next base: position 39,233 of record NZ_BAABCK010000068.1, on the reverse strand, counting down.
GCGTGACGATCACTGCAAGCAGTAAACCGCTCCAGACATTCAGTGGGCCACCGCCGCCAAGGCTGTTGATTACGAAGTTAACCATCTGGGTTAACATTAGAGCCCAGATAAAACTGATAAGATACTTCATGGTCCTGCCTCCACTACAAATTTATATATTTTAATGATACCTTAAATGGAATTACATGTATAGTGGCAATCTATCGAAAATATTCCTTTGAATTTTATTTTCATAAAATATTAAATCTATAGACAGAAATACACTTTATTGAAAGCGATTTCATAATTTGCTGGTTTTTATTTAAATACAGTTGAAAAGCATTATTTTCTAGTGTATATTTAACTCTTGGAAATAGTTAAAAATTGCTACAATTCAAAAAATGGTTATTGCGTTTTGAAATATAGAAACTTACAATAGTACTAGAGACACAAAATCTGCCATTTATTGCTACAGAACAAGTATTATTTATCCGGAATAATATTACATGTTTGCGATTGATGGATATAAGCCACTGCGAGTCGATCTCCAGCAGCCTCAGATTTAAGGTCACAAAAGCAGTAAAGCGATATGGAGTACATTATGAAACAGAGGAAGAATGGGTGAAATAGAATGTCTGAAAATTTGTTAGAGGTCAAAAATCTTACAACTGCCTTTAAAATAGGCGGCGAATACTTTCCGGCAGTAGACGATGTTTCATTGAATATTAAACCGAATGAAGTGCTTGCGTTAGTAGGCGAGTCAGGCTCGGGTAAGAGTGCTACGGCCTTTTCACTTATGGGGCTTCATACTAAAGCACGCATGGAAGGGGAAGTGAATTTTCTTGGTCGGAATTTGCTGAAACAAAATGAAGGTAAAATGAATAAAATACGCGGTGGCGATATGGCTATGATCTTCCAAGATCCGATGACAGCATTGAATCCGCTTATGAAGGTCAAACAGCAGATTATCGAAACACTGAAGATACATAACACCAAACCAAAGAATGAAAGGGAATCATATGCTATAGAACTGCTTGACCGAGTGGGAATCCCGCGGCCAAAAAGGGTGGGAGAAGCCTATCCCCATGAATTGTCGGGTGGTATGCGCCAACGTGTGGTCATCGCCATCGCCATTGCAAACCGTCCGAAGATGCTGATAGCGGATGAGCCGACTACGGCACTTGACGTCACAATCCAGGCCCAGATATTGGACCTCATCAGGGAACTCCAGGAAGAATTGAATTCAGGTGTCCTACTCATCACACACGACCTCGGTGTCGTCGCAGAAATGGCGGACCGTGTCGCAGTTATGTATGCCGGTCAGATCGTTGAAGTGGCGCCTGTCAGGGAATTGTTCAAGAATCCACAGCATCCCTATACGAAATCGCTGCTCAATTCCTTGCCGACTGAAGATATGCTCGGTAAGAAGCTGCATGTCATCCAGGGCGTCGTCCCTGCACTCGACAAGATGGACCGCACAGGCTGCCGGTTTGCGCCGCGCATTCCTTGGGTTCCTGCTTCAGAGCACGAATACAATCCACAGTTACGTGAAATCGCACCAGGCCATCATGTACGTTGCACATGCTATAAGAACTTCAGCCTGGAAGGGGCAGGGGAAACTTATGTAGACATTGATGAGCGTGAGTATGAAATGGCCACCCGGGGAGGAAATGTGTAATGAATCTACTGGAGATAAAAGATCTGAAAGTCCACTACCCGATAAAGGGTGGGTTCTTCAATACGGTCAAAGACTATGTCAAAGCAGTTGATGGCGTCAGCATCAGCATACCGGAAGGTACGACATATGGTCTAGTCGGTGAGTCGGGTTCAGGCAAGACTACGACTGGCAAGGCGGTCATGGGCCTTAACCACGTTACCGCCGGAGAAATTTATTTTGATGGCCAGAAGCTTAACGAAAAGAGCCGTAAAGTGAATGTGCGTGATGATATCCAGATGATATTCCAAGATCCCTACTCTTCATTGAATCCGCGTAAACGCGTTTTCGATATAGTGGCAGAGCCCATCAAGAACTACCATAAAAGGTCGAAGGAAGAACTGATCAACGAAGTCCTCGGCCTGTTGAACCGGGTCGGCCTGCCACCAGGCTCGCTTTATAAGTATCCGCATGAATTCTCGGGTGGACAGCGCCAGAGGATTGGTGTGGCCCGGGCGATTGCATTGAACCCTAAACTCATCATTGCAGATGAGCCTGTGTCGGCACTGGATGTGTCCGTACAGGCCCAAGTGCTCAACTTCATGCAGGACATCCAAAAGGATATGGACTTGACGATGATGTTCATCGCCCATGATCTGGGAGTAGTCCGCCATATGTGCCGCCATATCGGCATCATGTACCATGGTCGTCTCGTAGAGGAGGGCACGACTGAAGAAATCTTCAGCAACCCTCAGCACATCTATACGAAACGGCTGATTGCAGCGATTCCTGATACGGACGTGGATGAAGTGGAAAGGAATTTGGCCCTGCGCCAGAAGATCAAAGAAGAGTACGATCAGAATTTCGACGAAAACCTCGACGAAGAAGGTCGGGCTTTCCCGCTGCAGTCCATTTCAAAGACGCACAGAGTTGCGCTACCGGTGAAAGGTTGATGAATATATGCTGAAATTTACAATTAGACGGTTGCTGATCACTTTCCCGCAGCTGATCATTTTGAGCATCCTCGTATTCTTTCTTGGTTCGCTCATGCCGGGGGATGCACTCTCAGGTCTGCTTGATCCGAACATCCCTGCAGAGGCCATCCAGGCCAAAAGGGAAGAGCTTGGACTTGATAACCCTTGGCACATCCAATACAGGGACTGGATATTCGCCATGTTCCAGGGAGATTTCGGAACTTCGATATTCCACCAGAGACCTGTCATGGACGTCATAGGGGACCGGTTGATGAACACAGTATGGTTATCACTGTTCTCCACCATCCTGATCTACTTGATCGGCTTGCCGCTCGGTCTCGTTTCAGGACGCTACAATGATTCTCTCCTTGATAATACAATCACCGGGTATACATACCTCGGATTTGCTACACCACAGTTCATATTCGGTCTGGTCATCCTATGGTTGTTCGGTTACAGCCTCGGTTGGTTCCCAACCGGCGGTTCAGTCGGCCCAGGGCTTGAACCAGGTTCGATAGATTATATACTGAGCAAGATAAACCACCTCGTACTGCCGAGTTTCGCAATAGCACTGATCGGGCTCGTCGGCACAGTGCAGTACTTGAGGAGCGGCATCATAGAAACGAAGCAGAAAGACTTCATCATACTTGCGCGTGCGAAAGGTGTGAAAGAATCGTCCGTCTACAATAGACACATCTTCAGAAACTCAATCTTGCCGATCGCAGCATTCTTCGGCTATGAGATTGTGGCCCTTCTCGGCGGTTCAATCTTCATCGAAATGATCTACAGCTACCCTGGCATGGGCCGGCTGTTCCTGGATTCCATCTCGACACGCGACTTCAGTGTAGCGAATGTTCTGATCCTGTTCTACGGCATCCTGGCAATCTTAGGTGCGCTGTTGTCCGACATCATTTTGAGCATCGTTGATCCTAGGATCCGAATAAAATAGGAAGGAGCGTAAAAATTGGCTAATAAAGATAACTACAATAAAAATATAGATCATGAAAATGAAGAGTCCCGCTTGAATAATGACCCAAGAGAAGAGCGTCCGGTCCAGGGAGATCCGTTCGAAGCGCATGATGATGAAGCCCATGAATACGAAAAGGGCGATATGGACATGACAGTCAAGGCAGACATCCCGCATGGGGCGGCGGGACACGGGGCACTGGACTCCAAAAATCTGCCCAAGAGTCCGCCCGGGTGGAAAGTGATCATGAAGGAAGTGATTGCAGATAAGCTCGCGCTCTTTTCACTGATCCTATTCGTCATCATCACCGCCTATGTGTTTGGTCTGACGATGTTCCTGAACCGTCAGGAAATCGTCACGGTCGACCTTTTCGCCATCAATGAGCCGCCGAATGATATGTTCAGGCTTGGAACCGATTATGGCGGACGGGACATTTTTGGCCAATTGATCATAGGGACACGGAACTCATTGGCGATCGGTATGCTGGTCACTTTGATGAGTGTTGGTTTCGGTGTCGTCTATGGAGTGGTATCGGGATACTTTGCAGGCCAGATTGATAACGCCATGATGCGTGTTGTAGACTTTTTCATGGTACTGCCTTTCCTGATGATCATCATCGTATTTGTAACGATTTCGCCATCCTATGACATCTTCTCATTCTCCTTTATAATGGCGGCATTCCTATGGACAGGCACAGCTAGGCTGGTGCGTTCATTGGCCATGCAGGAAAAGGAGCTCGACTATATCAACGCGTCTAAGACGCTTGGCAGTTCCCACATGAAAGTCGTCTTTACCCAGCTGATCCCGAACCTTGTCGGTATCATCATCGTCAATGGCACGCTGTCTCTGGCAGCAAATATCGGGATTGAATCAGGGTTATCTTTCATCGGATTCGGATTTCCGGAAGATTACCCATCACTTGGAACACTGATGGCCTATGCAACCAATTCCCAGACACTCCAGCATAGACCTTGGATATGGGTACCGGCTGCCATCATGATTCTGGTTCTGATGCTATGCGTGCGGAATATAGGAGAAGCGATGAGACGCGCTGGAGATGCAAGACAACGTAAAGCATAATGTTAGGCTCTACCCCCATTAGTTTGGGGGTTAAGTTTCAATATACTTGTAAGCGATTTCAAAAACTTAACAGAAAATTTTCAAAAGACGAAAAAATTAATGCAATAATACACTTATAATGGAAAACTTTAACTGACAGTCGTTGATATTTCTGACAATTGTGATAATATTGTGGATGGATTACATTACATATCCACGAATGCATGGCATTTTTGATACTAAGATTCAGCCCAGAGCTGAACTGAGTATATATTGTTTTAATTTCATCAATAGGGAGGAAATAAGATGGGGAAATATTCATGGTCTAAATTGATGTTCTTCATGATGCTGGTACTTGTATTGGCACTTGCTGCATGCGGCGGGGGATCATCGGAAGAAGAAACGTCAGAAGACTCCGGCGACTCCGGTTCTGAAGGCTCATCAGAAGAATCGAAAGATGAAGGTGAGGCAGAAGGGGAGTCTGGAGAAGTATATAATTATGAAGACTTCAACCAAGTTGTCTCCAACGATGGAGAAGCAACTGGGGAAGGCACACTGAAAGTCGGTCTGACTTCAGATACGCCTTTTGAAGGCACATTGAACTGGAACTTGTATCAAGGTAATCCAGATGCTGAAGTATTGGGATTGTTTGATGAACCATTGCTTACAATGGATGAAGACTTCCAGTTTACAAATGACGGGGCATTGAACTTTGAAGTCAATGAAGACGACAAGACAGTGACGTTCACAATGGAAGAAGGCGTCAAATGGCATGATGGGGAACCAGTTACAATAGATGATTATGTATACTCATACGAAGTCATCGGTCATCCTGACTATCCGGGTATCCGCGGTGCAACCGATGGATTCACTCTGATTGAAGGCTATGATGAGTATAAAGCAGGAGATGCAGACTCCATTTCAGGCATCGAGGTAATCGATGATCAGACTGCTGTATTCACATATAAGGAAATCGCACCATCACTTACAGCGGGCGGTTTCTGGTACTACGCAATGCCTGAGCACCACTACGAAGGCGTTGAGATTGCAGATATGGCTGAAGCACCTCAAACACGCGAAAACCCACTTGGCATTGGGCCATATAAAGTAGACTCCATTACACCTGGAGAATCGATCGTAATGAGTAAGTTTGAAGATTATTGGAGAGGTGAACCAAACCTTGAAGGTCTTGAGTTGAGTGTTGTATCACCTTCATCAATCGCCAATGCTCTTGAAACAGGTGAAGTAGACTATGCAATCAACTTCCCGACCGACCAATATCCGGACGTAGCTGAGATGGACGGTGTCGAGTGGCTTGCCAATATCGATGGTGCCTACACTTATATCGGCTTCAAGCTCGGTGAGTGGAACGAAGAAGAAGGTAAAGTGGACTACAAACCTGAAGAATCCAAAGTCGGCGATAAAGAACTGCGCCGCGCGATGTGGCACGCGATGGACAATGAAGCTGTAGGTAAACGTTTCTACAACGGCCTTCGTTGGGAAGCAACTACACTGATCACGCCTTACCACGCTGAGTGGCACGATGACAGCATCGAAACACCAGAATATGATCCTGAAAAAGCGAAACAGATTCTGGATGATGCAGGCTATGAAGATACAGACGATGACGGTTTCCGTGAAACACCAGAAGGCGAACCACTCGAATTGAACTTCGCTTCAATGTCCGGTGGAGACACTGCTGAACCGCTCGCAAACTACTACATCCAATCTTGGAAGGATATCGGCTTGAACGTCAGTCTGACAAATGATCGTCTGATAGAATTCAATACATTCTACGACATGCTTGAAAACGACGATCCTGAAGTCGACATCTACCAAGGTGCATGGGGCGTAGGCTCTGATGTAGACCCGTATGGCCTGTATGGCCCGGATGTGGCATTCAACTATCCACGTTACGAAACTGAAGAAAGCACTAAGTTGATGGAAGATGGCAACTCGCCTGATGCACTTGATGTAGAGAAGAGGAAAGAAATCTACAACGAATGGCAAGCACTTATGGTCGAGGAAATGCCGGTCGTACCGACTCTTTATAGGGCATATGTCGTACCTGTCAATGAGAGGGTTACAAACTTCGGTATTGAACTAGGATACGATGAAGAGACACTTCCGTACAAATGGGGCGTAACTGAATAAGGTTGCACCCAGGTAGCACCCATGCAGAGCATGGGTGCATTTTTGTTGTGCAGAATAATTCATTATGATAAATTAGTACCTAGTTATAATATGAGAGTATAAGGTGTGGTCTAATGAAAAATGTTGGCGTATTGGGGCTCGGAACCTACGTGCCGGAAAAAGTGTTCACCAATCATGATTTCGAAAAAATTCTGGATACATCAGATGAATGGATTACAGAAATGACAGGTATAAAAGAACGGCGTTTTGCTGAAGGAATGGAAACGAGTGATATGGCGTATGAAGCAGCGGAGGAGGCGATAGCAAACTCCGGAGTCGCCAAGGAAGACATCGATCTGGTCATTGTTGCGACATCGACCGGACATCATAAATTTCCGACGGTAGCGACGACAATCCAAAATAAGCTAGGGCTTGAAGCGGTACCGTCAATGGACCAGCTCGCTGCGTGCACTGGATTCATCTATGCCATGGTGACAGCCAGTCAGTTCATCGAAACCGGCACATATAAAAATGTATTGGTGGTCGGAGCAGATAAGCTATCCAACATCACCGATTTCGACGATCGTTCCACTGCAGTGCTTTTCGGCGACGGAGCTGGTGCTGTAGTAATGGGGGAAGTGTCCGAAGGATATGGCATACGCTCCTTTGAACTCGGCAGCAACGGTAAAGGCGGTTCTTATCTGTACGATGACGAAGACACCGGCGACATCCGGATGAACGGCCGCGAAGTATTTAAATTTGCGGTCAGACAGATGGGAGAATCGAGTGTCAACGTTACCGAAAAAGCAGGTCTTACTAAGGAAGATATTGATATGCTGGTGCCGCATCAGGCCAACATACGCATCATGAATGCTGCACGCGAACGCATGGGGCTGCCTGAAGACCGTATGAGTGTAACAGTTGATAGGTACGGCAACACTTCAGCCGCTTCAATACCGTTAAGTATCCATCATGAAGTTAAAAATGGTAAGATAAAGGACGGAGACACCCTCGTACTGGTCGGCTTCGGAGGCGGGCTGACCTGGGGTGCAATTTGCCTGACCTGGGGAGATAATAAGGAGGAGACTCATGGATAAGAGAAGAGTAGTTGTAACAGGGGTTGGAGCGCTGACGCCGATTGGGAATACAGCGCCTGAAACCTGGGAGAATGCCCTAAAGGGAGTAAATGGGATAGATAAGATTACACGAATAGACAACAGCGAATATAATGTCCATGTGGCAGGAGAACTGAAAGATTTCAATGTAGAAGACTATATGGACAGGAAAGAAGCGCGCCGCATGGATCGCTTCACCCAATATGCCATGGTGGCTGCTGATGAAGCGGTCGCAGACAGCGGCCTCGACATTACAGACGACAACCGTGAACGCATCGGTGTCTGGATCGGTTCCGGCATCGGCGGCATCCAGGCTCTGGAAGATGGCTTTAAAGTCTTGTATGAACGAGGACCACGCCGGGTGAGCCCGTTCTTCGTACCGATGATGATCCCGGACATGGCAAGCGGCCAGGTGTCCATCAAGCATGGCTTGAAGGGACCGAACGGGGCAACGGTCACGGCATGCGCGACAGGTACGAACTCGATCGGTGAAGCGTTCAAGTTCATCGCACGCGGCCAGGCTGATGCGATGGTCACAGGCGGTACTGAAGCACCGATCACCCGTATGGGCATCGCCGGCTTCCAGGCCAATAAGGCATTGACGACTGCAGAAGATCCGGACAAAGCATCCAGGCCCTATTCCAAGGACCGTGATGGTTTCGTCATCGGCGAAGGGGCAGGTGTCGTCATGCTGGAAGAATTGGAACATGCCAAAGCGCGTGGCGCCACAATATATGGTGAAGTAGTCGGCTACGGTACAACTGGCGACGCCCATCATATTACAGCACCGGCTGAAGGTGGAGAAGGTGGAGCGCGTGCAATGCAGGAAGCGATGAAAGATGCAGGCTTGAAACCGGAACAGATCGACTATATCAATGGACATGGTACAAGCACACCATACAACGACTTGTTCGAAACGATGGCGATCCGTTCGGTATTTAGAGAGCACGCAGATAAGCTGCTCGTAAACTCCACGAAATCCATGACTGGTCACCTACTCGGAGCGACAGGCGGCATGGAAGCAATCATTACAGTGCTCAGCCTGAGAGAAGGCAAAGTCCATCCGACCATCAATCTGGACACACCAGATCCTGAATGTGACTTGAACTATGTCTCTCAGGGCATGGTGGAAGCAGATTTGGAATATGCAATTTCCAACAGCTTCGGTTTCGGTGGGCATAACGCAAGCCTTGTGTTCAAAAAGTATGTAGACTGATGTTTAATTATAAAAGCGCCTCCCTTCATGAAGGGAGGCGCTTTTATATGCTATGGTGAAGCACTTTGTATGGAGATGATGAGATTTATTTCCGCTTTCTGCCGAGACCCATGGCCCGTTCCATTTTAGCGACCATCTTATCCGCTTTGCGCGATGCTTTCACGGCACCTTCATCAAGGATGTCATCAAGCGCACCGCTTTCAAGGTAATGGTTGACCTTCTCCTGGAATTCGATGAGGAACTGCTCCACCACTTCCCCGAGATCCGATTTGAATGTACCATAATTGCTGTCTGCATATTCCTGCTCCAATTGCTGGATGCTTTTGTCGGTCAGGGAGGTATAGATCGTCAGAAGGTTTGCGATGCCCGGTTTATTTTCCTTATCGTACTTTATGTCGCTGCCTGAATCTGTAACGGCACTGCGTATCTTTTTGGCAGCTGCCTTAGGGTCATCGAGAAGCGATATGAACCCTTTTTGGTTGTCGTCACTTTTCGACATTTTTTTGGTAGGGTCGTTCAGGCTCATGATGCGGCCTCCGTATTCCGGGTGCTTGACCTCAGGTACGGTCAGGACATCATTGTATTTTGAGTTGAAACGTTCCGCGAGTGTACGGGTGAGTTCAAGATGCTGGCCCTGATCTTCCCCGACCGGTACGATATCGGTTCCATAGATCAGAATATCAGCAGCCATCAGTGAAGGATATGTAAGAAGACCTACACTGATGCCGTCGCGCTGGTTTTGTTTACGTGCTTTATCTTTATATTGTGTCATACGCTCAAGTTCCCCGATATATCCGACGCACTGCATCATCCATGCTGCTTTCGCATGGGCTGGCACTTCGCTCTGGATGAACAATGTGATCTTCTCCGGATCGAGTCCTGAAGCCAGATAGATCGCTGCGAGTTTTTTTGTATTATCCCGCAGTTTAAGACGGTCTTGGGGCACGGTTATGGCATGCTGGTCGACGATGCAGAAATACGCATCATATTCATCCTGCAACTCGACGAATTGCTTGTATGCGCCGATATAGTTGCCGATTGTGGGAATCCCACTCGGCTGGACGCCGGAAAATAATGTTTTCATGTGTCATCACCTTTAAGTTAGTCATTACTCCTATAATAATAGACTTCTCGGTTGCTTGCAATAAAGCAAATAGTCTTGTATAAATATAAAAACATCATAAATTAATTGAAAATTTGTGTGATTATTAAGGAATTCTCATTTTATTTTAATGTTCGTGCAGTATAATACAAAGTGTAGATGAAGTTGAAGTCGGTTTCCCATTAAATTTAATCAATTAGGATTAAAAAATAACGGAACCGGGTAAAGACTAGCATTACAAATCTTTTGAAATTGGAGTGTGAGCCCCATGGTAACATTATTTACTTCTCCAAGCTGCACATCATGCCGTAAAGCGAAAGCATGGTTACAAGAACATGAAATTCCATATACTGAAAGAAATATATTTTCTGAACCTCTCACATTGGAGGAGGTTAAGGCGATTCTTCGCATGACTGAAGATGGAACGGATGAAATCATTTCGACCAGATCTAAAACATTCCAGAAACTCAATGTGGATATCGATACTATGCCGATGCAGGAATTGTATACATTGATTATGGATAACCCTGGTCTGTTGAGAAGACCTATTATTATGGATGAGAAACGTCTCCAAGTCGGCTATAACGAAGATGAAATACGTCGTTTCCTTCCACGTAAGGTAAGGACATTCCACCTCAAGGAAGCAAAACGTCTCGCCGAACTCTAAAAAAAGAGCACTCGAGATCAGTCATATACTTAAAGTGCTATGCCCGCAGATTGTTTGAAAACTGTGGGTATTTTGGCGTATAATGATATGACAATTCCAAAAGTGGTTTTACCCTAGCACATTAAGGTATAGTATAAGTAAGACCATACTTTATGGAGAGGAGTGGGAGTATGAGGATTGAAAGAATTGATGAATCGACGATCAAATTTTTCATCACCTATCAGGACATCGAAAAACGCGGCTATGATAAAGAAGATCTATGGTTGAACCGCAAGCGCGGAGAAGAATTTTTCTGGTCAATCATGGATGAAGTGAACCACGAGCATGAAGAAGAATTTTCAATGGACGGGCCGCTATGGATTCAAGTGCATGCCTATGACAAAGGAATCGAAGTGGTCGTGTCCAAATCTCAGGATGATAAACCATTCTCAATGGAGCAGAACCCTATGGATATAAATAATAAAGATGTTGAATCATTCCTGGAAAACATTTCAGGAGAGAAGGACCAGACCATTCCGACAACGAAGGAACCCGTAATGGTTAGATTTGCAGACTTGGAAGACCTCATCAAGTATTCTTACGAAGTCGAAGTGGATGAAACACAGTATGAAGATCTACTTATCGTCCATGAAGGCAGATATTACTATCAAATATTCTTCGACCACCGTATGGAGTATATGGACACAGAGCGGATTGAAGCAAAACTCCTCGAGTATAGCGCACCTGCTGAAACATCCAGCCTTATTGTAGAAGAATATGGCAAGATCATCATGAGCATGAACGTCAGGGGCAAAGTAAGAAAAGTTTTTCAAGAAAATTAAATTATCTGTATCTAAAATAAATCATTTTTAACCTTTTCATCCATATATATAGATGAGGAGGTTTTTTTATGTTTATAGCCCACGATGAAACCGGCGGCAACGTCACTGCGAGTGAAGCGGTAAAGAACAGGAAATATTTCTGTCCGGTCTGCCTGGAGCGGGTCGTATTGAAATCAGGCAATGTAAAGACACACCATTTCTCCCACCATCGCATAGTAGACTGCATACGCCATCTCTACAAAAAGGAATCACTGGCACATTTATCAGCAAAACATGAACTTTATCTTACACTGAGTAGAAATCATAAAGTCACAATGGAATATTACCTGGCTGAAATAGAACAGATTCCAGACCTGCTTGTAGGGAAGCGCGCCATCGAAATCCAATATTCTGCGATTTCTCCCATGCTCATCATCGAACGTTCAAAAGGATACCATACGCTCGGCATGGACGTCATATGGTTGCTTGATGAGATGGCACTTCGTGTCAATGGGATTCATGTTATTCCAACTCATTTCCAGTTGTCGACACAATTCCATGGTGCCTTGTTTACTTATCAGGGGACAAATAGACAATTAAAGAAATGGGTACTGCATCATCACATCGGTGCAGGCCGATGGCTGTTCAGTGTAGAGGACATGGATGCGGAAGCATTGCTTTCTGAGCATAATTTGACACCCCACCAGACGCATAAGATGAATGAACAGGATATCAAACGGCTCATCCAACATGAACGCCGGCAGAAAAGTCGTTTGAATCCTACTCTTACATATATTTATCAGCTTGGGCTCAACCCGAATGATTTGCCGAAGCACTTGCTGTACATTACAGAATCCGAGCGCTGGATCATGAACAGTCCCCTCGAATGGAAACTGTATCTGATGTATGTCCTGGAGCGGGGAGGCTTTACGATTGATGGTTTCAGACGCTTCATACGTCTGCGGGAAATCCAGGGGACACCTCAAAGCGAGCAGGTGATCCACAGGCTGCTTATCGATTATAAGACGTTATACAATTCACAATAAGTTTCGAGACTTGAAATTTATACGCAATATTGAGAAAATTAGACTATCTGAAAATTGGAGGGTACAGAATGGCAAAAGTAATAACACGTGAAGAACAACAGGAGAAGTATACATGGAATCTTGGAAACATCTTCGAGTCGGATGATGCATTCGAAGAGAAGTATAAAGAACTAGAAGGCAGACTTGATGAAGCGGAGAAGTTCGAAGGGGGCATTGGTTCCCTGGAAAAACTATCAGAAGCGCTTCATACCCAGCGGGAGTTGACGGAGGAGATAGGCAAATTATTCGTCTACTCGCACCTTAAGCATGACCAGGACACATCGAATGACACTTATAGCGGCATGGAAGCCAAAGCGCGCACACTGGTCGTCAAATTCAATACGGCGTGGAGTTTCCTGGTGCCTGAAATCCTGCAGATTGACGAAGATACATTAGAAGAATGGCGCCAGGATGAGCGTCTCTCCGAGTTCTCCTTCGACCTTGAGAAATTGAACAGGAAGCGGGAACATATACTCAGCGACAAAGAAGAGAAACTTATGGCGCAGGCAGGAGAAGTGCTCTCCAACCCGACGTCGACGTTCGGCATGTTCAATAATGCTGATCTTGAATTCCCGGATGCGATTGATGCTGAGGGAAATGCGCATACACTCACACAGGGGACCTACATCGATCTCCTCAAATCAAGCGACCGTGAACTGCGCAAATCAGCCTATGAAAACTTGTATAAGACTTACGGTTCATTCAAGAATACATTGAGCCAGACATTGCAGGGTGTCGTCTCCACACATGTCTTCGAAGCCCAGGCACGCGGCTATGAATCGGCAAGGCATCAGGCACTCTCCAACAACTTCATTCCGGAGGAAGTGTACGATAACCTGGTGACGACCGTCAATGAGCATCTGCATCTGCTGCATCGGTATACTGAACTGCGCAAGCAGCTGCTCGGACTCGATACGTTGAAGATGTATGATGTCTATACACCGATGGTGAAAGATGTCGATTTCAAGATCGAGTATGAGGAAGCGAAGGAATGGATGCTCAATTCATTAGAACCGATGGGCGAAGAGTATGTGGGCATCGTCAAGGAAGGTTTGGAGAACCGCTGGGTCGACGTCTATGAAAATAAAGGCAAGAGAAGCGGCGCCTATTCTTCCGGCACTTACGGCACAAATCCTTTCATCCTCATGAACTGGCAGGATAATGTCAACAACCTGTTCACCTTGACCCATGAGTTCGGCCACAGTGTCCACAGTTACTACAGCAGGCAGAACCAGCCATCTAACATGTCCGGCTACTCCATATTCATCGCCGAAGTTGCGAGTAATTTCAATGAGGCGCTGCTTGCAGATTACATGTTCAGGAACCTTGAGGATAAAAAGAAAAAACTTTATCTACTGAATGAGCAGCTCGAAGGTTTCAAGGGATCAGTATTCAGGCAAACCATGTTTGCTGAATTCGAACACAAAATCCACACTATGAAAGAACAGGGCGAACCGCTGACTGCCGGAAGCCTCAACGAAGTATACGGGGCGCTCAACCGCAAATACTTCGGGGACGTGATGGAGTACGATGAATATATTGAAGCAGAGTGGGCACGCATCCCGCACTTCTATATGAACTATTACGTCTATCAGTATTCTACAGGTTACGCAGCTGCAGCCAGCCTATCGAAGCAAGTACTTGAGGAAGGGTCTGAGACAGCTGAGCGCTATATCAATGAATTCCTGAAGAAGGGGTCTTCAGATTACCCGATCAACGTCCTCAAGAATGCAGGAGTTGATATGACGACAGCTGAACCAGTTGAGAACGCGATGAAAGTATTCGAATCACAGCTCGATCAGTTCGAGGCACTGCTCAAGGAAATATGATGATGGGATCCGAACCTTTGAGGTTCGGATTTCTTTAATTGTGTAGACATGTAGACGAAAATTGTACAAGTATAATCTGAATACGTTTTCATTTTGTCTATATTGTGAAAAGACATGCAAAATGTTGTTTGAGGCCTTTAACCGTGGTATATTACGTATATGGAATTTTTCTCACTGAAACATACCCCTTTGTTGTAACAGTGAAAAATTTCTCCCATCCCCTTTGTTTGAGCAGCACACTAAAGAAGGTGTGCTGCTTTTTTTTAAAAAAAGATAATAATATATATGAAGCACGGAATCCTTTTGGATTCCGTGTTTTTTTATTGGCAAAAACGCATGAAGGATGGATGAACAACAACTGTCACAAATTCGTCCTGGCTATCCGTGATATATATCACGTTAAAAATGTCCACTCTCACCTATAATTGAAACCAAGTCAGACGGACAGCTATTTCAATGGAGAGAGGAGACTTCGATATGAAGCAGAAATACAGAAAACCACCGTTCAATACAGTTTATGAACAAACGGACGAAGAAATGGAGTCCTTGAAGGGTACGCTGTTTTCAACAGTGGTATTTGTGGGCGGCACAATCGCCCTTGTGATGATTCTATTGTTGATGATCTACATCATGAGATATTAAGGGGGATGAAGAGATGAAAATTCATAAATTTGAAGAAATATGGCTAGTCATCGGAGTGGCCATACTTGTCATATCGATGGCTATCACCGGCTATCAGGCATTTGCACAAGGAATGGCCCCACCGAGCCACAAGGAGACGATTGACCCGGAAAAAGTTGAAGAGACGGCACCATTTGATAATCCAGGCGTCTATGAAGTCGGCAACAACAAATATGAGGTAGTGATGACGCTTCAGGCGTTTGCATTCGAACCGAGTGAAATCACTGTACCAAAAGGCGCGGAAGTGACCTTTATCATGACTTCAAAAGATGTCATCCACGGCGTCAATGTACCACATACGAACTTGAATACGATGGTGGTCCCAGGGCAGATCCAGCGCATTACCCAGACATTCAATGAATCTGAGGAATTCATCATGATCTGCAATGAATACTGCGGCACCGGGCATCAGATGATGTCTGCCAACATTAAAGTGGAGGAATAGATCATGACACAGACACTAAATTCGAAAATGAAACAGAACCGTCTTCCGCTGGTCCACTTTTTCCTGGCCTTCATCATGTTGCTGATCGGTGGGACACTCGGATTGCTGCAGGGGTTGAATAGAGGTGGGCTTTTCGAACTGCCGGCTGAGTTCAATTATTATGAAGTCCTTACCCTGCACGGCATATTGCTGATCCTCGCCTTTACGACATTATTCACCAACGGTTACCTATATGCAGCTGTCAACCATGTACTCGGCGGCTTGTCGAAGACGGTCCGTATACTTGGCTGGTCGAGCTTGGCGAGCTTCCTGGTCGGAGCAGTGCTCGTCGTTTCCATGGTGCTCGCCGGCGAAGCGACGGTCATGTATACTTTCTACCCACCGTTGCAGGCTTCCCCATGGTTCTACATCGGTCTGGTGTTCGTCGTACTGTGCATCTGGCTGGCGGGCCTGGGTATTTTCATCAGTGCCTTCCAATGGAAGAAGCGGAATAAAGGGCAACATCTGCCTCTCCTTGCATTCTTCGCAGTCGGCATCTACACCTTGGTCATTATCGGGACGATTGGGGTGACGATGGAAGTCCTGATGCTCATCCCTTGGGCATTCGGATGGACGGAGACGATCAACGTCATGCTTAGCCGCACCCTGTTCTGGAGTTTTGGCCATACACTCGTCAACGTCTGGTATCTCGTCGCCATTTCAATCTGGTATGTGACATTGCCGAAAATCATCGGCGGCCGCCTATTCAGCGATTCGCTCGCCAGAATGGTCGTCATCCTGGTCGTCATCCTCAATGTGCCGGGTGGGTTCCACCATCAGATTGTGGATCCGGCTTTTTCCGAAGGGCTTAAATTCATGCATGTATTCATGAGTCTTTCCATCGCCTTCCCATCATTGATGACTGCTTTCGCGATGTTTGCGATGCTTGAGCGGACAGGACGGAAAAGAGGCGGACGCGGACTCCTCGGCTGGCTGTGGGTATTGCCATGGGGCGATGTCAGGTTCCTGACCATCATGATTGCGATGATTGGTTTCATCATCGGTGGTGCCGGCGGCATCGCGCAGACCAACAACCAGCTTAACCAGGTGGTCCACAATTCACTTTGGGTAGTCGGACACTTCCATATTACAGTAGGCGTTACAGTCGTGATGTCCTTCTTTGGCCTCATCTTCTGGCTCATTCCACATCTCTCAGGCCGGGTGTTGACGCCGTTCATCCATCACCTGGGAATGTTCCAGACGGCCCTATGGACAATCGGCATGGTGCTGATGGCTATAGTCATGCATATGGTCGGCCTCTTCGGGGCACCGAGACGGACTTCTTATACCACTTACGGGGACAACAGCATGGCCCTTGGCTGGGAGCCTTATCTGACCTTCATAGCCACAGGCGGCATACTGCTCTTCATGGGCGCAGTGCTGATCGTCTATATCGTCATCCACCTGATGTTCTTCGCACCGGAAGGGAAGACGCCGTTCATGAATTCCAAAGTTGAAGATAATGCGCATCCTACACCGAAGTGGACTGAGAACTGGGGTCTGTGGGTCATCGTGGCGATACTCATCATCTCGATGGGCTACATCGTTCCGCTGGTCGACCTCATCCAGAATGCGCCTCCAGGATCTCCACCGCACAGGACCTGGTAAATATCCGGAAAGGAGGGGGCAATCATGAAAAAAGATATCATTTCGATCATCGTCATCCTTGTGCTCGCGAGCCTTCTGTTCGGCATCTCGACGGATGGCTTCCGGATCTATACGATCGAGGCTGAACGCATCGAATCATTGAAGAGTGAGAAACCCGACTTTCCAGATATCGAAGTGATGGATAATAAAGGACGGACTTATCCGTTCGATCATTTCGAAGGCAAGCACATATTGATGACATTCATCTATACCTCATGTTCTACTGCATGCCCACGCATGGAAGCGAGCATGCAGGAAGTATATGAAAAATTGGATGCTGTGAAGCATAAGGACGATCTTGTCTTCCTCAGCATGTCATTTGACCCGGAGCGTGATACGGTCCCGGTACTGGATCGGTATGCCGATTACTTCAATGCGGATGGGGAGACGTGGCGAATGCTCCGTGTCCCGGAATCAGAGGATCTTGAAGCCGCCCTCGACACATATGGCGTGACGGTCATACCAGAAGGCGACAGCGATTTTCAACACAATACATCATTTTATCTGATCGGACCGGATGGGGGCTTGCTTGAAGTATTGGATTATCGCGACGTGGATGCCGCAGTGGAAGCATTGGAACATAGGGTGGGGGGAGCATCATGAAGCAATTCTGGTATGGCTTGATCCTATTCATATTTTTGGCCCTGCCTCCTGTCAGGTTCCTGATGGAATCGATCATGGCTTTCCATATGCATATGCAGATGCCGTTATTGTTCGTGTCTGGAATACTGATGTATCCGTTCTTTAAGAAACACTTCGGATCATTCTTCAATCAATGGAACAGCAGCGGCATCCCCGGAATCATTTTGTTTCTGCTGATCGTGATATATTGGATGATCCCGAAGGCGATGGATGAATCACTCGAAATTTTTACAGTGGAGCTGTTTAAATTTGTGTCACTCCCTTTCTTGGCTGCTGTACCGCTGCGGGATAGTTGGTCCAAGGTCGGCAAGGCGACTGAGAGCATCGTCTTCATCATCCTCGCTGTAATATTCAGCATCATGGGCTACTTATATGTATTCTATGAAAGCACTCTGTGCAACAATTATCTGATGGTCGACCAGAAGACGGTCGGCTGGGGATTCGCTTTCTTCAGCCTATGCCTGATTTTGTATATAGTGTTGACGCTATTTACAGACCAATCCCAATATTACGATAAAACGTCCCCCTGAGTGGGGGACGTTTTGTTGTTCATATGCATTTTATAAGTATAGGTGCAAGGAGGGGTGGTGAACGATGTAATAGCCCGCTTCATCTTCTGTAAGGATATTCTCTTTTTTGAAAGTGCTGATGCTGCGGCTGACAGTCTCCCTCGATGTGCCGATGATATTCGCGATATCCTGCTTTGTCATGTCTGTACGTAGCCGTGTACGTTCTTCGTCGACCCATTCACCATGGTTGGCGAGGAGACGCTCGAACAGGAGGAGGATCTGTTTGTCGGTTGACTTGAATATTTTATCCTGCAGACGTTTCTGCAGATCGACGATCAGTTGGCCGAGGGTACGGAACATTTTGATTGATACTTCCGGATGGGCCATAAGCAGATCCTCGAAATTCTCTTTCGAGATGGAAAATAGTTCTGATTTCTCCGTCGTTATAGCATTTGCAGGATAGAGGTCTTTACGGAACAAGCCATGGTGGGGGAACATTTCGCCGGACTGGAAAAAATTCACAATCTGTTCCCGGCCGCTCCCATCAGTCCGATAGATCTTTACTTTACCGTGCGAGACGAAATAGACATGGGTCATCGGTTCATCTTGGCGGAATATATGTGAATTACGGTAAAATCGACGCTGCGATGTAATATTTATAATAAGTTCCAGTTCTTCTTCAGTTAGAGTCCGGAAGATTTCTATATGTGAAAGCAGATGCTTCAAATCATTTGCCGGCATCAAGTGTCACCTCTCTATTTGTGACTATATCATAGCATAAATGGAGAACGTCCGATATTAGGCGTCTAACTCTCGTTGGTTCGGGCAACGAAGGCGAATTGGGCGTCTAACTCACGTTGGTTTGGGGAACGAAGGTGAATTGGGCGTCTAACTCTCGTTGGTCTGGGCAACGAAGGCGAATTGGGTGTCTAACTCTCGTTGGTTCGGGCAACGAAGGCGAATTAGGCATCTAACTTTCGCTCGTCCGCCTAACGAACGAGAATAGGCAACCTCTCCCAGCAATCAAAAAACACCCCCGGCCGCCGAATCTTCATCCAGTTGACAGGGGGTGTGCTGTTAAAACTATTCTCTCAATACCGACGATCCGCCGTGTATCTGATAGTAGAAGCCGGCTTCCGTCTCGACTTCTTCAATCAGCCGCTGCAATCTGAGTTTTTTCAATTCATTTAATAAAAGACCGGTACGCCATTCGAAAACTGTCTTGAGTTCGTGGAAGCTGACGACTTCATATGTCTCAATGTAGTCGTGGATGCTTGGCAACGGGTTCTTTTCTATTTCATGGTCGATGAGTTCATTGATGATATACGTGTAGATATGGTATGGGTATACACCTTCCACTTTAATGCCTTCTGCTTCGACATCTCCTGAAAAGAAGACGAGTGACGGAAGGGATTCGACATCCATTTCACGGTAGACCATCAGATCGCGCCTGAGGAGACTCCGTACCGAACTCGATTGGGCATCTGCCGTGAACGACTTGACATCGAGCCCCGCAAGGCGAGCGCTCTCTTCCATATGTTCAATCGTGCAGATGTTACGGTTTGGCATTATGCGGTTCAGCACATAGCGCATAAATGCGCGGGCTTTGTTGCGGCCTTGGATTTCGGCGGCTTTATAGGCCAGTGCAATATTGTCGATATCTGTTGTGGATTGGGCCTGACATTTGGTCAGGACCTGAAGGGAAGGTGCAAGTATCTTTTTGACTGTCACATGTCCGCGATATTCGATCTGGAGCCGGTTGATGACGGGCTCCAGAGCGCGACAGTCTTCTGAGAACGGATCGAAAAAGTAGAATATCTCAATCTGATGGGATACGGGTTCCAATACAAGTGCCTGTTCTCCAGTTCTATTCATGTCCTCACCCTGCTTATTCTTCTATCGTATTCACCATATGATTGGCCGTCATTTCGTAGCGCTTCATGATGAACGTGCGTAAATCACCATCAAGTCCGACATCATCCATCGCTTTATCCATATTTTCAAGCCACGCATCCTTTGCTTTTGGAGTGATGCGGAATGGATTATGGCGTGCCTTCAGCATTGGATGTCCATATTCTTCCATGTAAAGATTCGGACCACCCAGGAATTGGGTCTGGAATAATTTCTGCTTATATGCCGTTTCTGTCAAATCTTCCGGAAACAAGTGGTTGATGCGCTCATCATTACCCACGTAACCGTAGAATATATCGATCATTTCATAAAGCTTTTCACGGCCGATATCGTTATAGGGTATTGGCATAATTGTCACCTGTCCTGATTTCCGTCAATTTATTGTAGAAACGCTCCACTTTGGTTATCTCTTCGCGTTGTTCGATATCATACTCCTTGAGCAGGTCCTGGAAGATGGTCTCACCTTTGTCCCGATTAGACACCTCATATTCCAACTCCAGATCTTCTGTATCAAGGTAATTGTTCTTATCCAGAACAAGCAGCCCATCCTTATACGGCACTTCACGTCTCTCGGTCGATAAAGCGCCATATATCCTGAGCTGCGTCGTATCGATATTGAAGCGTTCCAGTTCGTTGCAGATTATTGTGGGCAGTTCCTCTTGGCGGATGTTCTGGTCGAAGCTTAGGTCACTATCCACTTCCCCATGATATTCCATGACGCCTTTATCGGTCGGTTCTTTGAGGGTCATGACCTGGCTGCCGCGCGCTGCACGTATTCTGAGCAATAGGCGGTTGTGTTTAAGATCCAGATCCGGGGTATCTATATAGAAATTGGTCTGTATGACCGGTTCGGCATTTTGGAAGAATGCCTTATCCAACCGGCCATATTCATCGCCGGTCAAAAGATTTTTGAATTCGATCTCGAGTTCTTTCATTAAATCCACTCCTTAATGTACATTATCTATAAATTGAAAAGGACTGTAAAGTAAACAGTTTATGTCGTTATCAAATACCACTTACTATGGTAGAATAAGGTGCGCAAGGAGTGAGGAAATGGACATTTATGTTAATGAAATCAAATTCGAAGATGAAGCGCTCAAATGCTTGTCTGAAGAGCAGACGGAAGGGCTTCAAGCGGCGGCGCGCATGACTGTCGGTTCGGAAGATCAGAGTCTGATTTATCTTTTGGACGACGGCGAAGCATTCAGAAGAGTGCATTTTGGAGAAAAGACGTGGCACATGCTGCGCGATCACCATGGCAGCGAAATCATTTTGAACACCGATGTCATATTGACTGACTTCTGGGATCAGCTGGATCACCTGGTCGATACCATCGAAGGCAACAACTACGGGGAAGCATTCGAAAGGGCAGTCAAGGAAACATTCAAACAATAGAAGCGTTTTAAGACTGGAGTGTAGAGGATGGAACAATGGGAGAAGTTCCTCGCACCGTACAAGCAGGCAGTGGAGGAACTTAAGATAAAGCTCAAAGGCATGAGACGGGACTACCAGCTCAACCGCCAAGCCTCCCCTGTAGAATTTGTAACGGCGCGGGTTAAACCAGTACAGAGCATAATAGAAAAGGCAAGTGTCCGCAATATACCTTATGACAAGCTGCAAGAAGGGATGTATGACATTGCAGGAGTCAGAATCATGTGCCAGTTCGTGGACGACATCGAGCTGATATGCAGTCAAGTCCGCAACCGCACCGACATG
The DNA here is from genome assembly GCF_039538805.1 of Salinicoccus jeotgali. Classification (GTDB taxonomy): domain Bacteria; phylum Bacillota; class Bacilli; order Staphylococcales; family Salinicoccaceae; genus Salinicoccus; species Salinicoccus jeotgali. The sequence continues at coordinate 17,063 of NZ_BAABCK010000068.1, read as the reverse complement.
AAAGTCGTCGAGGAAAGGGACTATGTGACGAATACCAAGGAAAGCGGCTACCGTTCGTACCACCTCATCGTGGAATATCCGGTCGAACGGATCGGCGGACCGGTGATCATATTAGCAGAGATTCAGATCCGCACCTTGGCGATGAACTTCTGGGCGACGATTGAGCATACATTGAACTATAAGTATAGCGGGGAATATCCACCGGAAATCAAGAAGCGTCTGCAGAATGCAGCTGAAGCGGCGTATCTGCTCGATCAGGAGATGTCCGAAATACGTGAAGAGATACAGGATGCACAAAAATACTACACAAAAAAACGCAGCATGCGCTAGCGCTCTATAGAAAGGCGGGGTGACACATGAAGTTCTTCATAGTGTCCAAGGGGGACACGAAATCGAACGCACTTAAAGATAAGATGATGAACTATATGATTGATATGAACATGGAACTGGATGACAAGAAGCCGGATATCGTCATTTCCGTCGGCGGGGATGGCACGCTGCTGCAGGCTTTCCACAGCTATCAACATCTGCTCGACCATACGGCATTCGTCGGTGTACATACCGGGCATCTCGGTTTCTATGCAGACTGGCTGCCCCACGAAGTGGAACGGCTCATCATCGCCATCCAAAATGATGAATTCCAAGTCATAGAATATCCACTGCTTGAAACGATTATACGATATGAATCGGAAGGAACCGAAACGAGGTATCTGGCACTCAATGAAGCGACGCTCAGGACGGATGACGGCACGACCCTGGTGATGGATGTCGACCTCAGGAACCAGCATTTCGAACGTTTCCGTGGAGACGGGTTGTGCATCTCGACCCCATCCGGCTCGACAGCCTACAACAAGGCGCTCGGCGGTGCACTGATCCACCCTTCACTGGAAGCAATCCAGATCACTGAAATCGCGTCGATCAACAACCGGGTCTTCCGGACCGTAGGTTCACCGCTGGTGTTGCCTAAGCATCATACATGTCAGGTGCTGCCGGTCAACAGCGAAGTCTACCAGATGACGATCGATCACATAAATCTTGTGCATAAAGGCGTCAAATCGATACAATTCAGGGTTGCTGATGAAAAAGTGAGATTTGCCCGCTTCCGTCCGTTCCCATTCTGGAAACGGGTGCACGATTCTTTCATATCGTAGGAAAAGCACTAGCAGGGTGCTTTTTTCTTTTGTTTTGATGTAGAATGAAATTCAATATGAACAGGTGGTGGCAAAATGGTTGAGACAATCGAGAAGACTGAGATGGAGATGGAGTACGATGTGCTCCTGGATCATCTCAGGAATGAACGTATAGATGACTTCCGGGAGGCTTTCCTGGACCTGCATAATTATGATCAGAGTGAATTTTATCTTCTGCTTGAAGAAGGGGATCGGCAACGGCTCTATCATTTCCTCAGTCCGGAAGAGGTAGGGGAGTTCTTCGACAGTCTGGAGCTTGATGCGGACGAATACGATGAAATATTCGAAACGATGGACGCCCGCTACGCTGCAGATATGCTTGCAGAGATGCAGTACGACAACGCAGTTGATATATTGAGCGGCGTTTCAAAGGAAAAGCTGACCTCTTTTCTGACGTTGATGCCGAGGAGGGACGCGCAGGAAATACGTAAGCTGATGAATTACGAGGAAGATACTGCAGGTGGTATCATGACGACGGAGTTCGTCAGCCTCACTTCACTTATGACTGTCAGGGAAGCAATGCGTCACCTCAAGCTGAAGGCACCGGATTCGGAGACGATCTACTACCTGTTCGTCGTCGATGAAGGGCGCAAGTTGGCGGGTATCCTCTCTTTGCGTGAACTGATCATTGCGGATGATGATGCCTATATCGGTGATATCATGATCGAGCGTGTCGTCTCCGCCCGCGTTTCGGACGATCAGGAAGAAGTGGCGCAGATTATGCGCGACTATGACTTCCTGGCGATGCCGGTCGTCGACTACCAGGGTCATCTGGTTGGGATCATTACAGCCGATGACATAATGGACGTCATCGATGAAGAGGCAAGTGAGGACTACTCGAGACTCGCCGGTATGAGCGAAATCGAGCCGACTTCGGATTCTTCCCTCTCCACAGCCAAAAAGCGCCTGCCGTGGCTGATCGGCCTGACCTTCATGGGGATGATCACCGCCACTATGCTCACACGCTTCGAAGACACGCTGGCGCAGGTCGCCATATTGGGTGCATTCATCCCGATCATCGGCGGGATGGCCGGAAATAGCGGCACACAATCATTGGCGGTTGCGGTGCGGGGGATTGCGACTGGTGAAATAAAGGAATCAAGCAAGGTTAAACTTGCCTTCCGTGAGATGGGTTCTGGCTTGATAACAGGGTCGGTCTGCGGCATTCTTCTGTTCACCATCATTACCTTATTGTATGATTCGTCAATTCTTGGTATGATCGTGGGCTTCAGTCTGCTGATCGCTATGACGTTGGCGACACTGCTCGGCACACTCGTCCCACTGGTGATGGATCGCTTGAATATCGATCCGGCAGTGGCGAGCGGGCCGTTTATCACCACGTCCAACGATATCATCAGCCTGCTCATCTATTTCACACTTGCAAATGCACTAATGTCTTACCTCATATAAGGAGTAGCTTATGGAACACGGACCATCCGTAGTGTCGCTGGCCATTGTTGTGCTGGCGGCATTACTGACCCCTATACTCATCAGTAGATTGAAAGTCAGCTTCCTGCCGGTCGTCGTGGCGGAGATTATCGTAGGTGTCATCATCGGCGACTCCTTTTTCGATATCGTCGATGGCAACGACCCTTGGCTGAAGATATTGTCTACACTTGGTTTCATCTTCCTGATGTTCCTGAGTGGACTTGAGATTGATTTTGACGCCTTTACACAGAAATCGGGTAGCCAGAAGAAATCCAAGATTCTAAAAAGGCCTCTGCCGAACATACTGGTGCTGACAATGGGCATATTCTCAGCCATGCTTGGCCTAAGCCTCTTATTTGCACTGCTTATGCGGGGCTTTGGGATATTTGACGATGTTTTTCTGCTCGTCATCATAATCTCAACCATTTCGCTTGGCGTCGTGGTGCCGACTTTGAAGGAAGCGAATCTGATCAGCACCCGGATGGGGCAGATCATCTTGTTGATTGCAGTCATTGCAGATTTGACGACGATGATAATGCTCGCCCTCTATTCCCAGCTCTACGCGGATGCAAGTAAGCCGTTGTGGCTGATGGGGATACTTGTGGCCTTCGCCATCCTGTTCTATTTCCTCGGTCGTGTCATGAACGGTTCGGAGTTCATCAAATCTCTGAATAACGGTACGATGCAGATCGGGATGCGTGGCGTTTTTGCGCTTATCATCATGCTCGTCGCCTTGGCTGAGGGCGTCGGTGCCGAGAATATCCTTGGTGCCTTCATCGCCGGCTGTATCGTCAGCCTGCTGAAACCGGATCAGGATATTGTCCATAAGTTGGATTCGTTCGGCTACGGATTCTTCATTCCGATATTTTTTATCATGGTCGGAGTCGAGTTGAATCTGCCAGCGCTGTTTTCGGATAGTCGCGTGTTCGTACTGATTCCGGTACTGTTGTTTGCTTTTCTGTTCAGCAAACTGATCCCTGTGGCATTTCTGCTGCGTTATTTTGACTTGAAGCGCGTCACGGCAGCCGGCTTCCTGCTGACCTCGACGCTGTCACTCATCATCGCAGCGGCAGTCATCGCTGAGCAGATCGGTATGATAACGAATTCCGAGAGCGGTATGTTCATCCTGAGTGCCGTAATCGCCTGCATCATCACTCCGGTCGTCTTCAAGCAGCTCTATCCGGAAGGTGAGAATGAAGACCGCGTCATCAACGTGACGATTTTCGGCAACAACCAGCTGACGGTGCCGGTGGCGCACAGTATCGCCGGCGGTCTGTATAACGTCAGGCTCATTTTCCACAAGAACTTTTCCGACTCCAGGGAAAGGAATACAGAGAACCTCTCATTCCAGGAAATACCGGAGTATTCCGAAGAGGCCCTAGATGCAGTCGATGCATTCGACAGCGACATTGTGGTCGTCGGAGCGAATGCGGCAGACATCAATCGGCGTGTCGCGGAGATGGCTAAAAACCGGGGAGTGGAACGGATCATCTACAGAGTCGAAGATCCGACAAGGGAACAGGCCATCAAAGAACATGGGTATGAGCCTTTCTCTGCACTGCTAAGCTCGAAGACGCTGCTGCGTGGATTGATCGAATCTCCACATATGATGGATCTACTGACAGATGAAGAGACGGCCATCTATGAAATACAGATGAATAACTATCGTTACGATGAAATGATCCTCCGTGACTTCCCGTTCACTGCAGATATCATCTTCCTACGGATCATGCGTGGACAGGAATCGATTGTGCCCCACGGGGACACCAGACTCCAAGTGGATGACCGTATATTTATGACGGGATCTAGGGAGTATGTGGAAGAATTGAAGCGCGAACTTGAACTGTATTAATGAATGCACCCTTCGGGGTGCATTTTTCTCTATGAGCCTCTCCTTTCTTTTTTGTTGCATTCGGAGATGAAAAACTGTAGATTAGTAGTAGGTACTAACATTAAATCATAAGCGCATGGATAAGGATCCATGTGTGATGAAAAAGGGAGTTTACGACTTATGAATCTCGAAGGTAAAACTTTTGTTATCATGGGTGTTGCCAATAAGCGCAGCATCGCCTGGGGTGCAGCACGGGCCCTCGATAAAATGGGTGCAAAACTGGTGTTTACAATATTGAATGAACGCTTCAGGCGCGAACTGGAGAAAATCTTGGGTGACCTAGAAGGCAACCACGACATCATCGTGGAATGCGATGTCACGGACGATGAGCAGGTAGAAGCAGCGTTCAAGGAAATCGGCGAGAAGACAGGCGGCATCGATGGTCTGATGCATGCGATCGCATATGCTGGAAAAGATGAACTCCAAGGCGGCTACAGCGATACGACCCGCGAAGGCTTCAAAAATGCCCTCGACATCAGTGCGTATTCACTGGCAGTGGTTTCAAAGCATGCTAAAACAATCATGAATGAAGGCGGTAGCATCGCAACAATGACCTACCTCGGCGGAGAGCGCGCAATGCCGAACTACAACGTCATGGGTGTTGCTAAAGCAGCCCTCGAATCCAGCGTACGCTACCTTGCACTCGACCTCGGCGAGTCCGGCATCCGCGTCAACGCCGTTTCAGCCGGCCCGATCCGTACCTTGAGCTCTTCAGCGGTCGGAGATTTCAAATCCATCCTGAAGGAAATTGAAGAACGTGCGCCACTTAAGCGCAACGTTGATCAGCTGGAAGTCGGCAACACTGTTGCATTCCTGCTCAGTGATTTGGCGAGCGGCATCACAGGAGAAGTCCTCCATGTCGATTCCGGTTATCATATCATGGCTTAATATAGTTGAAGCAGCACCTCCGGGTGTTGCTTTTTTTATTTGGAGATGTATCGGTTGTTGAGGTGAGTGGCGTTAAATCTCGTTCGTTGAGCAAACGAGGGCGAGTTGAGGAGTTAATTCTCGTTCGTCGAGCGGACGAGAGGGAGTTGGGGTGTTAATTCTCATTCGTCAAGCAAACGAACGGGAGTTACATTAAAACTGAACGTTATACAGCTTAAGGAAGCAATAAAAAAAGCGTTCCAAATATATTGGAACGCTTTTTGCAACTCAGCCTTCGCCGAGTTTATATGTTTCATATACCTGCCAGACACCATTGTCGAGCTGGTAGAGGAGACTCATTTTATCGAGTGTTTCTTGGTGATCGATGCCAATCATGCTGAGTTGGCCGAAGATGTCTTCGTACTCCTGGGTAGTCTGTCCTTGGGCAATCGTCAGGTGTGGCACGAAAGGATGGCTGTTTTCGCCGTAGAATTCGCCATCATTCAAATCGTCATGCAGTGCAACCAATTCGTCATTCTTTTCTACTTTGAAATAGATGACTAGAGAGTTCGGTGAAAAACTTGAAACTTTCTTGATTTCAATGTCAGTTGGTTTGTGCTTTTTAGCAATTTCTTTCAGGTGTTGTGAAATTTTTTCTTTTTCGGATTCGTCCGCTTCAAATTTTTCTTTTAGAGTGATGTGTGGGGGGATCAGTGCATAATGCGCATCATATCTTTTTCTATATTGGTTGACTTTATCTTGAAGCTGTTTAGATGGAAACATAGCTATTCCGAAATTCATCGTAATTCCTCCCTGCTTTGTTATACCTTAAGTATATCAAAGTTTTCTCAAAATGCCATAATATTCTAACTTAAGAAGTGTTTCATTGCTGGTTCCAAAATTGGTTTCCACGTTTTCCAGATGTGGCCTCCGTCTAACTCTTCATATTTATATTCAAGCAGCCGGGTGGAAAGATGCTCATGCAGTTTACGGTTCGGCGTCAGGAAATCCGCACGATCTTTCGAGATGCTTTCAAAATCATCCTCTTCCAATCCTATAGTATGGTACATGTCGAGATGCATGAGTGCACTTTGGGATTCGAAGCGGTTGATGAAATCATCATCTACGTATGGACTGAGTGCCAATACGTTGGAAAATGTCGCCGGATAGGTGATGGCGACCGACAATGCGAAGCTTGCAGCGAGCGATTCCCCCATCAATGTTCGGGAAGTGCCGACCTTTAGTGTCGGGAAATGCTCATCAATCCAACTCATCAGCTCATGGGCAGTGAAAGAAACGAATTTCTCATGGTGCTTGCCGTTCGGGCTGAAGTAGTCATAACGCCAGTCGACGTCAGGGTAAGGTACCCCGATAATAATAGCCCGGTCTATCTCTTCTGATTCACGCAGCTTTTCATACGTCTGTTCAAGCTGTCCGAAGCGGAAGAAATCCTGGCCGTCGAATGTAATGATGACCCTGTGTTTATAAAGGTCTGAAAAGTTTTTTGGTATATAGTACTGGATTTCATAAGTGTCACCTAAAATTTCGGATTTGAAATCAATACTGTGTATTTTTCCTGGTGTCATTTCCATAAAAATTACCCCCTCTTGGTTATTCTACCAACAAGGGGGCAAGTGTGAAACATCAATGATGATATTTAACGCTCATCATCGCCGTAATTCATATTATATTCCTTTTCCTCTTTAAGACGTTTCGGGTAGTCCACATGCCAAAAATCTGCCGATTTGACTGTGGCTGGGTCTGGAGAGTAGATTGCGTACTTTCCTGATCCCTTTTCCTTCTTCTGCTTCTCGAAGTCCTTCAGTGCGGCAATGGCCGGCTTCTGCAGGATGAGTATGCCGATGACGTTCAGCCACGCCATGAGACCTACACCAAGGTCACCCATATCCCAAGCCAGTCCTGCCGAGTTGATCGTGCCGTAGAATACCGAGCCGATCAGCAGCACGCCGAGCAGAGTCTTCACGATCGGCCAGCGGCCTTTCGTCAGATAGACGAGGTTCGTCTCTGCGATGTAGTAGTATGCAAGTATTGTAGTATAACAGAAGAATAGAAGTGCAAATGAGATGAAATAAGAGCCGAATCCGACGAAACCAGCCTGGAAAGTATCCTGGCCACTGAATGCCTTATCGAGGCCGGCCTGTGTATAGGCCACTGTGCCTTCTACGTTCTGCTCGCCACCCGGCGTTTCCTGATAGACACCACTGTCTACTAGGAGGCCACCATCACCATCTGAAACGTTGTACATGCCTGTCATGAGGATCATGAGGGCTGTCGCCGTACATACGAAAAGTGTATCAACATATACGGAGAATGCCTGTACAAGTCCTTGTTTGGCAGGGTGTGAGACTTCAGCTGCACCTGCTGCGTGAGGACCGGTTCCTTGACCGGCTTCATTGGAGTAGATGCCGCGTTGGACGCCGATTGCGATCATTGCGCCGATGATACCGCCGAACTGCTGCTCCATGCCAAAGGCACTTTTGAAGATAAGAGCGAACATGGCAGGCACTTCCTGGATGTTCATGATGACCACGATGATGGCTACGAACACATATACAAGAGCCATAAATGGAACCACTGCCGTTGCAACGTTGGCGATTGATTTGATACCGCCAAAGATGACCAGGCCGACGAGCACTACAAGAATCGCACCGATTACCCAGTGTGGCATGGTGAACGAGTTTGTCATGGAACCTGCTATAGAGTTGGACTGGATGCCCGGAAGCAGGAAGCCGGTGGCAAGAATCGTTACAAGCGCGAAAACTGCGGCATAGATTTTACCGAATTTCCCACCTATCCCCTTTTCTATGTAGTACGCTGGACCACCGCGGTACTGATTGTCTTCATTCTGCTTATAGATCTGCGCCAGAGTGGATTCTACAAATGCGCTGCCTGCCCCTAAGAAGGCAATGAGCCACATCCAGAATATCGCACCTGGGCCCCCGATGTAGATGGCTGTAGCAACCCCGACAATGTTTCCTGTACCTACACGGCCGGATAAAGATACCGCCAAGGCTTGGAAACTGGAAATTCCGACCGGTGATTTCTCCCCTTGGAACATAAGCCGGATCATTTCTTTGAAGTGTCTGATCTGGAAGAAGCGCATCCTTAAACTGAAGTACAGTCCTACAGCCAGCAGGCCGTATACAAGAGGCGAGCTCCAAACGAGGCCATTAAGAAAATCAACGATTGTCTGCATAATATTTCCCCTTCCCCTTTGTCCTGAAGATTCTGACAACATCAATATTACGTGTATACATTTCATTTGTCCATATAAATATTATTAGATATTCTAATTTATGATACAATGGGTTCTACTTTAACAACCCGTAAGGAGATTATGCCAATGACTAATAAAGTATGGTTCCAAACTGGTATTGCAATCATCATTACGCTGCTGATCATCATGCTGGTCATCAGGGTCCAGGTCATTTTTGAACCGATATTCACGGTAGTAGCGACGATTTTCTTCCCGCTTCTGCTGGGTGGCCTCCTGTATTATATAACTGAGCCGATACAGCGCTTCTTGGAAAAACGGCGTGCGGGGCGCCTGACGAGCATCCTGGCAGTTTTCGTCATCATCCTGCTAGTGCTTGCTCTCCTCACCATCCTGATCGTACCGATGGTGACGCAGCAGGTTCAGAATCTGATTTCCCGTGCCCCAGTAATTCAGAATGAGATAGAACAGCTGTTCAATTATGCACTTTCCCAGCGGGATAAATTGCCGTTCGATCCGCAGAAATATATCCAGGACGCCCTGGACCGCGGTTCGGAGATGCTGTCGAACGTAGCGAGCAATGTCATGGCTATCCTATCAGGTACGGTCAGTGTCCTGATTACGTTCATTCTGATTCCGTTCTTCTTCTTCTTCCTGCTGAAGGATCATGAGAAATTCGTGCCGGCAATGGTCTCTCCATTCAAAGGCACATTCAAGCAGTTCATAACCGAGCTGCTGCATGATATAGACAATACTTTACGTGCATTCATCCAAGGCCAGATGCTGGTTAGTTTCATCCTTGGCATCATCCTCTATATCGGATACATCTCCATTGGGCTTGAATATGCACTATTGCTTGCGATATTCGCATTGTTCATGAATCTGATTCCATTCATCGGACCTTGGATGGCTTTCATCCCGGCTGCTATGCTCGCGTTGATTCAGGATCCATTCATGCTGATATGGGTGTCTCTGATTACTTTGGTCGCCCAACAGATTGAAAGCAATCTAATCACGCCGAACGTCATGGGACAGACGCTCAACCTTCATCCACTAACTGTCATAACAGTCGTCCTCGCAGCGGGCAACATCGCCGGATTCATCGGCATGCTGATTGCGATACCGACCTATGCGGTGATCAAAACTGTCATCAGGAATATATGGAATTACCGTGCCAACATCAAAAATACAATGTTGTCGGAACCGCGCAACACCTAGACCTGGCGGGGTATTCCCCCGTCTTTTTTGATGATGAAATGCCGTATTGCCGCTTGTCTGGTGTAAAAACGGGTATAAGTAATGGAATAATCCTGATGGGGGATGATGCCATGAAAGTGACAATAGTGGGCATGTGGAACGGTTTCCCGAAGTATTCGGAACCGACATCCGGCTGCCTGGTGCAAAAGAATGGTGTGAATCTGCTGATCGATGCAGGCAGTGGCGTAGCCGGCCAAATACAGAAGTATGTTGATATCCACGCCATCGACCACATATTCCTGACGCACTACCACCATGATCATGCAGGGGATATCCAAGCTTTCGTATTGGCGCGCAAATTGACCAGGGAACATAAAAGGACCAACCGTAACCTGAAGATATATGGCCCGGAAGGCGGTCTGCCCGTACGCGAGATCCGCCGTGCACAATATAGTACATTCCAGCCCATCCGGGCTCAAAAGACTTATACAGTCGGTCCCTTCAAACTGGAGTTCCACCGCAACGAACACAGTACGGAAACTTATGCAATACGGGTGACGGATGATACCGGTGCCGTCCTCGTCTATACGTCGGATACATGTTACCGGGGCAGCCTGGTGCGTTTTGCATTCGGGGCGGACCTGCTCATTACCGACTGTAGACTGTATGAGGGCCATGACGGCAAAGTGGAAGGTCATATGAATGCAGAAGAGGCTGGACGCCTGGCGTCTAAGGCAGACACCTCCAAGACGATACTGACAAATCTGCCCCACCACGGGGCGTTGGAAGTGTTGCTTGATAGTGCCAATCAGCATTCCATTAAAAATGTTAGATTGGCCGAAGTCGGCATGCAAGTTGAAATATAGAAGGTGTAAATTTTATATACGCAACAAAAAAGGATGGACCCCAAATAGGGTCCATCCTTTTTTATGCGGCATCTGAAGTACGCCGCTCCTCTGAATCAATCTGATACAATACCCGATTGATCTCCACCTGGTTGATTGCTTCCACAACGAAGTATGCAATGATGGAATAGATGATGATAACTGCAATCAGCAGCACATTCGATTGGATGACGCTTAAAACGAGCGCCGGCATGAAGACGAGGGCCATGAAGATGAGGAGCATGCCCATGCGATTGCCGCTTATCGCCCGTTGGGCTGTGGCGACCTCCTCGCTATATTCACGGTTGATGCGTTCAAGGTCTATCGCAGACGGATCCCGGTAGAGTTTTGTTATCCTGATATCTCCACCATATGGATTTTCGACATAACGCAAGTCCATATGACTGTTATTCCATGTCAGATACTTAAAAAAATTCACAATATTCCCCCTAACTATTCAAAAGATTGTGAGTTTATTATATACTGTATACATATTTAATTCAAAGGGGTGTTTTATATGGCTCAGAAAGGATCGGATGACAAACAGTTTTCGAGACGCGATTTCCTTAAAACGACCGGTGTGGCGACAGGAGGCATCATAGGCGGCTCTTTGCTTGGTGGCTTTGTCGGCTATAATTTGGACGATGGCGACACCGCGTCAGACACCAGTGGCGAGAACAAGGGTGAGGGCGCGGCAGACGGCAGCGCAGAGAACCCGGGCAGGATCTTCTTCCATAATGATGCACAGTTCGAAACGATTTCACAGGCTATGGAGCGCATTTATCCGGAAGATGATATGGGGCCTGGCGCAATCAAGCTCGGTGCACCGTATTTCCTTGATATGCAGCTGGCAGGCGCATACGGCAACAACTCCAAAGAATATATGAAAGGGCCGTTCTATGAAGGGGAACCGACCCAGGGCTACCAGTCACGGCTGACGCGGGCGGAACTGTTCACTTTAGGCATAGAGCGCCTGGATACGGAAGCGAATGAGGCATTTGATGATGATTTTTCAAAACTCGACGGGGAAGACATGGACGAAGTGCTGACGCGTTTCCAAAAGGGTGAAGCGGATATGGGGGTACCCCCGGCGACAGCAAAGTCAGAGGACTTCTTCAACCTGCTGCGTTCTGCGACAATCGAAGGGGTCTACTGCGATCCGATGTACCGCGGCAACCGTGGTATGGAAGGATGGAAGATGAAGCAGTTCCCGGGACACCAGCACCAGTATATCGATAAGATCGACAGCGGGGAATTTGAGGATATCAAACCGCAATCTCTATATGGAGGTAAGAGCTGATGGCAAAAGAACTTGAAAAGGTAGATGTATTGACGGTTGGTGTTGGATGGACAGGCGGCATCATAGCAGCTGAAGCAGCCAAGGAAGGACTAAAAGTAGTGGGGTTGGAGCGCGGTAAGGAACGTGGTACGGAAGATTACCAGAATATCCATGATGAATACAAATACGCGATACGCTACGAATTGATGCAGGATGTCTCCAAAGAGACGCTGACGTTCAGAAATTCACCTGATCAGCGGGCGCTGCCGATGCGCCAGCTGGGATCGTTCCTACTCGGTGAAAACCTTGGTGGGGCGGGGACGCACTGGAATGGGCAGACATGGCGTTTTCTACCTTACGACTTCGAAATCCGCAGCATGACGGAAGAGAAGTACGGTGAGGATAAACTGATGGAAGATGACGGTTACAGACTTCAGGACTGGGGCATTACATACGATGAGCTAGAACCTTATTTTGACCGGTTTGAGAAGACGTGCGGCCTTTCCGGTGAAGAGAATCCATTGGGCGGCAAGCGTTCGGATGCCTATCCGACACCCCCGATGATCAAGACGCCGATTCTTAAGAAATTCGAAAAAGCATCATCCGGCCTCGGCTACAGCCCTATCATGATGCCTTCAGCAAATTTGAGTGAAGCATTCGAAAACCCGGATGGCCAAAAGATCCAGGCTTGCCAATACTGTGCTTTCTGTGAACGTTTCGGCTGTGAGTACGGCGCGAAGTCTTCTCCTGAAATCACGGTGATACCAACCGCTCGGGAGACCGGCAATTTTGAAGTGCGTACACACTCCAATGTCGTAGAAATCCTTACAGATGAGGACGATGATAGCCGCGTGACCGGCGTCAAATACGTCGATACGCGTACACGTGAGGAGTTTATCCAACCAGCGGATGTGGTTGTACTGAACAGCTATGTATTCAACAACTACAAGCTCCTCAGAGTATCGGACATCGGCAAGCAGTATGATCCGGAGACCGAAGAAGGAACACTTGGACGCAGCTATTGCTATCAGATATTCGGCGGGGCAACGGGCTTTTTCGATGAACAATTCAATACGTTCATGGGAGCCGGTGCACTTGGAATGGCATTCGATGACCACAATGGCGATAACTTCGACCACTCAGACCTCGACTTCCTGCATGGCGGCAATATTTCGGTCACACAGACAGGCAGCCGTCCGATTGCGAACAATCCCATCCGTCCAGACACGCCGTCATGGGGCAGTGAATTCAAAAAGGAATCCATTGAAAACTACACGCGTACATTGAGTGTGTCAGGTCAAGGTGCAACATTGCCGCATAAGGACAATTACATCGATATCGATGAAACGTATAAGGATGACTACGATGTGCCACTCGTCAAATTGACATACAACTTCAAAGATCAGGATCGTGCCCGTCACCAGCACCTCGCTGAACGTTCGGCTGAAGTGCTTGAAGAGATGGGTGCGAAAGAAGTATCGAAAGCTGCAGAACTCGGTGACTACAGCATCGTTCCATACCAGTCCACGCATAATACAGGTGGCACGATCATGGGGGATGATCCCGAGAAGAGTGTCGTCAACAATTGGTTGCAGCACTGGGATCGCGATAATCTTTTTGTAGTCGGCGCGGGAAATTTCGTGCATAATAGTGGATATAACCCAACCGGTACTGTGGGCGCACTTGCATACCGCTGTGCTGAAGGGGTGATCCGATTCGCCAAGGAAGGCGGACGTCTTGAAGATAAGTAGGTGATATAAATGGATCCATATCAGAATATGAACATCAGCCCCTCCGATAAGCGCAAAGCAGAGAAAAATAAAAGCGCTGGAGCGGGGGGCGGTGGTGGAAATGGGAACGGGTCGGACAATAATACCCCGACACCACCGGAAGAACCACCGCGGAAGCGTAAGCGGGTGACGCATGAAGAGCCTTTTGCGCCGCTTATGGACCATATTGAAGATCTGAGGTCTATGCTCCTCAAGTCGGCCATAGTGTTCGTCATCTGGTTCTTCACCATATTCTCCACCGTCGGATGGTGGTTCCCGGTAGTGTCGAAGGGCGCGGATATCGTAGTGCTTGGACCGTTTGAAGTGATCCGCTTCTACATCCAGACCTCAGCAGCCATCAGCCTTGGGCTGAGCATTCCGTTCATATGCTGGTTCCTATGGCAGTTTGTACGGCCGGGCCTGGTCGAGAAGGAGACCCAATTCCTGAAGGGGTCCCTGCCGATCATGCTCGTGCTATTCGTTATCGGAGTGTCGTTCGGCTATTTCGTCGTGCACCCGATCAGCTATTTCTTCCTGATCCAGATGGGGCAGGTCAATTTCGATGTGCTCGTGACGGCGGATGAATATATGTCCTTCCTGCTTATTACCACGATTCCCTTCGGTCTGATTTTCCAGCTGCCGATAGTGGTCCTGTTCCTGAGTCATATTGAACTGCTTGACTCAGAGTTCATGCGGAAATCAAGGAAGTATGCATATTTCGCCTTGATGGTCGTCACAGCCATCATCGCACCACCCGACTTCTTCACGCATATCATCACTCTGTTGCCGATGATCGGCCTCTATGAAGTGAGTATTGTACTGGTCAGGCGCAAAGAACGGCGCACCGCCAAAAAAGAAGCGGAAAAGGCAGAAGCAGCTTAAAAGGAGGCTCTAGGAGCCTTCTTTTTTGTGCCTGGTTATTTTATCCAGAATGTACCTGCAAGGTGAATATCTGGTATAGTACAATATAGGAAAAGGAGGGGCTTCATAAATGAAAAAAGTAAGAAAAGCGGTCATCCCAGCGGCTGGACTCGGTACCCGGTTCCTGCCGGCGACCAAGGCCATGCCAAAGGAAATGCTGCCGATCCTCGATAAGCCGACGATCCAGTATATAGTGGAGGAAGCGGTCGAAGCGGGTATTGAAGATATCATCATCGTCACCGGCAAGCACAAGCGTGCCATTGAAGATCATTTCGATCATCAGCTGGAACTTGAAATGAACTTGAAAGAGAAGGAGAAGTACGAGTTGCTTGAGAAGGTTGAGCATGCGACCGGACTTGCAAATATCTTCTATGTCAGACAAAAATCCCCTAAAGGGCTCGGACATGCCATACATACTGCCAAGCAGTTCATCGGGGACGAACCGTTCGCCGTGCTGCTCGGGGATGATATCGTCGATAATGAAGGCGGAAAGCCCGCCATCGGCCAGCTGATCGCCCATTACGAAGAATGCCAAAGTTCGGTCATCGGTGTGAAGCAGGTGCCGGCAGAGGAGACTTCCCGCTACGGGATAGTCGAATACGATGGCCAAGAGGATAACCTTTACCATCTGACCGATATGCATGAGAAACCGGGCCCGGGCGTAACAGATTCCACACTCGCCATCATGGGACGCTACGTTCTTGCGCCTGAGATTTTTGATCATCTTGAAAAAGGGGAAGTTGGAGCAGGCGGTGAAATCCAGCTGACCGATTCCATCCGGGCGATCATCGAGTCGGGCGGCGATGTCCATGCCGTTGATTTCGAAGGCACACGTTACGACGTCGGCGACAAGGCCGGATTCGTCAAAACGACGATGGAATATGCGCTTAAATCCGATATGCGCGATGAACTGCTTGAATTTATGGAAGACTCCCTGAAGCGTTACGACAGGATAAGAGAATAGAAAAACTGCGGCAGTCCATGCCCCAAAATTCCGGGGAATCGCATGGGGTGCCGCTTTTTATCTTCAAAGTGTAAAATTAGTCAAAATAAAAAGAGCAAATCAGGCATTTTCCTCCATATATTATGTAGGAGGTGCATGTCATGTTTATAACAGATAGAAGAAAATCAAAGGAACTACTGTTTTACGAAGCGTTGGAAGTGCGCTGTAGCTTGACGGGACAGGAAGTGAAAAGGCTTAGGGCATTGCGTCGGGGCTTCGAAGGTGAGAGGGCCTATGACGCGCTGTGGGAAGCGGCCGGCCATGATCACCTGTTGATTTTCCGGGACATCTGGCTACAGGTCGGAAATGCAGTGCTCCAGGCAGATGTGCTTATTATTGATGACGGCCAAGTGACTGTGAATGAGATAAAAAATTATTCAGGGTTATATCGGCTGGAAAATGCTGTATGGTCAGTCAACGGCTACCGTATTTCTGAAGACCCGGTCGCCCAGGTGAGGCGGACTGTCGGCAAGCTGACACATATAAGGTCGAAAGGCGGGCATTCATTTCAGATTGACGGGAAAGTCATTTTCATCAATCCCGACTTTAACCTCACCTCTGATTCAGAAACAGATGACCGGCATATCATCAACCGAACAATACTGAAACCCTATATGGCGGATATTGCAGCAGGGTATGCCAGTAGAGAAGCATCGGACGTCGCCGAGACCATCAAGTCATGTATCATCGATGACCCGATGCGCGTCCCAGAACTCGATCCCAGCCGTATAAAGCCAGGGATTCGCTGTGCCCGCTGTAGCGCTGTTGATTTATCGATAAAAAGGTATGCAGTCGAATGCCGGCAGTGCGGCCACCACGAAACCACCGAGCGGCTGGTCGTGCGCGCTATAGTCGATCATTCCAATCTATTTCCCGATGCTTCCATGGATAAAAAGCAGATCCGGTGGATGCTTGCCGATCAGGTTGGGCTCAGATGTATAGAACACGCCCTGACGAAATATTGCATAGCCATAAAAAGAGGCAAACATGCAGCATACACTGTCGAAACACACTATCTTGAAGAATTATTGGCAATCAAGCAGTATAAATCAAGATATGAGAAGAAACCCTCTCAAATTTGAGTTGAGTCTCCAATTCCCGTTCGTCGTCGGAACGAAGGCGAGTTGACGTTCTAATTCTCGTTCGTCGCCGGAACGAAGGCGAGTTAACGTTCCAATTCCCGTTCGTCGCCGGAACGAAGGCGAGTTAACGTTCTAATTCTCGTTCGTCGCCCAAACGAAGGCGAGTTGCCCCAATCAATCACCCCGCAACAAAAACATACTAAGATTAGTACCACAGGACCCGGCCAGGTCCTGTGGTACTATTTTCATATAGTAGGAGTGGAGATCAGGTCGACGAGGTTTTAGGATTTAGAATCCGGAATAAAAACGGGCCAGCT
>NZ_BAABCK010000067.1:0-66496 GCF_039538805.1 Salinicoccus jeotgali | reverse complement strand
CCTCGGGAAGTTCAACCGAATGATGCGCACTGCTTTGGAAGCAGACACAAAAAATGGCGATCCATCCGCTTTATCGGGATGGATCGCCATTTTTCTTAGTGTTCAGGGGCCTTTATGTCCCAGCCCCGTTTCAATCTATAGTGCACTGTCATCAATCAAATTGAGGTAGTCTTGTGCTTCTTTAACGACTGATTGCAGGCAGCCATCTTCAAACGGCGAGATGAGATTTGCTTTTTCAACCAGTGCATTGAACGGTAATGAGCCACCGAGACGACACAGGTTGATGTAGTCGCTCCATGCGCTATCGAAGTCCTCATTGGCGCGCTTCCAGAACTGCATGGCACAGACTTGTGCCAAGGTGTAGTCGATATAGTAGAACGGGTCGCTGAAGACATGCCCCTGTTTATGCCAAAAAGCCCCGCTGGCAAGCGGCTCTATGCCATCGTAATCACGATGCGGCAAATACTTGTCCTCGAGTTTCTGCCATTCTTGTCGCCGTTCTTTAGGAGACAGTTCAGGATGCGCATAGACAATATGCTGGAATTCATCTATGGCAACTCCGTAAGGCAGGAAAGAAATGTTATCCGCCATATGCGTATATTTAAATTTATCAGTATCCTCCTTGAAGAACTGTTCCATCCACGGATATGTGAAATACTCCATGCTCATGGAATGGATCTCTGCAGATTCAAGAGTCGGGAACTGATACTCCGGCACCTCGAAGCCGCTTGACATATAGCTTTGGAACGCATGGCCCGCTTCGTGCGTCAAAACGGTCACATCATCAAGGGTGCCGTTGAAGTTGGAGAAGATGAAAGGGGAGGAGTAGTCTGGTATGAAAGTGCAGTACCCGCCGCCTTCTTTTCCTTTTTTGGCCTCAACATCAAACAATTCGCGCTGTCTCATGAATTTAAAGAATTCACCAGTTTCCTTGGATAATTCAAGATACATATTTTCGCCCGCCTGCAGGATATCTTCAGTGTCCCCCTTGGGCACAGCATTACCGGTCGTAAAGTCGAATGATTCGTCGTATATCTTCAGTTTCTCGACACCGATCCGCCTGCGCTGCCTCTCCTTAAGTTCAGTGACGAGTGGCACGACGTATTCTGCAACCTGGTCTCTGAAGTTCTGTACCATATCACTGTCATAATCGATGCGGTTCATGCGGATATAACCCAGTTCGATAAAGTTTTTGTAGCCAAGCTCCACCGCAATCTGGTGACGTGTCTTAACCAGGTCGTCATAAATCCGATCGATCTTATCGAGGTGCATCTCCATGAATCCATGGAGCGCTTCAGTGGCTGAGCGACGCATTTGACGGTTGGTATGCTGGGCATAGGGACCGAATTCCGATAGGTTGAGCACCTTTCCATCAAATTCGATTTCTGCTGAAGCGAGCAGTCTTGAGTATTCTGAATCAAGCTTGTTTTCTTTTTGAAGGAGTGATTTGACTTTAGGGTCAAATCCTTTAACAGCTTTTTCAGCTAACGAAAAAAGTTGCTTGCCGTAACGCTGTTCCAACTCGCTTTTATAGGGGCTGGCAATCAGCGTCTCATAGTATTTAAAATCAATCTCCTGGATGGCTGGCCCGTATTCATCGAAGAAATTCCGCTCTTTATCGTAGAATTCATCCCTTGTATCTATTGTTGAACGGATAAGCGCCAGATTACTCATTGTGGAGAGGTGATTAAAGTATGTGTTGAGGCGGTCGATGACTTCGGCTTGGGCGTCCGCCGAATCCTTTTCCTTAAACTCTTTAAGCAATGTGTCGACTTCCGCCGCTATCTGTTTGATATCCGGCCTTTTATATTCATATTCTGAAAATGTATGTACCATCAATTCATCCCCTTATAAGTTTCTAACAATATAGTAACACAGATTCCATCATCTTCTGTATGTTCAGATAATGGGATTTAAGGGTACACATCTATAATGGAACGAAAGGAGCGATAGTATGGCAGAATTTGATGAAGCACTGGAAAATCGCCTAGGCGAACTGACGCGGGAGACGAAGGATCGGGGCATACCGCTGATGATTGTGATAGAAGGACCACCAGCCTCCGGAAAGTCGAGGCTGGCAAATGCTTTATATATGGCACTGGATGCTAAATATACAAATTTCATGGCCACGCGACCACCTAGGGAGATCGATCTCAGATATCCTTTCCTGCAGCGGTTCTGGAACCATCTGCCTAAAGCCGGGGACATCAATATCCACTTCAGAAGCTGGTATGCCCAGTACATCAATTATAAGTCGTACGGCATCAAGGAAAATATCCGGACGGAATATACCGACATCAGGCAAGACATGGAGAATTTTGAACAGATGTTGACGGACAGTGGCTATGAAATCATCAAGCTCTATGTTGACGCCCCAGAAGAAGTCAGGGCACGGCATATACAAAAGCTCAAAGATAATCCGATACTTAAATGGAAGGCTGAAGAATTTGAAGAACAGCTGGACAAAACAGATTATATCAAGGAAATGAAGAAATTTTTAGACATGCTGACCGGGTGTCCATGGACAGTCATTGATTTCGAGGATAAAGAAGGTGCAGTAAACACTTTGTTTTCCACAGTCGTAGAACGCCTTGAAGCACGTCTGGAGCAAGAAGATCAGACACAGGATGGATCAGTTGATGGTGATTTCACGAAAAAATATGAAGCAGAGTTCTTTGACTTTGATTTTGAGGATGAAAAAATTAGTGGTAAAGACTATAAAGCCATCCTGCCCGATCTTCAGTCGAGGATGAGGGAAATCCAATTCCAGCTCTACAAGGAAAAAGTGCCGCTCATCCTCGTCTATGAAGGTATGGACGCAGCCGGCAAGGGTGGAAATATCAAACGCATCCGTGAACATCTCGACCCAACCGGATATACGGTCAATGCAACCGGCGCACCGACTGATGTGGAGTTGCTCCATCATTATCTATGGCGGTTTGCTATAGATATTCCGAGAAGCGGCCATGTGGCCTTCTATGATCGCAGTTGGTACGGCCGGGTGCTTGTAGAGCGCATAGAAGGACTTGCTTCAAAACAGCAATGGCAGCAATCCTACGAGGAAATCAATGCTTTTGAGAAATCACTGTACAATTCAGGAGCAATCATCATTAAATTCTTCTTGTCCTTGGATAAGGATGAACAGCTTGAACGGTTTGAGAGCCGCGAGGATGATCCGGATAAGCAATGGAAACTGACCGATGAAGATTGGCGTAACAGGGAGAAATGGGATGAGTATGTCGAGGCCTCGGAAGACATGATCAGAAAGACGCATACCGCTTTCGCCCCGTGGCATGTAATCCCAGGAAACAATAAGAAATACGCAAGAATCACTGCGCTAAAAAAAGTGATTGAGACATGTGAGGCAAGACTCGGAATCAGTGCGAAGTCGGGTGATTGAAAAAAGAAATTGAAAACTTAAAGGCATAAAGATGAATGTCATGTGCCTCGGAATGTACAAACACCCCGGACTATTAAAGTCCGGGGTGTTCATTATCAGAATAGAAGCTGCATGATAGTACCGAGGCCACCGCGCATTTCTTCAATCTGCTCTATATAATCCTTGAATGTCAGTTGCAGCACGACGACGATACCGTTCATAATCATATGGACCATGATCGGGACCAGCAATCTGCCGCTGATGACATATAGAAAACTGAATGTGTATGCCATGACGACATAGATCAGTATATGGGTGAAATCCCAGTGAGCGATGGCGAATACAAAACCACTGAGCAGCCCGGCTACAAGGAAACCGACGATTCTCGGGCCTGGTATCACTTCATAGATTTCAGCGAATATAGCCCGTCTGAAGACGTATTCTTCCAGGATGGGGCCAAACAGAGCAACGACAAGAATCATGTATGGGGCATTCTCTATCATATCCACGATGCCCATCGTATTTTCACTTTCCATTGGATTTCCGAGGATATTCGTATTGATGAGGCCAGCGATTATCTGAGTGGCATAAGCCAAGAACACACCTCCGACGATCCAGGCGAAAGTCACCGGTAGATCCGATTGGGGGCCACGCTCTATCCGGTTTTTATTGCGATGGAGCCTTCCCACAATAATGACAGCCACAACGCCTAAGGCGAATGCACCGACTTGGTAAGGGAGTACGCCGCTAAGCAATTCTTCTTCTGTAATTGATGGATTGATGAACGCCATGATCATAGATACGGGTACAACCGCAAATTGCACGGCGAGGAATATGACGATGATTAATGCACTATATAGCTTTCTCAAGATAAGCCCTCCATTTTTCAATACTGCTATTCTACAATAAAAAAGAATGTGGTTAAAGCAAAGAGAAAATACTTGCATTATTGACCAACTTTGATTATTATTTAATTGTTGGCACTTTGAACGCTCGAGTGCTAAAAACATCTGTAATATTTCAAAGGAGGGCTTTTACGTGTTAAAACCATTAGGCAACAGAGTCATCGTTGATTTGACCCAAAAGGAAGAAACTACAAAAAGCGGCATCATTCTGACGGAATCCGCCAAAGAGAAACCACAGGAAGGCACAGTCGTAGCAGCTGGACCCGGCTTGGTTCTGGATAACGGCAATCGTGTCGAGCCTGAAGTAAAGGAAGGCGACCGTGTGATGTATTCCAAGTTTGCAGGTACTGAAGTGAAACATGAAGGCAAAGATTATCTGATCTTGTCCGAATCTGATATCCTAGCTGTCATCAACTAATCAAATGAAATGAATCAAAGAAATACTTATATAAAGAAACTACGCAGGAGGAATGAAAAGTAATGGCTAAAGAACTGAAATTCTCTGAAGATGCAAGACAGTCCATGCTCGCCGGTGTCGATAAACTGGCGAATGCTGTAAAAGTGACATTGGGGCCAAAAGGACGTAATGTCGTTCTGGATAAATCATTCACATCCCCGCTCATCACAAATGATGGCGTAACAATCGCAAAAGAAATAGAACTTGAAGACGCTTATGAAAACATGGGCGCAAAACTTGTCGCTGAAGTGGCCAACCAGACGAATGAAATCGCCGGTGACGGTACGACGACTGCAACAGTCCTAGCGCAAGCGATGATCCAGGAAGGTCTGAAGAACGTAACGAGCGGTGCCAACCCGGTCGGCATCCGTTCCGGTATTTCCCAAGCAGTCGAAGTGGCGGTAGAAGAGTTGAAGAACATTTCCCGTCCAGTGCAGGATAAAGAGTCCATTGCACAAGTCGGCGCAATTTCTGCGGACGACCCGGAAATCGGCGAGTACATCTCAGAAGCGATGGAAAAAGTCGGCAATGATGGTGTCATAACAATTGAAGAATCCCGTGGGTTCAAAACTGAACTTGAAGTCGTTGAAGGTATGCAATTCGACCGCGGTTACACATCTCCTTATATGGTGACAGATTCCGAGAAGATGATTGCAGACTTGGATAACCCTTATATCCTTGTGACAGACAAAAAGATTTCCAACTTCCAGGATGTTCTGCCATTGCTTGAACAGATCGTCCAGCAATCCCGTCCGATCCTCATCATCGCTGATGATGTAGAAGGCGACGCCATGGCGAATATGGTACTCAACAAACTGCGCGGTACATTCACTGCAATCGCAGTCAAAGCACCTGGTTTCGGAGATCGTCGTAAAGCAATGCTCGAAGATATCGCTGTATTGACCGGCGCACAAGTCATCACAGAAGATCTTGGTCTGGACTTGAAGGAAGCAACGGTTGATATGCTTGGTACAGCTTCTAAAGTCAATGTGACTAAAGATAATACGACAATCGTAGAAGGTGCCGGTGAGAAAGATAATATCGAAGCGCGCATCGGTCAGATCAAATCACAGATTGAAGACACAACTTCAAGCTTTGATAAAGAGAAGCTCCAAGAGCGTCTTGCCAAACTATCCGGCGGTGTAGCAGTCATCAAAGTAGGTGCTGCCACTGAAACGGAAATGAAAGAACGCAAGCTCCGCATCGAAGATGCCCTTAACTCCACACGTGCCGCAGTTGAAGAAGGCATTGTAGCTGGTGGCGGTACAGCACTTGTCAACATCTACGGTAAAGTATCAGAAATAGAAGCTGAAGGCGATGTTGAGACGGGTGTTAAAATTGTATTGAAAGCACTCGAATCACCAATTCGTCAGATCGTCGAAAATGCTGGACTCGAAGGCTCAGTCATTGTTGAACGCCTCAAGACTCAAGAAATAGGCATCGGTTTCAACGCTGCGACTGATGAGTGGGTCAACATGATCGATGCAGGTATCGTCGATCCGACAAAAGTAACACGTTCCGCATTGCAGAACGCAGGTTCAGTTGCTGCCATGTTCCTGACTACTGAAGCGGTAGTTGCCGACATTCCAGAAGAGAATGGCGGCGGAGACATGGGTGGCGGCATGGGCGGCGGCATGCCGGGCATGATGTAAGCCGAAAATTTATAATAATAGAAGTGACGGGGTTTGCTGATGAGCAGACCTCGTTTTTTATGGAAATAAATTCTTGAGAGTAGATAGCGGGTGAAATTTAGTACCGTGGAGGAAGAGTCTATTTTGGTTGATGTAACTTCAAATAGGCTTTTTTAATTTGCATAATATGGAGTTGAAAAGCTGATCGCATTCATAATTGACCATTTCGGTCATTTGGGTTAAGCTATTATTGACCACAATGGTCAATTTAAATTTGAATGAAGGGAGATTATTATCATTTATTCCAAGTTCATCAACTTAAAACCAGAAAAACAAAAGGACATTATTAATGCAGCAATAAAGGAATTTGTCCAGAGTGGTTTTGAAAAGGCATCTACAAACGAAATTGTAAAGAAAGCCGACATTTCCAAAGGTTCACTTTTCAACTATTTTAATAGCAAAAAGGATCTGTATATATATTTAATTGAGTACTGTGTGCGAATCATTGAAATAGTCGTTGAACAAATCGATTTGAATGAAACCGATATATTTAAAAGAATAGAAAATATAGGGATGAAAAAACTCGGTATTCAACGAAAATTTCCACAAGTATTTGATTTTCTCATTTCCGCCAAACAAGAGGAATCGGCTGAAGTAAGGGAAATCATCAAAGAAAAGATTGACCCCGTTTATGATGAAAGTACTAAGAGGATGTATGAAAACATTGATTATTCCATGTTTCGTGAAGATATTGATATTGGGAAGGCGATAGAAATCCTGAATTGGACGATGTTTGGATTTGGGGAGAAAGGCTTAAGTCAAGTAGACACATTTGAAAACATTAGTGAATTTGGGGAGCATTACCTCAAAGAATGGAAAAGTTATTCTGAGATACTGAAGTACAGCTTTTATAAATAGGAATGAGATGCAAGGGTGTTTGAGGCCACATATTCAAAAAACAAGAAAGACTATAAACTTCAAAAGGGGACTGTAAAAGTTATGACTGAAGTTGTGAAAGTACAAGGATTACAAAAGAAATTTGGTAAATTTCAGGCGTTGAGTGATGTGGCCTTCAGGGTGGCTACTGGTGAAGTTGTCGGCTTTATTGGCCCCAATGGGTCTGGCAAGTCCACAACCGTTCGAATTTTATTGGGTATTATTAAGAGAGATGCTGGCATTGCAGAAATATTCGGTAGGGATGTTTGGAAAGACAGCATTGAAATTCATAAAAGGATATCATATGTCCCTGGAGATGTCTCGCTATGGGGCAATCTAACAGGTGGTGAAATTATAGACCTATTTATGAAGTTGCATGGCAGCGGAGACAAGAAAAAGCGTGATCATTTAATTGACCGATTTGAATTGGATCCTAAGAAAAAAGCTAAAACATATTCGAAGGGAAATCGTCAAAAAGTTGGTTTGATCGCGGCTTTATCCGTCGATTCAGATTTATATATTTTTGATGAGCCAACTTCTGGACTTGACCCTTTGATGGAGCAAGTTTTCCAGGAAGAAGTCGAAAAGATCAAAGAATCAGGTAAAGCGATTCTGTTGTCCTCTCATATTCTGAGTGAAGTAGAACGCTTGGCGGATAAAGTTGCCATCATTCGCCAAGGTGAAATTGTAGAAACGGGATCCCTTGATGAATTGCGTCATTTGACTCGTTCTACAATAACTTTAGAAACAGATGGTGATGTGTCTGAAATGGCCGACCTGAAGGGTGTCTTTAATTTCGAACAAAAAGATAATCAGGCGACATTTTCGGCGGACAACCAACATTTCAATGATATTTTAATGAAAGCAAGCAAGTTGGGCGTCAAAAAATTTGAAGCTGTACCACCAACACTTGAAGATTTGTTCATGCGTCATTATGAAGGCTAGGCAGTGGGAAGGGGGATGAAATGATGAACCAAAAATTAGCACGCTGGAACACATTGTTTTTACAATATCTAAAACGTGATTGGAAAAAAATGATTATATGGATAGCAGGGCTTGGTTTGTTTTCAGCTGCATATGTACCAGCTTTTGAAGAAATCACCAAGGGTCAGGGATTGATCGGAATGTACGAAACATTAAAAAACCCCGCCATGGTATCCATGGTCGGCCCTACACCTATAGAAGCAGCTGCTGATTATACATTAGGAGCATTTTACACTCAAAATATGTTATTGTTCTGTAGCTTATTTGCGATGATCATCTCAGCCTTGCATGTGGTAAGCCATACACGAAAGGAAGAAGATCTTGGTCTGACAGAACTCGTGCGGTCATTTCAGGTCGGTCGTCAAGCAAATTCTTTCGCTACGATGACAGAAACAATCTTCATTAATATTCTATTGGCCATTTTTATTGCCATTATTATGATAAGCTTTGGTGCTGATACGATTAATGCTCAAGGATCCTTTTTATTTGGGGCATCGATTGGAACAGCAGGAATGATCGGTGCCGGGATTGCTCTTTTGATGGCACAGATTACGCCAACTTCATCAGCAGCGACAGGTTCGTCCTTAGGGCTTATCGGTCTACTCTATATCGTGCGTGCTGCCACAGATATATCGAATATGGATTTATCCATGATTAATCCGCTTGGATGGACCTATTTAACTTATCCCTTTACAGAAAATAATTGGACACCGCTAGTTTTTGCTTTGATATTTAGCGTAATCATTGCAATCATTGCTTTTGCACTTGAAGGAGCTCGTGATATGGGCTCTGGTTATTTACCTGAAAGAGAAGGACGAGCAAATGCGAAAAAGTCGTTGTTGTCTGTTCGTGGTTTGTTCATCAAGCTCAACAAAGGCACTATCATTAGTTGGTTCATCACTTTTGTTATTATGGGGGCGGCTTATGGCTCGATCTATGGAGATATGCAGACTTTCCTGGAAAGTAGCGAAGTGGTAAAACAAATGTTTACACATTCAGGCATTTCTATTGAAGAATCATTCACCGGTACGATTATGATGGTTCTGATTAGTTTGGTTTCCATCCTACCAATTGCTGTAGTCAATAAACTTTTTTCTGAAGAGAGTCGATTACGCTTAAGTCAGCTTTATGCAACAAAAATGACCCGCAGCCAATTATATTGGACCAGCATTGGTTTAGCTGTTTCTTCAGGTATAATAGGTATTCTACTAGCTGCAGGTGGTCTTGGTGGCACAGCAATTAATGCCATGGGGGACGGTGGGACGATGGATTTAATTGATTTCCTCGTTGCGGGCTACAATTTGCTGCCGGCCGTACTATTCTTTATTGGTCTAGCCGCTTTAGCCCTTGGATGGGTGCCGAAATTTGGTAAAGCCGTGTATATTTATCTCATCTATTCCTTTATGCTGAATTATTTTGGCGGTATCCTGGATTTACCAGAAGGCTTATCAAAAACAGCCATCCAAAGTTGGCTTCCAAGAATGCCAATGGAGGATTTTGATGCAACAGTTTCCATTACAATAACTGTGGTTAGCATCCTTTTAATGATAATAGGGTATCTAGGATATAATAGACGTGACATAAAAGAAGGGGTGTAATATGACCAAACATAAGATTTATACAATGAGTGTCGCAAAAGTCTATCCCCTGTATGTGATGAAGGCAGAGAAAAAAGGGCGTACGAAAGCTGAAGTTGATGAAATCATCCGTTGGTTGACAGGATATAGCCAAGAAGAGTTGGAAGTGCAACTGGAAGAGCAGGTAGACTTTGAGGCTTTCTTTGAAGAAGCCCCCAAAATGAATCCTTCGCGGGCTTTGATCAAAGGTATGATTTGTGGCGTCCGAGTTGAAGATATTGAGGAAACAACAATGCAGGAAATTCGCTATTTGGATAAGTTAATCGATGAGTTGGCAAAGGGAAAAGCGATGACAAAAATCTTGCGGAAATAATATCTTTTAAAATACGGCGACAGGTAATGCTGCAGTTCAGCCATTTCAAGGGAAAACGATAGGGGGCTAATAATGCCAAAGAATAATAAAATAAATAATGGAAAAGAGTTGTCAATGGAGCAGCGGGAAGAGTTATTAAGAGTGCTCCAAGTCCGTTTTGAGAAGAACATGGATCGCCATAAAGGGTTAGAGTGGGCCAACGTGCAAGAAAGGTTGCTAGCCAGTACCAATAAACTGTGGTCTCTCAATGAGATGGAAAGAACGGGTGGTGAACCGGATGTTGTCGGGATGGACAATGGGACCGGTGAATTTATATTTAACGACTGTTCAGCGGAAAGTCCTAAAGGTCGTAGAAGTGTTTGTTACGACCGCGAGGCATTGGAGTCAAGGAAGAAACATAAACCGGAAAATAATGCTGTTGATATGGCTGATGCCATGGGAATTGAGCTTCTAACTGAAAAAGAATATCGGCAGTTGCAAGGACTTGGAAACTTCGATGCGAAAACATCGAGTTGGGTGAAAACACCTGATAATATTAGGAAGCTTGGCGGGGCCATTTTTTGTGACTACCGCTACGACACTGTATTTGTATACCATAATGGGGCGGACTCCTATTATGCTGCAAGGGGTTTTCGTGGCTCGCTAAAGATCTGAATCTTACTTTTGCAATATTAAACCATTAGGTGTATTTTTCGCGCAAAGACAAACATATGAAGTGAAACCTTAAAAGAGTTTGATATAAGAACAATGTAAAGAGCCCGTTCGTATGGGCTTTTTTTACTACAAAAACATTGTAGAAAAGCGCATAAAAAATAGAGCAGATTTCTCTACTCTATAAACCAGATTTTTCAGGGGTGCTACATTTATTGTAAACGCCGCTTTAAACGTTTACTCAGGTTATTTGGCTTTCATCAATAAGCTTTCATTTTCCGTATCTTTCGTTAACACTGTCATAATCAATAGAACTGCAGTTGATAGTGGTAAACCGACCATGATGGGATGGATACCAAAAGGATGACCTAGGACTTGCCAAATGACTGCTGAGCCAAGCCCTGTCCACATGGCGGATAGGCCGGCAATTCCTGTCGGTTTTTTCCAGAACAAGCCAAATATGACTGGTGCCAATAAACCTGAAACCGACATCGCAGTACCTGTCACCATCAAATTGACCAATCCTGGAATGGTTAAGGTCAATACAAGCGCAATGGCAGACACTAGGAGTACAGAAACTCTGCTGTAAGCTAACATCTTCTTATCAGTCGGATGTTTCACATTCGGGCGGATAAGGTCATTTACAATGGATGATGAACCTGCAATAAAGAAAGAGTCCGCACTTGATATAACAGCTGCAAGCAGTGCAATGATCATAATGACTACGATGGAAAAAGGAAATACATTTTCAATGACATTATAGTAGACGAGTGTGGGGTCGATATTACCGAGGTTTAAACCAAAACGACTGAATACCCCGATTGTCATTACAATGGAACCGAGTGCTACCGCAATGATCATCGAAATCCAATAGCCGCTTCTTGCTGTTTTAATGCTCTTCGCGGCCCAAATGCGCTGCCATACATCCTGCCTGATGAATTGGTAGAATGCCAAGGTCAAAAGGTAGATCATGATCTCACTAGGGGTAATGTTAAGGAGATTCAACATGTCACTTTGGTTTGCCGTACTGGCACTATCAGAAATATTTTGCCATCCGCCGGAATATCTAAGGACCATGATAAATAGCAGGATGATACCTAATGTCAAAATGGTTCCTTGGATGACGTCCTGCCAAATGACGGCTTTCAGTCCCCCCACATATGTCTTTACGGTCAGTAAAGCCCAACCAATCAGGATGCCTAAAGTCATGTTCAAACCGATGGTCAGATTCAATATGGAGGCAATGGCGGCAAACTGCATCCCCGTCATGGCACAGTAGGAGAACAGAAAACTGATGACAGTAGGAATACGCGCTTTTTCTCCATAACGCAAGGCAGTATAGTCTCCGACTGTGATCATGTTATGCTTCTCGCCCAACTCTCTAATTGGCTTAAGAAGGAATAACGATAGTATTATAACGGCGAAGAACATCGTGATATGTATCCATTGTTCTCCCATCCCTAGACTGTAACCATTTTCCATATACCCTAACAGCGTTGCGCCGCCAACTCCGGTCCCTACAAATGTCAGTATCAGTGGAAAGATGGAAACGGATCGTCCAGCCACATTATAATCTTCGTATGTTTTGGTTTTGCGTTTCATATATAAAGATAATGCAAATAAAGCGATAAAATAAATTAGAATGACAAGGCCTAAAACTATTTTTTCATTTGTGTTGAACATACAAGACTCCATCTAAAGCTATTTTTAATATAAATCAATCATCCATTTTCAGTTTGATATAAAAATACATATTACGTTGCGTGATGCGCCATTTAAATTGAAGATAAAAGTATTCTTCCTATATATGCTTGCCTACATCTGCAAGCAGTCGATAGGCATTTTTGCGTGCTTCGAGGTTAGGTATTAAAGGAATCACCAATACTTCATCAGCCCCAAATTGAGCGACCAATTCACTGAGCGCTTCCTGCACACTTTCCTTACTTCCGACGATGATACGCTCTCGGTTTGCTTTAATTACTGCTTTATCCCTTTCTGAATAGGGATAGTTCAAGGCTGTATCTACAGAAGGGAACGCCTTTAATTCACCAAAGTTATCCTTACCAAGCAGCCAGAGATCGAGTGCTTTACCGTAAGCCTCTGCTTCTTCTTCTGTTTCAGCGATGGCGACAAACGGTGCAATGGAGACCTTTGATTTCGGCATGAACCGAGAAGGTTTGAATGTCTCCCGGTAAATTTCTACAGCTTCCAT
This sequence comes from Salinicoccus jeotgali, assembly GCF_039538805.1. Classification (GTDB taxonomy): domain Bacteria; phylum Bacillota; class Bacilli; order Staphylococcales; family Salinicoccaceae; genus Salinicoccus; species Salinicoccus jeotgali. Next base: position 53,391 of record NZ_BAABCK010000067.1, on the reverse strand, counting down.
CCCGGCCTTTAATTTTTCAGGACCAATGAAGGGGAATAACCCGAACGTATATCCAATTCCGTATGCCGCGGCGACTTCAGCACTTTTGATGCTTGCCGATAACACCCACATCTGTGGCACAGTCTCAATGGCTGGATTGGCGGTGATGCCATGGAAGCGGTGTGATTCGTCCATTGTCCCGCCTAAGTAATGAACCAGATCGGCAACGCTTTGTTCATACGGGAGTTTACGCTCTTTGTTCTCATTCAACGTACGATTGACGAGCGGGGTACCGATCGTATTGCCAAAACCTAAATCGATTCGGTTGGGATGGAAAGCCTCCAGCAGGCGAAAGTTTTCAGCGATTTTATAAGGACTGTAATGTGGCAGCATGACGCCTCCGGAACCAATGCGGATGGTACTTGTGGCATCCGCCAACCGCATCATGAGCACTTCTGGTGAACTGTTGGCGAAAGCGGGGACATTATGGTGTTCCGCCACCCAAAATCGTTCATATCCGAGTGATTCAGCCAGACGCGCTAGGATGACAGTCTCCTGTAGAGCTTGAGCGGCATTTTTACCTTCATCAATTTGTGCGTAATCGAGCACGCCTATCTTAACCACTTGCATCCTTCTTTCCAGTTATTAATATTGTTTACTTCACAGGGATGCTTAAGATGACATTTACTAGAGCCTCAGGTGTTATGTCACCAAAATAATCTGTGATATGGAATCCCTCGAGAGCCTGCAACAGATCGTCTTTTCTTAAGCGGACACCAACAAGTGCTTCCTCGATTTCTCCAACATCCTTTTTGCCGAAGAAATCCCCTGTAATCTGTATATCAGTTATCCGGGCATGGTCGACGCTTAAGCCAAAACTGATCGTACCAATTGGAAAACGCTCTGACACCTCGTACTCAAAATGCTGGAATCTCCCGTAAGTCCAATCCCAATTGCTGTACTTTTCGGCAGCCAGACGATCAATATGATCCCAGTCGTCTTCTGTTAATACATAACGCTTTGCCTGATCGATGTGATCAATGTCCAACAGTTCACATATCATATGATCGGTAAATTCCCAAACCGTCATGGATTGATATTCCGATGAAAGGTGAGGGCGGATGGCATCGACGCGGCTTCTGACGGACTTGATGCCATGTGACTGAATTTTTTTCTGATTGGGATTTAGTGCAGCGACCATTGCTTCATAATTCGGGTCGAGCAATAAGGAATAGCCTGCGTAGATGCGACCGTTTTCGAGCGTCATGGCGGCACCGGATATTTTCTTCCCATCTATCGTCAAATCATTTCGGCCTCGCTGCGCTAAATTTTCAACGCCCAATTTTTCCAAAGCCTTGATGGCTGGTTCATATAACTTACCGTAATTATTATAGATATTGTTGTCGCCATTGAAGAGGAAACAAAAGCTCATATTCCGATCGTCCAGATAAACGGCTCCGCCCCCCGTATCGCGGCGGAGCATTTGGATATTATGTTCGTCCATATAGGGCTGATTCACTTCTTCATAGGCATTCTGGAATTTTCCTATTTGGACGACAGGGTCCATCATATAAGGAAACAGCACGTCATCGTCCAGGAACAAATGGTCTTTCACATATACTTGTAGAGCCATGGAGACACTCGGATCATAGACCCACTCACCATTGCGTTCGGGCATGACTAAATACATCAGCGGTCCCTCGATTCATCATTTTCAGCTATAGTGTGAAACACGTCCTCAATGTCCTCATCAATTCGTACTGTCCTTGGGCGAATTGCATGGGGGATGAAATAATCTTTTTGGTTCATCGTGACGAATAGTGCTTTTGGATTATCTTCCGTCATTCGCTGAAAAGGATGCTTGATGAATTGCGGTGTCGTATTTCCGACGCCAATTTCCAAAAATAAAGTACGTTTGCCTTCTGTTTGTTCCAGGAATTGTTCATAGCGCTGCCTTTGTTCGTGGAAGTGTGCATCTTCCACCATGCCCTTTTCTTCGGTACGTTTATTCACTTCAAGAGGCGCACCGCACTCTGGGCAATAGGGGACCAGAGTTTCTGGCACCTTCATATCACTCTGCTCTTTGACCATCTGACGAATGAGGGCTTCATTTTGATATGTTTGTTGATGACAATGTCTGGTGCACTGCCATAAGCCGTACTCGCCTTGGATTCTAAAGACCTTGTCCATGTCGTATTCGGCTGCATAAAAAGCATTATCCGCATTCGTTGTAATGATATGGTAGTCCTTCCCGGCAACAATCTCTTTTAAGTCGACATAAGCCTGTCCCGTCGGTTGATCAAAGAAGTTCAGCAGTGAGAAGCGGCTTTGAAAGGCCCAATATTCCTGCACATCTTCAAATTCAAATAGGCTTGCCTGCAGCATATCAAGGAGACGGTACTTCTTTATGAAGTCCGGAAAAGCATTCGTAAAGCGTTCTCCGACATAAGTAAATCCAGTTGCTGCAGACATTCCTGCACCAATACCGATCACGACTGCTTCAGACTCTTCAATTAAGTTATGTAACATGTCTGCTTGGGACATGTCTGATTCATTTGATAATGTATTCCAGTAATTTTCTACTTGTTGCATCATGATCACCTATTCTGACTGCTCAAAGAGCGATTGATATATACGAAAATCTTCATCTTTAAAAACATTAAAGATGACGTTAAGTTTACTTTCCGTTTCTTCTAGATAGTTCTCGACAGTTTTCACAGCAATTTCAGCAGCACGTTGATTTGGGAAATTAAATTCGCCTGTCGAAATGCAGCAAAATGCAATAGTAGACAGGTGATGTTCATCTGCGAGGATAAGTGATGACCGGTAAGACGAAGCCAACAACCGTTCTTTTAGCGGAGAAACCCCACGTTCATCAATGAAAGGTCCGACCGTGTGGATGACAAAATCCGCCGGCAGATTGTATGCGTCAGTTATTTTTGCTTTGCCTGACGCTTCTTTTCGACCTTGAGACTTGATTATATCGGCACAAGCAAGGCGCAGTTGTACCCCGGCCCGTGTGTGGATGATGTTGTCAATACATGTATGATTCGCTTGGGTGCAACCGATAAATCTGCTGTTGGCCGCATTGACGATGGCATCTACCTTTAAACTGGTGATATCACCTTGCCAAATGTAGAGTTGTGGCTCTACAGCTGTCAAGTCGTGTATTGTAGTCAAAGTCCGGTCGCGATTCCACTGTGTCAAAAAAGCGTCTTGAATTTCAATGAACTCACTATTCACCTGTTTCGGATCTCTGACATTACACAAACCTTGAAAGAGTTCAAGCTTCTCTTCGAACGTATCTGTTTTAAATGCTTCAATATCAGTACTTGTACTGCCATTTTCACGCATCAAATGATCGATCAAATAGTCAAGTCGCACTTCCTGCTCCATATACTTCTCCTTATCGTGAATGCGTTACAATAGGAGACGGCGTTAATGGATATCCACCGTCTGCCTACTGCAGATGGATTTCACTAAGCGTTTTCTAACTGATTGAACACATCTTCGTCTATATCTTTTAATTTAACAATCCAATTTTCTTCAGGTTTGGAGGAATTCAGGAGGGCAGGTTCACTTATTAACGAATCGTTGTGTTCAACGACCTTACCAGCAATCGGCGATTCCAATTCGAGTACTGTTTTGGACGCTTCTAGACTCAATATAGTGTCATCTTTTTTGATTTCGTCCCCCATTGTAAATTCCACGAAACCGACCGTACCAATGTCATCCTGCAACTCAGGCGTCATACTTAATGTATACGTCTGATCCTCTTTCTCGATAAATAAAAAGTCGCTGCGTTTCTTCATTACTTTTCCCTCTTTCTGTATTGATGTACAAAGATATAAAGCTTTTTGAGAGCGATTCTAATGCCGACTTCATTATATCAATTTTTAAGTTTTTATCAAATTGACAATATTTGTATCAAGTGATAATTTAACAGGAACTCCATTAATTTAATTTTATGAAATCGAGGAATAATTCCATGAATATGACCAGAAAGTATAGACCACTGTTTGAACCGATCAGATTGTCTAACGGAGTAGTATTGGACAACCGTTTTGCATTATCTCCAATGATCACAAATTCATCAACTAAAGAAGGGCATGTGACAGAAGAAGACATCGCCTATGCGAAAAGACGCGCCGCTTCTGCCCCGATAGCAATCACTGGCGCAGCCTACATAGAGGAATACGCCCAACTGTTCGAATATGGCTTCAGCATTGACGATGATCGCAGCATAGAAGGGTTGAAGCAAGTCGCAGAAGCTATGAAAAAAGAAGGGGCAAAAGCAGTCATTCAACTGACACATGCAGGTCGTTTCTCGAAGATATCACTAAAAGACTTCGGGGTCGTCTATGGTCCGAGTGAGATGAAATTGAATAGTCCAGTGGAACACACCGTGATAGCCATGAGCAGACGAAAGATCAGTCATGTGATTACACAATACGCTGATGCCACGAGACGGGCGATCAAAGCTGGTTTTGACGGGGTTGAAATTTCAGGCGCACAACGGTTGCTGATCCAGACATTCCTCTCCACGTTCTCCAATAAGCGTGAAGATGAATATGGTGCTGACACTCTTGATAACCGGATACGCTTTGGGATTGAAGTGCTCGAGGCTGTACAGCAAGTGATTGACGCAGAAGCACCTGATGGATTTATCCTCGGTTACCGCGGTACTCCTGAAGAAACGCGTGGAAGCGAGGTGGGTTATAGTGCCGAAGAGTTTTTGTATTTCATAGACCGTGCGATGGAGACGGCCGACATTCATTATCTGGCTACAGCAAGTTGGGGTAAAAATATTTATAGGCAAACCATCCGACAAGGGGAATATGAAGGAGAATTGATGAATAAAGTGGTCTATGACCATATTGCTGGACGGACAGCTGTAATGGCAACTGGCGGCATTAACACTCCTGATAAAGCACTTGAAGCAATAGAGTGTGCCGATATGGTAGGTGCTTCCACACCATTTGTCACAGAACCTGAATTTGTCACTAAAATAGCAAATGGGCGTGAAGATGATATTGATCTAGAATTCACTGAGGATAAAATAAAAGATCTCGCAATTCCCGAGCAGGCATTTAAGGATATGATTGAATTGATGGATATTGGAGCTTCTTTATCGGAAAAAACCCGTAGTGAATTAAATAAATTACGCAAATGATCTTCAATAAAAAAACACCTTCGAAACGTTGCGATGAGCATCATTTTGAAGGTGTTTCTATATGAAAAAACGTATATTGAATTGAGGTCAGGAAATATAATATCTTAGAGGCTTATAGTCTTCATGTTTTATATATCATGCCGATCCCTTACTGATAGATGGACTTTACAGCTTTCTTCCCATTCTGTAATTGGTTATAGAAGGCAAGGGCGATAACAAGTACGAGGGGCGTCAACATCACTTTCCAAAGAAGTGAATCTTCCACAATGGTCAACTCCATTCGGCGTATGAGAACCTGCATAAGCTCCATGATAAATACATGGGATACATAAATCCCCACCGCATTGGCACCAATTTTAGTGAAAATAGAATTTTTCCCCATCTGCTGATGTTTGAGGGCCAGCATGAATAGTGTCATGACCAATGGAATAGTGAAGAAAAAATAATTCTCTTCTTTTCCCTCGTATAGCTGTAACGTAATGAAACCTTCCAGTATTTGCATAAGTGAAAGGATGATAAGTGAAATAACGACAGACCATGTCGGTATTTTTGAAAGGAATGAGTTGAAGAATGAACTGTACTTGGCAACAACTCCACCGAATGTTACATAAAATAGGGCGAAAAAGATACCTTCCCTCGTATTAAAAGGGACATCATAAAGGAAAGAGTAAGCTTGACCAAACAGACCGAAAAGATGCAATCCTATACTGATTACGAATAAGACCATAATCAATCGCATTTGAGCAAATAAGAATAACAGGAGCACCGCATATATGAGGGCCGGCAGGAACCATAAGTGATAACCAGGCGAGCCCTCCCCAAAGTATATAAGACTCCACAGGTTGAAATGGCTTATAGAGCTTATGAACATCTCGAGGAGTGTCTCACTACTATTTCCTCTCTCAATAAACTTTACACCAAGCTCAAAAACGAAATAGAAAGCAAGCCACGCCACATATAGTTTGATCAGTTTACCAAGATATTTCTTGAAATAATGAAATTGGGCTTGTCGGTTTCCATTTTCATTTTCTTGGGTGATCCTATTTAATTTCTGTACAAATAAATATCCTGACGCCACAAAGAAGAAAGGCACTGCAAACCGTGCAAACATATTGATGACGAAGTTTGCGTCATCACCGTTGAACATTCCAATATGGGTACCTTGAACTGTTTTCGAGTGGATGGCCACAACGAAAAATATTGCAAACCCCTTCACATAATCAATCATATAATTACGCCCCACTGGTTCTCTACCTCGCTTTGTCTAATATCGCTCAGGAATGATTCCCCTTTATTTTCCTTCCCACCCTATGCTTTTTAACATACTGTCCATCTGCCTTAAATTATTGGCGACAGTCATGAAAATACAGCAATAATTGGTTTGAGGCGGGTGCTTCATTTCCTTTAATATCTGTTGGGCGGTATTCTATCACGAAAGCGTAGGATTTACTGTTACAAGGACATTAAGACTATATAACGGTGTCCAGATGATGGATGGGGACGGGGTTGCATTATTCAAGGTGGCTATAAACGAGTGTCCTTTTTAAGTTTCAATGAAATAATCAGAACTTGCATCAAGATGCACTTACTTCGACAGAGTAAAATAGTTCTCGCCCAAAAATTCACGGGATTCATACTGTGTGGTTTTAAGGGATGATTCTACGAAAGAGGGGACTTCTTCTTTCGCAAGTCCATACATCTCTTCAATCTCCCTTGAGAATAGGAATGTTTCCTTCTCGAGCAGAGTCAACAAGTTTGGCTGTTGCTTTGGTTCAGGGCTTGCAGGGGCCATCACCTGTTCCAGGCCATCGACATAGGATTCGAATGAACGGCCACCGACAATCTTCACGCCCTGATTATCCGCATTAATCATGATTATGGTAGGGAATCCTCGGGCACCCAACTGTGCGGTGAGTGCAAAGTCTTCCTGCAGCAGATTATGTGCCTCGGTTTTTTCTGATTCCGATACAATCGAGCTGCCATCAAGTCCCATATCATCTATGACATCAGCTAATACAGCTGCATCGGAAATATTACGGTTATTGACGAAAACTGCCTCCCGGACGCGGCGCAGATAGACAGTCGCCATTTTGTCGGAATGATCACGCTGTATGACTTTAAATACGCGGGAAGCCGGGAAGGATGATTGGACGGGGTCTTGGATCATGACATTGCCATCAATCGGCATGCGTGTCTGGACGCCGACTTCTCTCCAGTGTCCGGCAACATCGGCTGGTTTATATATGCCGTTAGCAGGGTCGATCGGGCCATCATGCCACTTTTCAAGCAATCCACCCATGACAGTATGAAAATTAAAATGGTGGCCGTACTGTTCGGTGAAGCGGCGGAAGACAGGTTCCTGGGCCCAGCAATGGGAACATATCGGGTCTGTTATATAGTAGACATCGAGCGTCTTTTTAGTCTGGCTGAAATCGATGAGCCCAGTATCTTCAGCTTCTGTTTCTTTACATATGCCAGTCTCCAGGTCACATATCATATTTTTATTGTCATCCATTTGACATTCTCCTCTTTCAAACTAGATTATCGTTATCAAGCTCACGTCTCCAAACGGAGCGTGAGTGTCACGACTGTATATTTTGCTTATGTATCAATTGTATAAGATAATTAGGTTACTTGGAACCAGTACATGAGCGATTATGTCGGTTATCCAACACAATGACGATAATGTTGGACGATAGGGAGGATATCGATTTGACTCAACCAAAAGTGGATCTTCGTATTCAACGCACACGCAAATTTATCATGGATTCTTTCATGACGCTTTCAGAGCAGAAAGATTTTAAGGATATTACCGTGAAAGATATTGCCACGGAAGCAATGATCAACCGAGCGACATTCTACTATCACTTTGAGGATATATATGATCTGCTGGAGAAGGTGCTGTCGGAAGTGCTGCTTGTGAATCTGGACTATGCAAACTATGAAGAAGAAGCACTTGATGAAGATACATTCATCCGTATATTTACAGCAATCACAAACTTTCAGCAATCTTTAGCCAACCGGTGCCATAGGGGTTACGAAGAGACCATAGCACGCATCATACGTGAGCAGCTTGAAGTAATCTTCTTCAAAATGCTGGCTAAGCGGAGTGGCGCGTCGGATGAGGAAGGGGTGAAATTGACTGCAGTCATGCTGAGCTGGAGCATGTATGGTGCTTCTGCCGAATGGAGGAGGAGTGGTCGAGATGTGTCGCCAGAGACATACATTCAATCATCTCTCGCGTATTTAATGCATGGATTGGATTTTAATTGACTTCCGGTTCTGCACCATCATAAAAATTTCGATGCGGAACGTACTACAATTTGATTTCCATCCGGATGACGGAGTGCTTGGACAAGGCATTCATCATCCGGATTTTTATATTTATAACACCAATTATTTTCGAAAAACAGATAACATTGAGCCGCAGACGACATCAAAATTATTAAAACATGAAAAAAGCATGAATTATGTTTGAAGGACAAGTCCGAGTGGGATAGTAAGTATAAAACCATGTTAGAAAGGAGTCCGACTATGAAGAAGCTTGGTTCACTTATTTTATCGGGCTTTACTCTGATGTTGAGCGGCTGCAGCGGGATAAATGTTTTAGACCCGAAGAGTTCCACGGGGAAGGACCAGGCGTATCTGATTTGGCTCAGTTTGGCCATCATGACCCTAGTACTGGTTGTGGTCTTCATTCTTTTTACATATTTTGTCTATAAATATCGTTATTCCAAAGCGCGGAAGGACTATAAGCCAGTGGATGTGGACGGTAACCGCAAGCTTGAATTGACCTATACGATCATCCCCGTCATCCTGCTGATCATTCTTGCGGTACCGACTGTAAGGATTACGATGGAGCAATCGCCAGATACTACAGCCTCCCAGACCCCGGAAGATGGGACCACTAAAATTGAAGTGACGGGAAGACAATTCGAGTGGGAATTCAAGCATGGAAATGGCGCTGAAGTGAAAGATGAGCTCGTCCTGCCTGAGGATGAGGATATCGAGTTCAATCTCCATTCCGAGGATCTCATCCATTCATTCTGGATACCGGAATTGGCGGGGAAGGTAGATGTTTTCCCAAATAAAGAACTGACTTACATCATACGGGACGTCGAGCGCGGAGAATATGAGGGGAAATGTGCCGAGTTTTGCGGTGTCCAACATACGAATATGACTTTTTCCGTCAAAGTGATAAGTAAAGAAGACTATAGCACTTATATAAACAATCTTAAGTAGAGGGGGAGTTTGGATTATGAAGATATCTATATCCGGATTTTCTGTATCTGCACCATCCGATGTCATTGCAGCCTGGATATCCGCTGTGATATTGGGCGGTGTTATAACATTCTATGTAGTCAAGACTAACAAATTCCCCCTTATGTGGGATTATCTCAGGACGACCAACCACCGTAAAATCGGTACACTCTACATATTATTTGGATTTCTATTCTTTATACGTGCTGGACTGGACGCTCTCTTGATAAGGCTGCAGCTCGCTGTGCCAAACAACGAGTTCTGGTTGTTCCAGTTTGAAAAGTATGACCAGTTGTTCACGACCCACGGTACGATAATGATATTCTTTGCGGCTATGCCGATGCTGCTTGGGCTGATGAACGTCGTCGTGCCACTTCAGATCGGTGCAAGGGATCTCGCATTTCCCTTTCTTAATGCTGTAGGCTTCTGGCTGTTTTTTGCAGGTGCAATGATATTCAATTTCTCTTTCTTCCTAAACAGTGCACCAGGGATCGGTTGGACTGGTTATGCGCCACTCTCCACCTCCATATTCACTCCTGACGTCAATAGTGACTACTACGTCTTTGGGGTCCAAGTGTCAGGTCTCGGCACAATATTTACGGCACTGAACCTGATAGTGACAATCATCAGACACCGGGCACCGGGCATGAAGTGGTTCAGGATGCCGCTCTTTACCTGGGCGACATTTGTGACCGCAATAATGATTCTGCTGGCGTTTACAGTGTTGGCAATCGCCCTTTACCTGCTGATGTTCGATCGTATGTTCGGTACGAAATTTTTCTCTGGTCCAGATGGCGACCCGGTCTATTGGCAGCATCTATTCTGGATTTTCGGTCACCCTGAAGTATATATCCTCGCTTTGCCGGCCTTCGGAATATTTTCAGATATCATCCCTACATTCGCAGGAAAAAGGATATTCGGCTATTCATCCATGGTATTCTCGATCGTCCTGATCGGCTTCCTGTCCTTTACCGTCTGGGCCCACCATATGCTGACGGTGGGGCTCGGGCCGTTACTTAATACTTTCTTTGCGATTACGACGATGACGATTGCCGTACCGACCGGCATCAAGATATTCAACTGGCTGTTCACATTACAGGGGGGTCTTATCAGATTCACTGTGCCGATGCTTTTCTCCTTGGGATTCATCCCATCATTTGTGATGGGCGGCGTTACAGGTGTCATGCTATCGGTATCCGCTGCAGATTTCCAGTTCCACGATTCGCAGTTCGTCGTGGCGCATTTCCACTACGTTATTCTCGCATCGACGATACTTGGGATATTTGCCGGAATCTATTACTACTATCCAAAGATAATGGGTCTAAGACTGGATGAAACTTTAGGTAAGTGGCATTTCTGGCTCTTTTTGATCGGGTATCATCTCACATTTTTCCCGATGCATATTACCGGTCTAAACGGCATGCCAAGGCGAGTGTTCACTTATGATCCTGGAGATGGACTGGCTGTAACGAACTTCATGAGCACAATAGGCGCCTTCTTGATGGGAGCCGGCATATTATTCTTCTTGTGGAATATTTTCAAGACACATCGTGAAAATGAACCAGTGTCAGACGATCCTTGGAACGGCAGGACATTGGAATGGACCGTCCCATCCCCTTCGCCGGAAGAGACATTCGATCCGATGCCTGTGGTCGAAGGGCTGGATCCGCTTTGGATAGCAAAAAAAGAGGAGCGGCCAATGAAGACCACTACGGACCACAGAAGTGCACCCATCGCCAAGGATTCCATCCTACCTGTGCTGATGGCTCTTTCATTAGCCGGACTCACTTTCTGTATGATCTACCAATGGTTCATCGCCTCAGCGATTTTTGCAGCAGGGTTATTCGCGCTCTTCATCGTCCGTTCATTTACGGATGAAAAAAAGGATCACTATGGAAAGGGGGAGGCTTCCTGATGGAGATGAATGTTAATGAAGCGGAACTATTCCGCGATAAGCAGATTGGCTTCTTCATATACTTAGGTGTTGAAGCATTGATGTTCCTGACACTTTTTGTGACGTACTTCATTTTCACGCCTTCTTCCGAAGGGCCCCATCCATCCGAGGTATTCGATGCAATGACAGTGACATTGTCATCCATCTTCCTACTCTCAAGCAGTGGTACGCTCTTTTTTTCCGAGAAGGCGTTATCTTCAGATAAAAAGAAGAGTATGCTGGTCTGGTTGGGTGTCACGTTCCTATTCGCGGTCATCTTTATGGTATTTGAAATATCAGAGTTCAGCCATTTCGTTTCAGAAGGGTACACGACATCAACGAGTTCCTTCTTGAGCTCGTATTATGTACTGGTCGGGCTGCATGCCGCACATGTGCTGTTCGGTTGTTTCTGGATGGGTATCTTGTTTATACAAAGATTTCTCCCTCAGTTCCCGAAAACACTCTACTACGAAAAATTCAAGATTTTTTCCTATTACTGGCACTTCGTCGATCTGGTATGGATTTTCATCATCCTGATCGTTTACTTAAGGTATCTTGTATGACTGCCTGAAAGATGGAGTTATGCCGGTATAAATTACTTTTTAATGTATGAGGTGGTTTAAATGCTCAGCATCATTTCATGGATTGCCCTCGGAATCGGAGCAATCTCTTCAATAATCATTATAGTGGATGTATTCAGGCATCCTCAGCATATGACGATCATGAATATCGTTTGGCCGATCAACGGGTGGTTCTTCGGTCCTATAGCCTTATGGACATATTTTAAATGGGGACGCATAAATGCCAAAAACCTGGACCTCGAGGACAGCAGGGGCAATGGCGCAAAAGTCTTCGTATCTACAAGCCATTGTTCCGCAGGATGTACGCTCGGGGATGCACTCGGGGTGCCCATCGTTACGTTGGGGGCATTGACGATAGCTGGATCGACTTTATATGCCCATTTTACAGCGCAGTTCATCCTAGCCTATATCTTTGGTATACTTTTCCAGTTTTATGCAATCTATCCAATGAACAAGAAGGCCGGGGTGAAGAGGGCCTTCAAATCTGCCATCAAAGCAGACACATTGTCACTGATCGCCTTTGAAGTCGGTATGTTTGGTTGGATGGCACTTGTCAACCTAGTCATCTTCTCAACACCTCCGGAACCTAATGAAGGAGCATATTGGTTCATGATGCAGATTGCCATGATCCTAGGGTTCCTGACAAGTTATCCGGTCAACTGGTGGCTGGTTAAAAGAGGCATCAAGGAAGCTATGTAAAGTTAAAGCCTGCTGATCGCAGGTTTTTTTATGTTCATCATTTCAAATCTAGTTAATTAGCGAATATTTAGATTATAGACATTCAATCAGAGCTACGTTTTGATATAATTGGTTTTAGAAGACGACAAAGGATGGGATTTTATGCAAGTGATAATGGTTGTGGCAGTTTTTGCCCTGGGGCTTTTTGGTTTCAATAAACTGATGGGATACAAAAAGGAAAATATAGTATTCGATTTTGAAGAGCGCTACACCGATCATGATGCGTATGTAAAAGCCGTACTTTCAGAACTCAAGAAAGAGGGACGAGAAGCCAGTTACCAAGGGGGTACCACATTTATAGTGGATGGCAAGCGTTATACTTTAGTGGAGCGCAATGTTTCCATGGGACCTGGTATATTGCAGAGGACCATTCTGCAGCCTGAGAAGTAATAGTAGATGTGAAGCAATTTTACCATGATCTGTCGTTATTACAGTAACATGTGAAAATCATGTAAATGTTTATGAAAGCGTTGACATAATTGGAAAGTTGGATTATTATTGTCTCACAAGTTAAAAAAAGCGGATTTAGAGACCACGCTGCCATCATTCGTCTTTTAGAAGACGAATATGGATTTTAGTGTGCTTTTTTTATGCTTTAATTGTAGTTTGTTTAAAACCATATTAGAAAAGAGGAGAGAATATGAGGAATTTCTTCAAACCACCTAAAGCTAAGGAAAGGCTTCCCGAAGATCAGGTGAATTCAGATTACAAAAAGCTGAGATTTCAAGTTTTTATGGGGATATTCATAGGATATGCAGCTTATTATTTAATAAGAAAAAACTTTTCGCTCGCTATCCCTTATTTGACTGAAGAAGGGTTTACAAAAGGAGAACTTGGATTGGCACTCTCCGCGATTTCCATCGCTTATGGAATAAGTAAGTTTGTGATGGCCACCATATCAGACCGAAGTAATGCCAGAGTCTTCCTGGCTACAGGGTTGATATTATCTGCGATCATAAACTTATTGATGGGCTTCGTACCCTTTTTCACTTCAACAGTTACCATCATGTTCATCCTCCTTTTCCTGAACGGATGGGTACAGGGGATGGGGTGGCCACCATCGGGTCGGGTGCTCGTCCATTGGTTCAGCGTAAGTGAGAGGGGCGGTAAGACGGCTATCTGGAACGTTGCACACAATGTCGGAGGCGGATTGATGGCCCCCCTTGCAATTGGCGGGGTAGCAATCGTCTCCACTTATTTTGGTGCCTCGTATGCAGGATACGAAGGTGTTTTCATTTTGCCTGCCCTTGTTGCAATTGTCATAGCGGTTGCGGCATTTGCGTTAATCCGAGATACCCCACAATCCATGGGATTGCCACCGATTGAAGAACATCGGGATGACTATCCGAACAAATCAAAGAAGACATTTGAGACAGAACTGACAACAAAAGAAATTCTATTTAAATACGTTTTGAACAATAAGTGGGTATGGGCAATTGCGATTGCCAATATATTTGTCTACTTTGTCCGCTACGGGGTCCTTGATTGGGCACCGACTTATTTGAGTGAAGAGAAAGGCTTTAGCATGAACGAATCAGGTATTGCATATTTCCTTTATGAATGGGCTGGTATCCCAGGCACATTGTTGTGTGGGTACATCTCAGATAAAGTCTTTAAGGGACGACGTGGGCCAGCAGGTGTGGTTTTCATGGTCGGGGTGCTTGTCGCCGTACTGGTGTATTGGTTCAATCCAGCAGGAAATCCGTTGATTGATAACTTTGCACTTATAGCAATAGGTTTCCTGATATATGGACCGGTTATGCTGATTGGCTTGCAAGCCTTGGATTTTGTACCTAAGAAAGCTGCTGGAACAGCAGCAGGTCTTACCGGATTCTTTGGTTATATAGGTGGCGCAGTATCAGCTAACGCAATTATGGGATATGTCGTGCAAGGTTTCGGCTGGGATGCAGGCTTCCTTCTACTGACAGGCTCATGTATACTTGCAATCATCCTATTTGCGGTTACCTGGAATGTCCGTGGCCAGGAAGTAGTAAAAGGCTAAGTATTTGAAATTGAATCTTTGTTATTAGATATATTAAAAGTAGTGCTACAGTTCCTGTGGCACTACTTTTTTGTTGGGCAGATTGTTTTGATTAGATCAATATGTTGACTCACATGAATTAGAGAGTAGCCTACGAAGGATAAAATTTAGTAAAGAATACGACTGTATGATAATTCACAATGAAGGCAATACTGTATCTACTAGAGAGAGTATGAAATTGATTTTAGATGGAGAAGGCGTAAAACATTAAATGATCATTGGCAATCAAAAATAAATTTAAATTGACAACTAAGTATAATTACAGTATATTGAAACTAATGAAAGCGCTTTATGGTTATCAAGCAAGTGACATTTTACGAAAGGAGGAAATCTTATGGAAGTAATGGACAAAATCAGAGCGAATCTGATAGTGTCCTGCCAAGCTTTAGAAGAGGAACCTTTGCACAGTTCATTCATCATGGGAAGAATGGCTTTGGCGGCCTTGGAGGGTGGAGCATCGGGCATCCGCGCCAATACAGTTGAAGACATTAAAGAAATCAAAAATAATGTATCACTCCCCATCATCGGTATCATAAAGAATGAACACCCGGGGAACGATGTCTTCATTACACCTACAATCAAGGAAGTCTCAGCACTCCAAGAAGCAGGGTGTGAGATTATTGCTTTTGATGCAACAGAGAGGGAGCGTCCGGATGGAAAATCCTTCCCGGAATTTTTCAGGGAAGTAAAACATAAATTCCCTGATCAGCTATTCATGGCTGACGTTTCTACTGTAGAAGAAGCATTGATGGCTGAAAGGGAAGGTGTGGACATCATCGCCACCACACTTGTTGGATATACATCTTATACAAAAGAGGATAAGCCGCTTGAAGTGTTAGATGAAATATTGAAAAGGACCAAAAAACCTGTCATTGCCGAAGGAAATTACGATTCTGTAGAAAAAGTTCAGAAGGCACTTGATCTAGGCGCACATTCAGTCGTAGTGGGAAGTGCAATCACAAGACCTCAGATAATAACCCAAAAGTTTGTAGCAGGAATTAAAAATAAATGAACGAGTATATGAATTATGATGGAGGACTTATTTATGAAGGGCATTTTTACAGCGCTTATAGGCGCTTTTGATGAGCAGGGCCAGATCAATGAAAAAGGTCTGAGAGAAATAGTACGGTATAACATCGATCACTCAAAAGTTGATGGATTATATGTGAATGGGAGTACAGGTGAGAACTTCCTATTATCTACGCCGCAAAAAAAGAAAGTTTTTGAAATAGTGAAGGATGAAGCAGGTCAGGAAGTGAAGCTGATCGCACAAGTTGGTTCCTTGAATTTAGAAGAATCCATCGAACTTGCAAAATTCACTACAGAATTGGGATATGATGCATTATCAGCTGTGACACCGTTCTACTATAAGTTTGATTTCGAAGAAATAAAGGATTATTACAATGCCATCCTGGAAGAAGTCGATAATCAGATGATTGTTTATTCTATACCAGCCTTGACGGGCGTGAATATGAATCTAGAGCAGTTCAGAGAACTTTTTGAGAATGAAAAAATTACAGGCGTAAAATTCACAGCCCCAGATTTCTTCCTATTGGAAAGGTTGAGGCATGCCTTCCCTGAAAAGCTGATTTATTCAGGCTTTGATGAAATGCTTCTTCCAGCAAGCGTATTGGGGATAGATGGCGCAATAGGAAGTACATTCAATCTCAACGGAGTGAAAGCAAGGGAGATATTCGAATCCGCTCAAAAGGGTGATTTGGAGAAGGCGAGGAAGCTTCAGAAAGAAACGAATGATATGATTTCCGATGTTTTATCAAATGGTTTGTATCAGACGATAAAAGAAGTTCTGAAAGTCAGAGGTGTCGATGCAGGGGTATGCAGAAAACCTATGAAATCAGCTACTGAATCACAGATTAAGTTTGCTGCAGAAATCCAAAAAAAGTATTTTGAAAACAAATAATAAAAGGATATGGGGGACTTTAGAATGTCAAAAAAATTACTTAGTATGGTTTCATTGTTCATGTTGATACTAGTGTTAGGAGCATGTTCCAACGAAGGGGAAGCCGATTCTTCAGAATCAGAATCCGGTAGTGAAGCAACAGAAAGCTATGAATTGAAGTTCGGTATGGTAGCAGGCACAGTCCAGAATGAATACAAAGCTGCTGAAAAACTGGCAGATTATGTCGAAAAAGAAAGTGATGGACAATTGACGATAAATCTCTATCCAGATTCTCAGCTCGGAGATGACCGTGCAATGCTCGAACAAGTGAGGGAAAATAGCCTGGATATTACTTTTGCCGAAACAGGACGCTTTGGCATCTGGGTACCACGTGCAGAACTGATGGGCTTGCCTTACATCGTGGATGATTTTGATCATCTCAAGAAAGTAGTAACTGAAACGGAATATGGTGAAGATCTGCGTAAAGAATTGGTTGAAGAACATAATTGGAAGATTGCAGGAACAGCGTATAACGGAACAAGACAAACTACTGCTAATAAGGAAATCAATGAATTGGCAGATATGGAAAATTTGAAGTTGAGGGTTCCTGAAGCAGACAATCTATTGGACTATGCTAAATACACAGGTGCTGCGCCTACCCCTATGGCATTCACAGAAGTTTATATGGCACTTCAGACTAATTCAGTTGATGGCCAGGAGAATCCATTGTCTACAATCGATGCACAAAAATTTTATGAAGTACAAGACTATCTCGCTATGACGAACCACGTAGTGAACGATGCGAACTATGTAGTAAGCAATGACACTTGGGAAAAGCTGCCTAAAGATCTGCAGAATATTCTACAAGAAGGTATTGATATGGCTGTAGAAGAGCATACTTCACTTTTCGAGCAGGAAGAAGCGGATTTGATCTCTAAATTCGAAGACGAGGGCGTTACAGTAACAGAACCAGACCTTGGACCATTCAAAGAAGCGGTTGAGGAAGCATATCCTAAGTACTTGGAAGATGTTGAAGATGGAGATGCTATTTTAGAACAGATTGACGAAGTACGTTAATTTTGAAGCTACTCTAGGGGAATGTATATGAAAAAGTTCTTTAATAATCTAGAAGAAATTATCGGAGGATCACTATTCATTGTGATCCTCATAGTGTTGGGGCTCCAAATATTTTCGAGACAAATATTGGATGATCCAAATACCTGGTCTGAGCAACTCGCAAGATTTCTATTTGTATATGTGGGATACCTTGCCATCTCCTCTGAAATTAAGAATGAAGGGCATGTAAGAATTGAATACTTTTTCGACAAGATGCCTGAAAAAGTGCAGATTGTAATACATTATACATTTCAAGTCCTGATGGGTATCATTTTGATACTGATGGCTTACGTGGGTTATGAATTGAGTATGCGTAAAGTGCCAGTCGAAATCGTTTCACTCAATATTTCATACGTTTATATGTATATGGCTCTACCATTGCTGTCACTTCTCATGCTCTACAGATTGATTGAAGTTAATGTGAAGAATATCAGAAAAAGAAAGGGGGCAAAATAAGTGGATGTATTATTTGTTTTGCTCCTCTGGGTAGTGTTTCTGCTCCTCGGTATGCCGGTAGGTTTTACATTACTACTTGCCGCTTTTGCCTACTTCATAACAAACGATTGGAGCCTCGTATTCTTTACCGGTGCAAAGTTAGTGGAGAGCCTCGATGTATTTTCACTTCTTGCAGTTCCGTTTTTCATCTTGACAGGCACACTGATGAACTCATCAGGCATTACTGAGCGCATATTCAGCTTCGCCAAGTCACTGGTCGGTCATTTCACTGGAGGGCTCGGTCATGTGAACATAATGGCAAGTCTAATGTTTTCAGGGATGTCAGGTTCAGCATTGGCTGATGCAGGCGGCCTTGGTCAACTGGAGATAAAATCAATGCGTGATGGGAAGTATGATGATGATTACGCGGGTGGATTGACCGCAGCATCTGCAATCATCGGTCCAATCATTCCACCGAGTATTCCATTGATTATTTATGGTGTAGTCTCGGACCAATCCATTGCAAAACTCTTTTTAGCAGGCGTAGTCCCAGGCGTTTTGATGGCAGTTTCATTGATGGTAGTTGCGTATGTATTCGCAAAGAAGCGCGGCTTCCCGAAAGAAGAAAAAGCAACTATTAAACAGCGGGCTGTCAGTTTCAAGGAAGCTTTCTGGGCATTATTGACACCAGTCATCATTATTGGTGGCATATTTTCCGGGATGTTTACGGCTACAGAAGCAGCGGTGATTGCGACAGTCTACGCCATGATACTTGGCTTTTTCCTATACAAAGAGCTTACAATTAAAAAGTTCTTCAATAATGTTGTGGATTCGCTAAAGTTAACAGGTGTCGCAATTCTTATGATTATAGCAGTAGAGTTTTTTGGACAGATGATTGCACACGAACGTGTGGCTATGAAAATAGCTGATTTCTTCATCAACGTTACGGACAATCCAATAATATTATTGCTGCTGATCAACCTCTTGCTGATACTTTTGGGCACATTCATCGAATCATTAGCTTTACTTATCCTACTGATTCCGATCTTGGTGCCGGTAGTTATGGCAGCGGGTGTGGATCCAGTACACTTTGGAATCATTGTAATCCTTAACCTGATGATTGGTATATTGACACCACCTATGGGAATGGCGTTGTTCGTTGTTTCAAAAGTAGGAGATATTCCTATTCATACCATTACTAAAGGTGTAATACCATTCTGGATACCTCTATTTATAACATTGCTGATTATTACAATATTCCCAGAAATAGTTCTATTTTTGCCAAATTTATTGAGTCCATAGATGGAGAGGGAAATCTGAAAAGATTTCCCTTTATATTTTATTGAAAGGAGTATATTTTATGATTACTGCATTTGATATAGGAGGCACCTCCATAAAATTTGGCATTGTCGACCAAGAGGGTAAAATCTTATTCAAAAGTTCTTTCCCTTCAGATATTCATATAGGTGGCGAACGGATCATCCGTAAGATAATCCAACAGATTGGATTACTTGAAAAAGATTGGCAAATAGAAGGGGTAGCTGTCAGTACAGCAGGACAGATTGATTCTCATGAGGGAATGGTAGTTCATGCCACAGACAACATCCCCAATTACACCGGACTGGAAATCAAAAGTATGATTGAAAGAGAGACGGGACTTCCGGCTGAAGTGGAGAATGATGTGAACTGCACGGCTCTCGGTGAATACTGGAAGGGCGCGGCACGTGATTCAAATGATTTCCTATGCCTGACGTTGGGTACAGGCATAGGTGGTGCCCTCTTCTTGAATGGCTCTTTATATACAGGTGACACGTTTGGAGCAGGGGAAATAGGGCATATGTCTCTGTATCCGGGGGGGCGGCCATGCACTTGTGGTAACTCAGGATGTTATGAACAATATGCATCAACCTCAGCTCTTCAAAGATCGGTGGATGAATTGTTTAAAGAAGAAACTGATCTAAGACACTTTTTTGAAAAAGTGAGAGAGAGTGATATTGGGTCCCTTGAAGTATTCCATAAATGGGTAGAGGATTTGGCCACAGGTCTGCAGTCAACAGTACATGTATTGAATCCTTCACTTATCGTGGTTGGAGGAGGAATTTCAGAACAAGGAGACTTGCTGATACAACAGATCATCAAGTCAGTGGAGCCTAAAATCATGCCTAATCATAGAAGGCGACTGGAAATAGTTGCAGCAGAGCATGGCAATGATGCAAATCTAATAGGTGCCGCGAAACATTTCTTCGATTCCAAACATATTAGAAAGTAGTGAAACATGTTGGAGAAACGACATAAGATTATTGGCAAACCATCGATTGTCATGGAGCAGAACAAACAAAGCTTTACAAAATCTGAATGCAAAATTCATCACTATATCATGAATAACAGTGAAGAAGTACTTTATCATTCGCTGACTGAATTGTCAGAGGCAAGTGGAGTAGCTGAAGCGACGGTGCTAAGGTTCTTCCGTAAATTAGGCTTTAAGGGGTTTCAGGACTTCAAGTTTTTATTTGCCCAGGAAGTATCAACTAAATCCGATTATGAAGAGTGTGAGACTTACGTCGAGAAAATAAAGCATAATACAATCCAGGCAATTGAAGACTCCTATGACATAATCGATCATGAATTGTTGGAGGATTGTATAGAGATAATTCATCAGAATTCCGATGTGGTGATATTCGGTGTAGGCTCTTCAGGGATAGCCGCCCAAGATATGCAGACGCGGTTGATGCGGATAGGAAAGCATGTGGATTGTGTTACAGATCCGCATTTCCAATTTATGCGTGCATCTTCCATGAATGATGAGACTGTAGTAATTGCAATCAGTTTAACGGGGAGTACAAAAGATATAGTTGATAGCTCGGCTATAGCAAAAGAAAATGGAGCTAAAGTTATAGCGCTTACGAATTATGTAAAATCACCTTTAACGCGACACGCAGATATCGTCCTGCTCTCTTCATCTAAGGAAAGCCCATTGGAAAGCGGTTCATTGACCTCAAAGATCACTCAGTTATTTCTGATTGACCTCATATGTACAGGATTGGCCATCAAAAATTATGAGACGGCTGAAAAAGTTAAGATGAAGACCACCAAAAACACTGCAAGAAAACTATATTGAGACACGGATTCCCTAAATGAATCGAGAATTATTTTTCTACCGATAGATTCATGTATACTCGCAATCATCCTGTTTGCAGTCACCTTTAATGTTCGGGGTCAGGAAGTAGTGAAAGGTTAAAATATTTATATAAAAAAGATTCCTTTGAAGTTTTTCAAAGGAATCTTTTTGGTTTTGGAGCATTCCAAAACATTGTGTAATTATTTGCTTGCAAAGAATTTCTCTGCTTTTTCAAGGAATGGTTCCTCTTCAGGAGTCATTTCATACTCCTCTACTATCGCGTCGACGGGGCAGACTGCTACACATGCTCCGCAGTCGATGCAGATATCTGGATCAATATAGAACTGATCCTCACCTTCCTCGATGCAATCGACTGGACAGACATCTACACACTCTCCGGACTTCTCTTCCATACATGGTTGAAGGATTACATAAGCCATTGGTATCCCTCCTTACTCTATATAAGATTCGTTCGCTGCATAGCGTAAAAAATATGAATCAAGATTCAAAATATAAAAATCAATGTCTAACTGTGATCATGTTGGCTGCCCAATCTATATTTCAATAATACGGCAAAAAATAGGGGAGGTCAATTAAGAGTCCAATTATCCGACTATCGTCTGATATCAAATTGGAAGCGGGATTCATCAATCTGTCTTCTGTTTTTAAAAGTACGCTCAATGAAGGTCACCTTATCGTCGTGATCGACAAGGAGCACGGTGGAAGAGCGTGTCCCGTAATTCCCTATATCTATGAAGGCAGGGGATAGGCTGCGTTCCAACTCTTCGGGAAGTCCCGTAGCAGGCAGATTCTCAACTGCTTTGTCCTCATTTGCCAATAGCTCGAAAATGACCTCCGGATCAGCTTGATGTGTCGCGTCCAGATGGGAGTTCAAGCCTTTAGTGCCATTTACGACTTTCGGCCAGGGCGTATCAAGATGATGGTTGCTAAGCCCATGTACTCCATCTGTCACCTGTACAATTGGACTCTCGTCATTATTAAGGTAGAACAATTCATCTGGGTTTCCCACCAGAAGATTGAATCCAGCATAGGCATGCTTATCACGTTCCAGTGCTTTTAAGTAGGATTTTGGAGAAGTATCCTGGACGAGGAAGTTACGGATGAGGTCTCCCCTCGACTTTTTCTCTCCTTGTTCTTCGTTAGATCTGATGTTGGTGACTGCAGCTATTCGGCCGGATTTTGTAATGCCGAGCCACGTTCCGCATTTTGAAAGATCACGTCCGGCCAGAATATCGGGGTGTTCTTCCCAAAAGTGAGCGGGAGCAGTCGGACGGTCATATGCTTCGTCGCGGTTTGCACCAATTACAAGTTTATATTCGGGATGTTGATTCTTTTGGAATAGTATCAGACACATGTAATCACTCCTTTAGTTTTACGCTATACATTTATAGTAACATGCTGTTGCGGTGCATATGACGATTGATATAATGGGGGAAATGGGAATAAGGAGAGTTTGCATGAAGAAATCAGTGTGGCTGGTGCTAGCGGTTTTGCTCGCCCTAGGAGTGGGGGCCTATCTGCTCGTTGCTTCCGGTTTTTTTCAAAAGTCTGAAGAGGAGACTGTGGAGCGTTTCACGGAAGCGTTTGAGAACGGCGACTATGAGGCCATTTATCCGCTTCTGACAAAAGAAGCCAAAGACAATTATGAGAAAAAGGAAGTGAGCGGCAGAACAGCCGATATATATGGATCTCTGAAAGTCGAAAATGTGAAATTGAAGGGGCTTGAAGCCAAGGACACTGAAAAGAAGGGTGTCAAGTCACATGTGGGGACGCTCGTGCTGGAAAGTACATATGGAAACTTAGAACGCGAGTTTGATATTCCCTTGGTCTACAATCAGGATGAAAATGATTGGTTTATAGACTGGTCTCCAAACATGATCATTCCGGACCTTGATGATGGTGAAGTGGCGATGGAGTTCACAGCTGGAGAACGCGGTGAAATATTGGCCAGTTCCGGCACACCCCTTGCGTCAAATGGCATAAAGGAGACGGTCGGTTATATTGCCGGTCAGACGGAAAAAGAGGAGGTGATGGAAGCTTCGGATGTCCTCGACATGAAGGAGTCAGCATTGACGGATGTCACGGAGCAGGGATGGATAGAAGAAGGCCAATTTGTTCCGCTTAAAGATGCACACCGCTTCAATGAAGAGAAGAGAGAAGAATTCGCTTCCTACGGCTTATCCATCCGGGAGTATCCTTCCAGGGAATATACGTTGGATGAAGCGGCATTCCATCTCATCGGTTATGTGGGTCCTGTAACAGCAGAAGATATCGAAGAGAATGAAGGTTATAGCACGGGCGACATGATAGGCAAGAGGGGACTCGAGCAGCTTTATGAAGAACGACTCAAGCCAAAAAGGGGCTACACCATTTCAATAGTCGATGACGCAGGTAATGTAATTGAAACGTTATTCGATGAAAAGGCAGAAGATGGGGAGGACATTACACTCACCATAGATGAAACCCTGCAGTCGACAGTATATAGTAAACTATCTTCAGATTCTGGAGCGAGTGTTGCAGTGGATCCTGATAATGGTGATATTTTATCTGCGGTTAGCTATCCCGCGCCGAGCCCATATGATTTCATGTTCGGAATATCCACCTCAGATTATGAAGAGTTGGAAACGGATAAAGATCAGCCACTGCTCAACAAATTTAACCGGGCAGCGTCCCCTGGTTCGACCCAGAAGCTGCTCACTGCACTGATTGCCATGAACACCGACGGATTTGATCCCGACGCCAATATGGAAATAAATGGGAAAGGTTGGCAGAAGGATGCTTCGTGGGGTGGTTATGAAGTGAACCGTTATCATGTGATGAACGAATCCTTCGATTTGAAGAAGGCTCTGACGTACTCCGACAACATCTATATGGCACGTACTGCACTTGAAATCGGTTCTGATCGCTTTATTGAAGGTATGAAAGATCTTGGTATCGGCCACGAATATGATACGGATTATCCAATCTATACAAGTCAGGTTTCCAATGAAGGTACAATCGACAGTGATATACTGCTTGCCGATACGAGCTATGGGCAAGGGGAACTGTTGATTTCCCCAATCCAAATTGCAACAATCTATGCAGGAGTAGTCAACGGAGGAGATATCCACGTGCCGCATGTCTTGGCAGACTCTGAGATGGAGACACTTGCTGAAGATATTGCGCCCGAGGAGGACCTCGACTATCTGGAATCGGCGATGCGTGATGTGGTCAAGCTGAACCACCCTGATGATGCAGAACGTGATTATGCCCAATTTGCCGGTAAGACTGGCACGAGTGAAAATAAAAGTTCGCAGGATGCAAGAGGGGAGGAGACTGGCTGGTTCATCGGCTACGATCAGAATGAGAAAGACATGATGCTCAGCTTATATGTAGAAGAAGTGGAAGATAGGGGCATGAGTGAATATACAGCGAAGAAATTTGCGGAAATACATGATGAATTGAGAGAACAGTAGACAACTTGTAGTGCAGAGCCTCCTTGAATCTGGAATCGGGATCAAGGAGGCTTGATTTTATCAGAGACAAAAAAACCCCATCTCATATGAGATGGGGTTTCCATTAACTAACATAAACTACTAAAATATTACTTAAAATATTATTAAAGTTTAACGATGTTAACAGCTTGTGGTCCACGCTGACCTTCTTCAACGCTGAATTCTACTGCTTGACCTTCGTCAAGTGTTTTGTAGCCTTCGCCTTCGATGTTGGAGAAGTGAGCGAATACGTCGTCTCCGCCTTCAACTTCGATGAAACCGAAACCTTTGTCTGCATTGAACCATTTAACTGTACCTTGTGTCATATAAATGACCTCCAAATAAAAATTTAATAATATCTTAAGTGCGAAAACATAAAAAAATTCACACATTACAAAGAGTACCGGCTAAGATCACGATTACTATTTGTAATATGTGAATTAGATACTGAGTTGTACTTATAAGACTTATTAAAGTAACTATACATCATTAAAGGGATCTTGTCTATAGGAAAGGGCTATTTATTTTGAAAAAGATTTGACCCTCCTAATTAGGAGGGTCTGGAATCTTACTTCTTGTTCACTGAAGCATCATAGATTGTATCTACAGCATCCTTCAGGTTTTTATCGAACTCCTCGTCGGATTGGTTGACGTTGAGGTCTGCTGCTAATGCGCGGGAGAAACTTGCGATCAAGCCATCGTTTTCACGGAGCTTTTCATTGGCTTCATCCCTTGAATAGCCACCTGACAATGCAACGACACGTACTACCTTATCGTGATCGATGAGTGGTTTATATGCATTTGCTTTTGTAGGAATGGAAAGTTTGAGCATCACTTCCTGATCATCTGAGAGCTGATCAAGGTGCTTTTCAATCTCTTTCCTCAATATTTCTTCGGACTGTTCCTTGTTGTCGCTGTAGACGTTCACTTCTGGTTCGATGATTGGCATCAGGCCGGCATTGAGAATCTTATGTGCGACTTCAAACTGCTGCTCAACGACTTCTTTGATGCCTTGTGCATTCGGCTCAAGAATATTTGAGCGCATCTTTGTGCCGAAGATATTGCGTTCGTTGGCACGCTTCAACAAGTCATCCAATTCCGGCATCGGCTTCATGAGCTGGACACCATCTTTCTCGTCAGCCAAGCCTTTGTCGACTTTGAGGAATGGGGCGATACCTTTATCTGCAAGGTAATCAGCTGTATACTTGCCTTCAATTTCCCGGTCCATAGTCTGCTCGAACAGGATGGCCCCTAGAATCTGATCAGAATTGAAGGAAGGGGAAGTGATGATGCGCGTACGCATTTCATGTACAAGGTCGAACATTTCAGCTTCATTGGAATAAGCATCCTCTTGTACGCCATATGCGAGCAGTGCTTTTGGTGTACTACCGCCACTCTGGTCGAGTGCTGCGATGAAGCCTTTTCCATTTCTTACTTTTTCGAGCTGTTGTTGATTCATGAATTCCACTCCTTTTATTTTTCGTGTTCTTTATACTATTCCCGAAAACGGGAAGTGTATAACGTATTTCACTATACATCATAATTCTGTATCATAAATGGTATCTAGTCAAACATTATCGCTCCCTTTGGCCGGTGGATTTTTGGACATGCAAAAGTGCAGACGATGGAGTAAGGTATTCACTGTATATGAAAAACGAATTTATGGAAGCATGCGGAAAGGAGAGATTTGATGTGGACGAAAGTTTTTGCGCACAGAGGTGCGATGGGCGACTATCCGGAAAATACATTACTTGCTTTTAAAAAGGCACTGGACGCAAGTATTGATGGTCTGGAAATCGATGTTCATTTGAGTAGGGATGGGGAAGTTGTCGTCATACATGACGAAGATATAAAGCGCACAACCGATGGCCATGGGGCAGTCCGGGATATGACATTGGAAACACTCAGGGAGGTGAGCGCCGGCGTCACGTTCTCCGACTACAAGTACTACGACCCGGAGGTATGGAAAAAGGAAAAGATTCCTACATTAAATGAAGTGCTCGCGTTGGCTGAGGGGTACAATGTCGAACTGAATATCGAATTGAAGACGGATGTCATACAATATGAAGGGATTGAAAGAAGGGTGTTTGATATCGTCGGAGCATATGGATGTCATGAGAAGGTGATCTATTCATCATTTAATTTGTCGAGTCTTGCACGCATGAAAATGGCTCATCCAGAGGCGCGTCTCGCGTGGTTGACGAAAGAGGTGCCGGAACGGGCAGAGCATTATATGGGCAAGCATTCACTCGAAGCCCTGCATATCAGTTGGAAGGCGATACTGGAACAACCAGAACGGATCAGTGGCATCGGGGAGAGGATAAGGGCGTGGACGGTCAATGATTGGGAAACGGCGGCAGACCTTATTGGGCATGGCGTGGGTACGCTGGTGACGGACTATCCAAAAGAAATGAAGGAAATACTTCGAAATGTAGAAAAGTAGGACCAAGTCCTACTTTTTTATGTCACCAAGCATATCCACCATCAGTTTCTGTAACGGCAGTCTGCCGAGCAACGCCCATTTCGGGAGATGGGACAACCCAAGTTGCCTTTGATGCGTATACATATAGATATTCGCCGGGAAAACCGCCCATAAAAATGCTTGCATGGCGGTCAGTTGACTATTGCGGACTTTGCCGCCTAGCAACAGTATTCCAAAGATGATTTCGAGAAGACCTGTAAAATAAGCGATGAAGGTTTTGAACGGTATTATGGCAGGGACGATTCCGGCAAATTTTCCGGGTTTCAGGAAGTGGATGACGCCTGCTGCAAAAAAGACGCCGCCCATTATGATTCTCTTCATGGTGTTGCTCCTTTACTGTATTATTCCCACCATTATACGCCTGTTACGCCGGCCTTGTAAATTCGAAAACTGTAATTTGATTAGAGGGGAGTATAGAAGGCACAAACTAAATTTTCACGGTTTTATGATATTGAAAAATCTTACCTTTGGAAGCGGTTGATAAAGAATTTATAAATAAATCAAATAATCTATTTACACAGGCCAACCATGTGGTATAATTTCCTAAAATAAAGAACGAGGGGTTACGCAGATGGAAGCAAATTTGGCAGATTTCATGATACAGATGATGGCATTGGTTACAGCAGGGGGATTCGGTTATTTCGTATACAAATTGAATAATGACGGGTCAGGAAAAGGCACCGAATAGCATCATTCCCCTTCATAGCAGAAGCTTTGAAGGGGAATTTTATATCTGTAGAAGAATGATGCCGGTGAGGATCATGATGGCACCTGCAATCCGCCTCTTATCTAGGGCTTGGGGTGGTATGCCGAATAGTCCGAAATGATCGATCAATAGACCGGTCAGCATCTGACCAAAAATGACGCTCATCAAGGTCAAAGTTGTACCAAGATGGGGCATAAGGATGATATTGGTCGTAATGTACACGGCACCGAGTGCCCCTCCGATGAAATGCCAAGCCTGCAACCGTCCGCCTTCCTGGTTTGTAAGGGCCACTTTAAGATGTCCGGCGCTTAGGAGGGATAGCAGGAGAAGAGCCAGCGTGCCTATGGCGAATGAAATCAACGACGCCATATAGAAGGAACCGACTTCATATCTCAGCAGACTGTTGACTGCCGTCTGCACCGGAGGGATCGAGCCCGTCATCAATCCAAAGAAGAGCCATATGTTTGAAGGGTTGTCGTCATGTCTTGCTGACTTTCTTTTATAGTTCATGAATATGATGCCTATAATCATGATGGCGATACCGGTAATGCGCCTGATGTCTAGTGGTTGGAGCGGTGCATCGAACCAGCCGAATGTATCGATGAAGAGGCTGATGATCATTTGGCCTGCAACCGTCATAATCACCGTCAGTGCTGCTCCAATCCTCGGCAATAGAATCATGTTGCCGGTCAGATAGACGACGCCCATCAGGCCACCGAGGAACCATATGTATGAGAAGTCATGTGACGATAAGAAAGCGAACGAGAGTTTCCCCGGATTCATGACGACATTGAGGCCAATCAGCAGCAATGTACCTGTCAAAAATGAATAGAACGAAGCCATTATGAGCGAATGTGTAAAGTGCGACAGGCGATTGTTTACAGAAGTCTGCACAGGCACAAGCATACCTGCAAATATGCCCAGGATGAGCAACAGAATCAAAGGAAGTCCCCCTTTTCATAAAGTCATTGCCAAATGATATCATAAATATGTAAAGATTCGGGGAAATCTGGTAGTCTTGAGCCAACAAGTTGTAATTTTATAGTGAATACATATTAAAGGAGCTAAAAAAATGGATGTGTTGAGTGCAATCAAAAACAGGCGTAGTACACCGAAATTGAAAGAGGCGCCTGTGGATCCGAAAAAAATCGAAAAGATATTGGAGGCTGCGGTCTGGGCGCCGAACCATCATATGACGGAGCCTTGGAAATTTTTTGTGCTCAGTGGGGAAGGCAGAAGACCATTCTCCCGTGTCCTGAGAGAAGTGGCGAAGGGACGTGTCGACGATCCTGAATCCGAAAATGGTCAAAAGCGTATCGAAAAAATCAGCAGAAAACCATTTGCCGCGCCAACAGTCATCGTGGTCGCCCTGTCTCCAAGCGGCAAGGAAAAAGCGATATATATAGAAGACGTCTGTGCTGTTGCCGCTGCTTCACAAAATATGCTGCTTGCAACCCATAGCCTGGAGCTCGGTGCAATATGGCGTAGCGGTCCAATCTATAACACCCCTGGCGTCAAAGAATACTTCAACTTGAGGGAAGATGAGGAAATACTTGGGGTCATCTTTTTAGGGGAGCCTGAAGTGGAGAAGAAAAAGGCAACCCGTACACCGTACGAAGAAAAGACGACATGGATTGACGCCGACAGTTGATGCTTGACGTCCATCTGTTGAATGATGATCATACCACCATAAAAAGAGACGAGGCAGAAAAATGAAACGTATTTATGAAATGGTCCTAGAACGAAGCCTTCTATTCATCATTTTGATAATCACCATTTCACTCTTTGGCATCTACACTTTTCTGACTGTTGAACAGCGGGAAATACCGGAGACTGAGGTCAATATCATCAATATCACTACTGCATGGCCCGGAGCCGACAAGCAGGATGTCGAGAGCAGTATTACCGAGGTCATCGAATCACGGATATTCAGTGTGGCGGGTGTGGAGGATGTCTCTTCCGTTTCGCAGGATGACATATCAGTCCTCAACTTGCAGCTGTCCAACTCGGCAGATGCCGAATCCGCATTGAATGAAGTGAACAATCTTATGGGAAGCCTGGCTGGCAGTTTTCCGGAGAATGCAGCCGAACCTGAAGTTGAATCCATCAGCAATGCCTTTCCCTTACTCAGCTACCAATTCCATAGTGGGGATATGGCAAACCTCTACGATATAAGAAGCGATATAGAGAAGTTGAAGCGAGAAGTCGCCCAGATTGATGGCATCGATGGTGTGACCGTCAAAGGATACACGGACAAGGAATTTGAAATCGAATTGGATCGGGAAGCGATGACGGCAGCCAAAGTGAATCCAAATCAGATATTGAGCGAAATCAATGCTTCACTGAACCCTGTCGCGCTTGGTCAGGAGGAAAGTGATGGAAACATCATCCGTCTATCCTTCGAAGATGGCACACCGCTTGAAGTGCTTGGACAAGTCAGAATCGGCACAGAAAGCACGCCGCTGACCGAAATCGCCAACATAGAAGAAACTATGGGCAATCCGGAAGATATAGTGGAATATGAAGGGGATAGGGCCGTCTCCTTTACTGTCTTCTTGTCGAAGGGGCAGGATGTGCCTTCTGTATCAAAGGATGTAGAGGCGGTTGTTGATGAGCGGATATCTGAATTACCGGATACGGTTGATGTGACGACACTGTCTTCAGAACGCGAAAACGTAGAAGATATATTCGTCGGCCTCTATTTGTCCCTTGGCATCGCCCTGGTCGCAGTCATCTTGAGCACATCTTTAGGACTGTCGCTGATTGGCTCAATAACTGTAATGGCTACCGTACTACTGTCTGTGATCATCGGCATCATTCCAGTGCCATGGTTCGGCGTCGATCTGAACCAGATATCCATCATCGGGCTAATCATCGCGCTTGGTATACTGGTCGACGATTCGATTGTAGTGAACGATAATATCGAGCGCCGATTCACTTTGGGGGATGATCGGTTGAATGGTGTCTATAACGGCATCAAGGAAGTGGCACCATCCGTTATCTCATCCACACTCGCGATCGTCTTCACATTTATGCCGCTGCTGCTGTTGTCTGGGGCAAATGGCGATTTCATCAAAGCGCTCCCCAGCATATTGATCACCACAATGATCGTGTCCACAGTTTTGGCACTGACTTTCGTGCCGGCTGTACGCTATCTTCTTAACCGTAAAAAAGTACCTACTCACCCGGGGCTTTTGGGCCGGTTGTTTGCAAAGGGCGGAGACCTGTACGCCGACAAGTTTCTTCCCGCAATCATCAAACGCCCATTGATCACATTTCTGGCGGTGCTTGTCATCGGCATACTATCAATTGGCCTTGTGCGTTTCACACCGTTCGAATTCTTTCCTGAGGCAGACCGCTCTGAAGTGACGGTCGATTTGATATTCGATGAGGAACAGACGATTGATCAAACGCATGATGATGCAAATGAAGTCGTGGACTATATGACTTCAGAAATGGCGCACATAGAAGCGGTATCGCTGTTTACAGGGACAGGTCTGCCGAACCTTTTCGGTGCTTCCCTTGACCAGTCCGGTGCGAATACAGCACAGGTGGCGCTGGAAATAGATAAAGAACAGATCAGTGCCTCGGAAACGATCAATCAGTACGAAGATCAGCTGCGGGAGGCCTTCCCGGAAGCGACGATATTCATGGAGACCACCGTCCAGGGGCCACCAGCCGGTGCACCGGTTACAGTTGAAATCTACGAAGAGGATTTGTCGCTTCTGTCGGATCAGTCCACCAAGCTGAAGACAACGCTTGAAGAACAAGGTGCGCTTGTCACGACGAATCTCGGTGAATCTGTACCGACACTCAACTACAGTATCGACTACAAAGCGCTTGAAGAAGACGGGATATCCGTATCGCAAGTCAAGAACGAACTGAATATGCTGTCCCAAGGCATTCCGATTCAAGACATCATCGTAGAAGGTGAAAAGCGGAGAACAACATTGAAATATTCGAATGCCTCTGAACTAGAAGATGTCGACATCATCAAGATGACAGGGGAGCAGCCGGAAACATTTCCGCTGACCGATTTTGTTGAAGTCGAGGAAACGGAAGACTATAAGTACATCCATCATCAGGACGGGGACCGGGCAGCAGAATTGAAAGTCTATGTCGATGATGAAGCGGCTGTAAAGGAAGAAATAGCCTCTTTCAGTGAAAATCTACCCGACTCAAGTGAACTTATCGTCGGCGGTGAAACATCTGACCAGACCGACTTCTTCGTGGAAATCGGAATATTATTTGCGGTCATACTGGTACTGGTGTATCTGGTTATCGCAATTGAATTCAATTCGATCGTCATGCCGCTGATTATAGTATTCAGTATATTCCTGGCCATCAGTGGGGGCATCATCGGTCTATTCGTAACACAGACACCAATCAGTTTCCTCGGTGTAATGGGGATGGTATCACTATCCGGTATCGTCGTCAGGAACTCCGTCGTATTGCTTGATTTCATAGAAGCAAGGCGTAAGAGTGGAACCTTCGCTATAGAAGAGGCAATCTATGACAGCGGGCGGGCACGGTTCAAACCGATTGCGCTGACGACGCTTACGAGCATCATCGCCCTGACACCGGTCGCACTCTCAGGCGATGTACTGTTCGTGCCGTTGGCTGTAACCGTTATTGCAGGCATCGCATTCTCGACTGTCCTATCGCTGATCGCCACACCAAGCCTATATTACCTGTACTACAAGGTGCGTTACAGGAAAGGTTGAAAAAACGCCGGATGACTGAGAGTCATCCGGCGTTTTAGCTTTTCATCCACGCTTCTCGTGCGTGAAGACGATTGTAGTCCAAAGGTTCAAAGGCAGTTCTTGAAGTCGTTCTTTGAGCTGATAACGTATATGATCCATAGTTCTGATGTCGATTGGGTTGCCCTGGGGAACGACATAATCGATTTCTATGTATAGCTTACTTCCCATTTTCTGGAGGCGCATATCATAGGAATCAAAAGAATAGGTGTTGCCGAGTTCAGCCACATGACCAGCCACTTCTTGTGAAATGACATGTTCAGGCGCCATCTCAAGCAACTCCCTCAATGCACCATACATTTCCGACAGCGGTACCTTTATGAAATAGCCGGCTACCAACAGCACCATCAGTGGATCTACAAACGGCACAATGAAATCAAGTGGTGTAAATGCAAGGCCCCAACCTATGATGAAACCGACGAAGACACCAAGGCTGAGCAATGCATCCATATGCCATTGGTTCATTTCCGCCGCAATCAATTCACTATCCTTGCCATACTTCCTGAAATAGAAATAGGCGATGAAACATCCGACCGTAGAAATGAATGCGTAGATGACACCTGACGACATGGCGACTTCATTTCCACCCGTAACTAAAGTGGCCAGTGCCTGTACAAGCGAAATGACGATCAGCACAAGGATGCCGAAGTATTTGATGACGATCGTCAATGGGATGAAGCTTTCCTTGCCGAAGGGAAACCGCTCTGGATCTTCTTTTTTGATGAACCGCAGTGCAATCATGGAGATGAATGACAAGATGACACT
This sequence comes from Salinicoccus jeotgali, assembly GCF_039538805.1. Taxonomy (GTDB): domain Bacteria; phylum Bacillota; class Bacilli; order Staphylococcales; family Salinicoccaceae; genus Salinicoccus; species Salinicoccus jeotgali. The sequence goes on along the minus strand of NZ_BAABCK010000067.1, from coordinate 19,910 downwards.
GATGAACGAGTAGTACCCGTCGAACTGTATCATCTGGCTTTTTGCGATGATACCCCACACGATACCGAGTACAGCAAAGGCGATGGCGCCAACAATCGATATGATGATGAGACGTTCTGCATTATTTTGTTTCATATGTAGTCCTTCTTTCTTGTATTCCCTCCGATTATACTATAAAAATGACTCGATCAGAACTGAATGTCCCCATAACAGGGGACCGCGCCTTTACTGTAGGCTCCAAGCATGTTGATGTATCTGCCCGCTTTCCCTACATCATGCAGTGCACGATTTAGTACATCACCCGTACCGGTCTCGACATCGATGAAGAAGCCATAGGAGAACGGTTTATGTTGGATGGGCCTGGAAGTGAGGTTCAATAGGTTGATGCCGTGCGTGCTGAATATGTTCAGAATCTCGTTTAGAGAGCCGGCACTATGATTCGTTTCGATATAGAGGGAAGTCTTGTCTCCACCAGCGTCCTGAATCCGCCCTTTCCTGAAAATTAGGAAGCGGGTTGTGTTCAGGGGATTATCGCTGATGTTTTCGCTGATGATGTGCATATTATAGAGTGCAGCCGCATGGGCTCCAGCTATGGCGGCCATAGTGTCGTCCCCGTCATGCTTAACCATCTGTACCGCTTCTGCCGTATCAGAATATTGGTGGGGTTTGATTGTCGGATGGTCATTTAAGTAGCCATGGCACTGCTCCAGCGCCTCGGGGTGCGAGTAGACATGCTGGACTTGCTCTATGTCCATCGGCATTCTGGAGATGAGGGCATGATCGATTTTGATGTATATTTCATCCACAGCACTAACCTCCAGATATTTCATAAGGTCGATCGTCCGCGTAATGGGGCCGCTGGTGGAATTCTCAACAGGCAGGGCAATGTAATCGACCACGTCCCGCATCATGTCGTCGACCAGAGATTTAAACGTTGCATATCCTTTAGTCGTGTAGGCCGCTTCGCCCATGAACGCTTTGCATGCAAGAGCACTGTAAGCCCCTTCTGTACCTTGATATCCAATCAACATAATAATCCACTCCTAATATGATAATAAAAAAACCATCCTATCTCCTGTTCCAGGAAATCCGGATGGTTTTGGTATGAGTAGCCCAGCCATACGGATTGCCCGATGGCCGAATGTGGAAATATCCACTTCAAATAGCCATCTTGGATTGAGGGCGTCCACATCCGTAATGGCATATGGACGCTATCTAAAATGGCTGAAAAAGAAAATATTCAATTGATTTGATGTGTACATCTTCATAGAACACACTCGTTTCATCAATAATGCATCCATGTTACCAGCCAGTTTATAAATTGTCAATATATTCGGTAAATTTATGGTATCATCAGCTTTAAAATCGAATATAAATTGAAGAAGTCGAACGCACTCTGTGATAATATTAAATTGTCATTCTAGAATATGATGTAGTGCAATGTAACGAGGAGTGTTCATATGGAAAAAATGAGTATAGGTATATTATATGGCGGACAGTCGACGGAGCACGAGGTCTCCATGCGTTCTGCTGCGAGCGTGCTGGAAGCTTTGGATAAAACAAAGTACGATGTCAGCCTGATCCACATCACGAAAGAAGGCGAGTGGCTGCTTGCTGACCACAATGAAGAAATTGAAGCATTGGTGGACGGTGAGAATGCTGTACAGTTATCCATCCTGCCGTCACAGCAGTTCAACTCACAAAAAGGCGCCTGCCGTTTTGATGTCATGCTTCCGATACTGCATGGTACTGCAGGGGAAGATGGGGTTGTGCAGGGTGTGCTTGAAATGATGGGGATACCGTATGCAGGGTGCAACGTGAGGAGTTCCGCGGTATGCATGGATAAAGATATGACGAAACGCCTGTTGAAATTGGAAGGCATCCAAGTTGCAGACTGGGTGGTGTATCGATATGATGAAAAAGAAGATGTCGATTTCGACATCGCAAAAGAACAGCTTGGTCTGCCGATGTTCGTCAAACCTGTAAACCAGGGATCTTCAGTCGGAGTATCGAAAGTCACCGATAAGGCATCATTCGACAAAGCAGTGGCTCTGGCTTTCCAATTTGATACGAAAGTGATGGCTGAAAGCGCGGTCAACGGCCGGGAAATCGAGGTATCCGTTTTAGGTAATGCGGAACTGACAGCGTCAGTGCCTGGTGAAATTGTTGCCAATACCGACTTCTATTCATACGAATCGAAGTATGAGGATGAAGATGGGGCAGCTCTTGAAATACCGGCGAAATTGCCACTCCAGACATCTGATGCGATAAGGCGGACAGCACTTGATGTGTATCGGGCGTTGGATTGTGAAGGAATGGCGCGTGTCGATGTCTTCCTGACCGACCAGGATGCCGTCATCGTCAACGAAGTGAACACGCTGCCCGGTTTCACGAGCATCAGCATGTATCCGAAGCTGCTTGAAGCTTCAGGCATTGCCTATCCGGAATTGTTGGATCAGCTGATCAGCCTGGCCCGTGAACGATCTTCAAGGGAAAAGGCATTGAAGACGGATTTGATGTAATCCCGGAATGGTATATAAATATCAATCACAACATTAAAACAGGATTGGGGATGGGAAAAGTGAAGAAACAATTGGCAGAGAGATTGATGCGGTATGCGAAAATCGATACGCAGTCGGACGCTTCAAGTAAAAGTGTGCCCTCTACGGATAAACAGTGGGAACTGATCAGGCTACTGGAAGCAGAATTGCAGGAAATAGGGATGCACGATGTCGAGGTGGATGACAAAGGCTACCTGATGGCGACTTTGCCGGCTAATGTAGAAGATGCACCTGTAATCGGCTTTTTGGCTCATGTGGATACAGCGACAGATTTCACCGGCCAAAATGTCAATCCGCAACTTGTCGATTATCAAGGTGGGGACATCGTCCTGAGTGAAGCGAAGGATGTCGTATTATCCGTGTCCGAGTTTCCGGAACTCGAGGGTTACATAGGACATCAACTGATGACCACTGACGGCACAACGCTGCTTGGTGCCGACAACAAGGCGGGAATTGCAGAAATCATGACTGCCATGGAGCATCTCATCAAACATCCTGAAATCGAACATGGCACCATAAGGGTCGCATTTACACCGGATGAGGAAATCGGACGGGGCCCCCGCGATTTTGATGTCGAGCGGTTCGGTGCCGACTTCGCCTATACAGTGGACGGCGGCCCGTTGGGTGAGCTGCAGTATGAGAGTTTCAATGCAGCATCTGCCGTCGTTACATTCATCGGCAACAGTGTGCACCCTGGTACAGCGAAGAACAAGATGGTCAATGCAGGGCGTATGGCGGCTGAATTCATCACCCGTTTCGATCGGGAAGATACGCCTGAACATACAGAAGGCTATGAAGGTTTTTTCCATCTCACCAATGTCGCCGGTGACGTTGAAGAAACAACAGCCACCTACATCATCCGGGATTTCGATGCAGCGCGCTTTGAGGAACGGAAAAAGGAAATGGAATCCCATGTAGAAGCACTCCAGGCCCAGTACGGAGAGGGCCGTGTGCATTTGGACATGGCCGACCAGTACTATAATATGCGGGATAAGATCGAGCCGCGTATGGAAATCGTAGAGTATGCGAGAGAAGCTATGGAGTCGTTGGATATCGAACCGGTTATCCAGCCGGTAAGGGGTGGGACGGATGGTTCACAACTATCCTATAAAGGTCTCCCGACACCGAATATATTCACCGGTGGTGAGAACTTCCATGGGAAATTCGAATACATCTCTACTGACAATATGGTAAAAGCTGCGTCTGTAATCGTCGAAATCAGCAGGAACGCAGCTTTACAAAAATGACGTTGCGCTGTAGAATGTCATGATGACGATAAGTGCTTTTGCCGTCAGGCAGAAGTACTATTTTATGTTTTAGCAATGAAAGAGGGATAAATAATGGCTAATGAACAGCATCCCAGTGCAACAGTCAAGCGGCTGCCATTGATGGCTGTCCTTGTCTCTGGTGCTTTTGCTGCGATATTGAACCAAACGCTTTTAGCCACTGCTATCCCACCGATTATGGAGGACCTTAACATAGAGGCCGATCTGGCCCAGTGGCTGCAGTCCATATTCATGCTGGTCAACGGTATCATGATTCCAGTCACAGCATTTTTGATCAATAAATTTACGACACGAGCACTTTTCTTCACAGCAATGGGACTGTTCGGTATCGGTACACTGGTTGCTGGGCTGTCCCCAAACTTCGGAGTGCTGCTGATGGGCAGAGTGCTGCAGGCATCCGGTGCCGGGATCATCATGCCATTGATGCAGACCATCATCTTCCTGATATATCCACTGGAAAAAAGAGGGCAGGCCATGGGCATATTCGGACTTGTCATCGGCTTTGCGCCGGCTATCGGTCCGACGCTTTCGGGCTGGTTTGTAGAACAGTACCCTTGGCGCGGATTATTCTTCATCATCCTGCCGATCGTCATAATCGACTTGATTGTGGCATACTTCATACTTAAAAACGTTACGGAAAGGACGAATCCGAAACTGGACGTGCTGTCCATCATCCTGTCGACATTCGGATTCGGTGGCTTGCTCTACGGTTTCAGCATCGCTGGAGGTGCGGGCTGGACGAGTGCGCCTGTACTCCTGTCAATCGGCTTTGGCGCTATAATCCTATATCTGTTCATCAAACGCCAGCAGAAGCTGGAACAGCCAATCCTTGAATTCAGGGTCTTCAAGAACAAGATTTTTGCCCTGACCACAGCACTTGGCATGATCGTCTTCATGTCCATGATTGGTGGGGCTGTGCTCCTGCCCATACTCATGCAGGACATGATGGGCTTTACAGCATTAGAATCCGGATTGATGCTCTTGCCGGGTGCCTTGATTATGGGAGGGATGAGTCCTGTCACTGGTAGGCTGTTCGATAAATTCGGCGCCCGTTGGCTGGCAATCATCGGTCTATCGCTTGTGACCCTGGGGTCACTTTTCTTCACCTTCATCCGGCCGGAGACATCATTCCTCTACTTGACGACGGTCAACGCATTCAGGATGTTTGGTGTTTCGATGGTGATGATGCCTTCCACCACGGCAGGCTTGAATCAGCTCTCTTCGACGCTGATTCCACATGGTACCGCCATGAACAACACGATGCGCCAGATTGCGGGTGCGGTGGGGACTGCCTTGCTTGTCTCCATCATGACAAATACCCAAGTGCCATCTGAAGGTATGCAGGGCATGATCCAAGGGGTAAACTACGCGTTCATGTTCGCGACGTTTCTCTCAATAGTCGGACTGTTTCTATCATTCAGGTTGAAGAGTCCAAAAGCATGATGATGAAAAAAGCTAGCCCATCGGGCTAGGCTTTTTTTAATCCTCTTCTATTGGACGTGCTTTTGTTATGCCGTCTTCCAGTATTTCATCCGTGGTGACCCGCTTAAGCATAAAGGACAGGCCTAGTGCCACCAGAAGCATCAATGTGGCGATCAGGAAGGCGAAATTTATGCCGTCGAGCATGGCCTGGTTGATGACAGCTTCGTCAGTTGAGGAAACACCCTGCAGTTTTGCATTCATCCTGTTCTGCATGATGGTGATCAAAAGTGCTGTACCGATGGCGCCAGATACCTGATTCAACATGCTGTTGATGGAAGAGCCATGCGGTGTCAATTTTGGCGTCAGCTGGTTCATACCGTTGGTCATCACCGGTGTCATGACAAGCGTCATGCCGAATGCCCGGATCGAGTAGAGCATGATCAGGAAACCATAGCTGGTGTCGAAGGTCAGCCGGCTGAAGAAGTAGGTGGTTATGATAGTCAAGAAGAGACCGGTGATTGCGAGCCGCTTCGGCCCGAACATGTCGAAGAGCTTACCAGAGACTGGGCTCATAAATCCCATGATCAGGGCGCCTGGTAATAACAGGAGCCCAGTATCAATTGGCGATATCCCCTGGATATCCTGAAGATAGATCGGCATGAGGATCATGCCTGAAAACAGCGCCATATTCATTGTGCCGATGAGGATGGAGGACAAGGTGAACATCGGAAACTTGTAGACTGAAAAATCGAGCATCGGTCGTGCCATATGGGTCTGTTTACGTACATAAAGGAAGACACTGATGAACCCGACAACAAGCGTGATGATGACGTCAGGACGCGTCCATCCACCATTTCCCGCTGAACTGAAGCCATACAGTATCCCGCCAAAACCAAGCGTTGATAGGATGACTGAAGGAATATTGATCTTTATAGCATCTTTAGTTTCTGTTTTAGGGAGTTTGAACCATCCGATTGTAAGAACAACAAGCAACACTGGAACCATCATGAAAAACAACATATGCCAGGAAAAGCTTTGGACGATGAATCCCGATAGGGTCGGGCCGATGGCCGGTGCAAAAAACATGACCAGGCTGAATAGGCCCATGGCCGTTCCGCGGCGGGCAGGCGGAAAGCTCGTAATCATGACAGTCATCAAGAGCGGCATCAATATTGCTGAGCCTGACGCCTGGATCATCCGGCCAATCAGCAGAATGTAGAATTCGGGCGATAGCCCGGCCACAAGTGTACCTGTCAAAAAAAGCAGCATGGCAGCCAGGAATAGTGTTTTGGAACTGAAGCGCTGCATCAGAAAAGCAGTAGTTGGGATGACTATACCACTAACAAGCATGTAGGCAGTGGATACCCATTGTACAGTGGATGTCGTGATGTCAAAGTCATTTTTAATGGATGGCAAGGCGACATTCAAAAAAGTGTTGGAAAGCAGTGCGACGAAGGCACCGGAAAGTAATATAAAAATAAGACGATAATCCGGTTTCTGCTGTATATTTTGTTCCATTGAATCCCTCTATTTCTCTAAAATCAATAGTCCTATTATATTCCGATTTACGAAATAAGCAAGGGATTCCACTCGGCTATAATCGATTATCGATGGTGATGTAGATATAGAATCCGATTGTAATACCGAGCAACAGTGAAACCGGTATGGCGAAACTGCCGAACGATGGCGCAAGTGAGGTGAGCAACCAGTAGATTGCCAATGTAACGATGCCCATCAGAATGAGGCTGAGTAGAAAACGTGTCACTATACGAGTCTCCTTCAAGTTTATTTGGATTAGGTCAGCATCGAAGCTATCCGAAAATAGGTGCAGTAAAAAGATATCAATGCATAATATTGATTATATAGAAAAAAAGGTCGAATTCAATCGTCCAGAAATAGTAGGTGATGGCTAGATGGTTTAAAGAGCATCGATTGAGTGGCTCAAGTTAGATCTTCATATTTTAAGAAAACACTTGGAATAAATACCTATATAGGGTATAATAAAAGTGAAATGAATAGAAGGAGTGATTGGAATGGCGGATCAAAATAACGAATCCCATGATCATCACGACACTAAGCATGCGCATGATCACGAGGGCGGACACGACCACGGTGGTGGCCATAATCATGGCGATCACGATCATGGAGATATGGTGGCCGAATTCCGCAGGAAGTTTTTCATAATACTTGTCGTGACGATTCCCATAATGTTGTTGTCACCGATGATACAGGGGTTCATGGGAGTCGACTGGCGCTTTCCAGGAGACATGTATATCTTAGCTGCGCTTTCGACATTCGTCTATTTCTATGGAGGTTGGCCTTTCATTAAAGGCGGCATAGACGAACTTAAAGAAAAAGAACCGGGTATGATGACATTAATCGGAATGGCGATCTCCATCGCATTCTTCTATAGTATGGCAGTCGTCTTCGGGTTTAACGGGGAACAGATATTCTGGGAACTGGCGACTCTGGTGTTGATCATGCTGCTTGGCCATTGGATAGAAATGCGCTCCATCAGCAACGCATCACAGGCGTTGGAATCGCTGGCCTCACTGATGCCGAACACCGCAAACCGCATTTCTGCTGACGATGAGGTAGAAGAAGTCGCGGTGGATGATCTGCAGACTGGCGATCTGCTGCTTGTCAGACCCGGAGAAAAGATACCCCTGGACGGTAAAATCGTTAAAGGATCTTCCCAAGTGGACGAGTCAATGCTTACAGGGGAATCTGTACCGACTGAAAAGACAACTGATGACGAAGTGATCGGCGGATCCATCAATAAAGAAGGTTCCCTCACGCTCAAAGTGGAAAAGCTGATGGATGACTCCTACTTGAATCAAGTGATTGAAATGGTGAAGGCGTCCCAGGCTACGAAGTCGAGGACGCAGGATATTACGAACCGGGCCGCCAAATGGCTATTCTATATCGCTTTGGCAGCTGGCATCATTACATTCTTCGTATGGATCGGTATCGGAGCAAGCATTGATACTTCAATCCAAAGGATGGTTACCGTGATGGTCATCACATGTCCGCACGCCTTAGGACTCGCGGCGCCGTTGGTCATTTCAGTGTCCACCGCCCTGTCCGCTAAGCACGGATTGCTTATACGCAACAGACCACAATTTGAACAGGCACGGAACATCGATGCTGTAATATTCGATAAGACGGGTACATTGACCGAAGGTGAATTCGGAGTCACGGATATGCAAACATTCGGCGACATGGATGAAGATACGATGCTGAGTTTCGCAGCAACTGCAGAAAATGATTCGGAGCACCCGATTGCTAGAGGCATAATCGACGAAGCATCAAAGAGGGAACTCGATCTGTACGAAATGAAGGATTTCAATTCCATAACGGGTGTAGGAATTGAAGGGACAATCGACGGCAAAAATGTGAAGGTCGTGAGCCCCGGATATATTAAGGAACAGAAAATGGAATTTGATGATGACAATTTCAATACTTGGTCGAGCCAAGGTAAAACGGTTGTATTTCTAGTCATCGATGAGTCGTTGGCAGGCGCAATCGCTTTAGCGGACAAGATAAAGGAAAGTGCAAAAGAAACGATCGATCAATTGCACAAACGTAATATAAAAGCCATGATGCTCACCGGAGATAACCAAAAAGTGGCGGATTACGTAGCACAGCAGATTGGCATCGATGAAGTCTATGCAGAAGTGCTGCCGGATGAAAAAGCCAAGAAAATAACGGAAATCAAAGAGCGCGGGTTGGTCGTCGCAATGACGGGGGACGGCATCAATGACGCACCTGCGTTGACCGAGGCGGATGTCGGCATTGCGGTAGGCGCAGGCACCGATATTGCAATGGACAGTGCAGACATCATACTGGTTGAGAGTAATCCAAAAGATATTCTCGGTATATTCAGCCTGTCTAAGAAAACTTTCAATAAAATGGTCCAGAACCTGATATGGGCAACGGGTTACAACGTATTTGCGATTCCATTGGCAGCAGGAGTGCTCGCACCATGGGGCATTGTACTGAGCCCAGCTGTCGGTGCGATACTGATGAGTTTGAGTACGATCATCGTCGCAATCAACGCCCAACTCCTGCACCGCTTCGAAATGGAATGATGAACCATGTTGGATACAAAGAAAGCGCCCATCCTAAAAGGATGGGCGCTTTTCCAATCATCGGCACTTTATTTTTCCTCAGGTGAAGCGAGTTCACTTTCGACAACCCATTTATGGTTCTCGACTTCCTCATCGGTATCGGTGGTTGTAAAGTCGACCATATAGACAGTCGTCTGTTTAGCTGAATCGATCGTGGCTTCAGCACCGTTCATACCGACCATATGCCGTGCATTCATGACGACCTCATCACCTTGTTCAAGTGGCGCATCACCCGGGTCCTCCAATTCTTCATGGATCACCCATTTATGGTCTTCAACCTTATCTCCGCCATTTGTAGGGATATAGGAGACCGTATAGACAGTCGTATCAAAAGCGCCGGAGATGGTTGCCTCAGCACCATCCATGCCTGACATATGATCAGCCTGGATGATGGCAGTGCTGCCTACTTCAAATTTTGGCTCATCTGCTTCCTCCAAACCATCAGGCACTTCCCCCGAGCTGGACATCTCGTCTGCAGAGTGCTCCATGCCGCTACTTTCTTCAGACTGTGGTTCAGTAGTCTGCGATTCGCCGCTGTCACCGCTTGTGTCTCCTTCACCACAGGCCGTCAATGTAAGAACAGCAAATATGGATAGAAAACCTAATGAAATCCTATGTTTCAACATGCAATTCCTCCCGTATATATTATTCTAATATACCTTACCTGCGTATTTTGCAGTTTATGTGCAGATTTTTAAAAATTAAGTGGTGGATAATGTGATGGGTGATAAAGAACCTGCACAAAAAATCAACATGTGGCAGCTATAATCTGTACGGAAGTAAAATAACCAACTGAAAGAAGGAGCCACCATGCTGAATAAATTATCGCTTAAAATCGGGATGTTATTTTTCCTTGTGGTATTCATTGTTGAAGTCATCCTGTTTTATATTTTATATGTGAATCTGGTGGATGACCGGGTGGAGGAAGTGATGGATGACCTGCTCTCAAGGGGCAACACCCACAGGGACGTACTTGAAGAGCACTATAATGCCACCACACTTGAACATGTGGCGATTATGGAATCAGAATCGGATTTCAATGTGGTGATCACAGACCAGGAAGGGGACATAGTCATCCATTCCAACCCAGTTGAGGCGGAAATGGCTGAAGTGATCGACCATGTGGATGACGAGCGCATATCCGGGGAGGAATCTATTCTGGTATCGGATTGGTCGGAAGAAAAATATGTGTCAACAGCGAGTCCGCTCATTGAAGATGGTTCACACAACGGACATGTATTCATGTTTGCTGATAGTGCCGATATAAAAAGGATCATTGATCATTTGAGCCGTCAATTTCTTTTTGTCGGACTGTTGACCATCGTCTTGACCATCTTGACCGTGCTCGTCCTGTCACGGATCATCACCCAGCCTGTCCTGACGATGAAAAAAGCAACGGAACAATTGAGCCGGGGAGACCATGAAGTGGTACTTTATCCTCACCGTAAGGATGAGTTCGGAGAATTGGCTGCTGCCATCACCCGGTTGTCTGGAGATTTGGAGCGGCTGAAGAACGAGAGGAATGAGTTTCTCGCCAGCGTCTCCCACGAATTGCGTACACCTTTGACTTATTTGAAGGGTTATACAGACATTCTCAGGCGGGAGGATCTGTCCAAGGAGGACAGAAGGAAATATCTTACCATAATCCAGGAAGAAACCATTCATTTGAACGGGCTTATCAAAAATTTATTTGAACTGGCCAAAATAGACCAGAATGAGTTCGCCATCAAGAAAGAGGCAGTTGCATTCGATGACCTGATTTCAACAGTCATAGCACGTATCGAACCTGCAGTCGATAAAAAGAATATAGAACTCACTTTCTCTTCTTCAGGGGAGCTGGAGGCCGTCGTCGATCCAAAAAGGATGCAGCAGGTGTTTTTGAATATATTGGATAACGCCATAAAATATACCCCGCCGGCGGGCAGGATTGGAGTATCAGTCACCGGAAGCCGGAATGAGATCATAACAGCCATTTCGGATTCTGGTATAGGGATTGACCAGGCAGATGAACCGTATGTCTTCGAACGGTTGTATCGTGCAGAAAAATCGAGGAGCAGGCTGCAGGGGGGCGCAGGTCTTGGCCTGACCATAGCCAAAGAAATCGTCGAACTGCATGGTGGACAGATCAGTGTACAGAGCACCCCAGGGGAAGGCACCGTATTCACCGTATCTTTAGAGAGAGGAGATCTATATGAAGAATGTATTGCTGATTGATGATGAAGAAAGGATGCTGGAGCTTTTAAGCTTATACCTGCAGCCGCACCGCTTCAAATGCACTAAGGCATTGGGCGCTGAAGCGGGGTTGAGGGCCTTGGAAAAAGAAGTTTTTGATGTGGTGCTGCTCGATATCATGATGCCAGGGATGGACGGGTTCGCCCTTTGTGGAGAAATCCGCCGATTCTCTGAAGTGCCGATCATCATGGTGACGGCCAGGGAACAGCAGAGGGATATCGTCAAAGGCCTCAGCCTGGGCGCGGATGACTACATTACAAAACCATTCGATGAAGGGGAGTTGATTGCGCGCATCAATGCGTTGTTAAGGCGGACGAAACCAACGACCCAAATCAGGGTGAGTGGGTTGGTATGGGATGAGGAACAATTTGAGTTGTCATACAATGACGAGGAGATCAGATTGACGCCAAAGGAATTCTCATTGATCGGGATGTTGATGAAAAACCCGGGAAGGGTGTTTCCACGTGAGCAATTGATTGAACTGATATGGGGGATGGAGTCTGAAACGGAAGGGCGTACAGTGGATTCGCATGTCCGGAACATACGCGATAAGATAAGAAGGGCCGGATTTCCATTGGATGAATACCTTCAGACAGTATGGGGTGTCGGCTACAAGTGGCTTAAGAAATGAATAAAGTAATCACCCCCAAAACTCATAGGGGAGCATAGGTGTAGCGTGTTGAAGAGGGAATTGAAAAAGCAGCAGTCGGCCAGATGTTTTTCTGGTCGGATTGCTGCTTTTTTGATAGTGCTTCTGATAATCTGACGATGGATGCTGCAGATTTTGACAATATCGGACAATTCGTGTGGATCAGTAGTCAAGCTCGATATCATTCAACCTTTATCTGACCCATCATCCCGTTATCTTCATGCTCAAGGATGTGGCAGTGGAACATATAGACGCCCTTATCATTAAACTGGACTGCCAGTCTGACGGTTTCATCTGGTGAAACAGAAATGGTATCTTTCCATCCGCGCTCATTTCTAGGAGGTGCTTCTCCATCTCGGGAAAGGGTTTTAAACTGTGCGCCATGAATATGGAAAGGATGGATCATCCCGCCCATCATATCGGGTTTATTATATATCTCCCAGACTTCAGTGACGCCTCTTTCCTGTGTGAAATCAATCCTCTCAGGGTCGAATTTCTTGCCGTTTATCGTCACCATATCCATCATGCCGAATAGTTCGACTTCCTTTGTCACCGGCAAGTCTTTTTCTGCCTCTGTAACTGAAAACTGGTTCATTTTATCCGGTATATCAATCTCGGCTGCTGCTTCATCCGTCACTTCAAAGGGCAGCAGAATATCATCCGAATCATTGACCAGCGCGACATCTCGCTCATCATCGATTTTGGAGAAGTCGATGACGATTTCCGCCCGCTCGGAAGGAGTGAGTGTCAACTCTTCCATTTCCACTGGTTCGTTCAGTAGCCCTCCATCGGTGGCGATCTGCGCAAAAGTATCTCCTGTGTTCATCTTAAAAGTATAATTGCGTGCATTGGAACCGTTCAATAGCCGCAGTCTGACCTTTTCTTGGCCGACGGTCAATTTTGGATTGACAGTACCGTTGATCAATGAGACATCTCCAACCGTCCCGTCTTCATTCATCACTGCGTCATAGTTAAGCTGCTTATCCTCATCAAATGTCCTGTCCTGGAAAATCAGTGGGAAGTCATTTTTCCCGTAGTCATCAGGAAGATCAAGTTCTTTTATATTTTCATCTTCTATATAGATCAGTCCAGCCAAACCTTTATATACCTGTTCTGAAGTATCACCATCCGGGTGGGGGTGGAACCATAGTGTCGCGGCTTCCTGGGTCACTTCAAACTTGATTGTATCTTCTTCACCCGGCTCGATTACATTATGGGGGCCACCATCGGCCTCTCCGGGAATCTTCAGGCCATGCCAATGGAAAGTGGTGCCCACATCCAACTCATTAATCAGGTTTATGGTCACGGTCTCTCCCTTTTCAAATTGCAGCACCGGTCCTAGGAAGTCTCCATTATAACCGTAGGTCTGCGTCTTTGTACCGTCGAATATTTCGGTTTCTCCCATTTTGGCACGCACCGTATATTTGGTTTCTTCAGTGCTGTCACTTTTTAGGACAGGGGGGATGTTCAGCTCGTTGTCTCCGCTGGAACTGTCCAGGGCGGCTACATCATCATGATCCATATGCTGATTGCCCATTCCCCCCATTCCCATTTCGCCTCCTTGTGGAGATTCGCTATTTCCATTCATGGAGTCGTCATGCATCCCCATCTTTCCATCCGAATTCTGCCCTGGAGCTTCGCCTGCCTCACTGATTCCGCAGGCTGATAAGATGATTACAAGTGCTAGGGCGAATGCGCCCATTGCTGAAGACTTTCTATCCATTTATCATAAACCTTCTTTCTGTTCCATGAAATTTTTTGTTGCGCTCAGCTATCAGGATAACCCAATAGTTTCGAGAAACTGTGCACAATTCATGCACATTTTTGGTGTATCATGGACAGTAGGATAAATTGAATGGAGGAGGACATAGAATGATGCACGGTTATGGTATGGACGGGTTTTTTGGATTTGGCTTTTTCGGACTGATCATCGTCATTGCGATGTTCCTTATACTCATCTGGGCACTGAGGGGGAATAACAGAAATAATAGTCAGCCGACAGAGAATCGTGCGCTCGATATACTGAACGAACGCCTCGCCAAAGGTGAAATTTCAGAAGAGGAATATGAGCGCTTAAGAGAGAAAATAAAAAATTAACGACAAAAAACATTCGGGAACCTCACATAGAGGCACCCGAATGTTTTTTTGTACGCGCCTGCGATGCAAGGCACGTTGCATATTCTAATTCCATTAAACATGGAGGGTCATCAGTACGGTCTTCAGGATGTGGCCATCGAAATCATCGTCATATTCCTTGACCGTCTTGAACCCTCTGGCATCATAAAATCGTCTGCCAACCATATTTTCCTTTTCTACTTCAACATAGATGTTGGTTATACCTTCAATCTGTTCCAATCCGTATTCCAGCAATAGAGTACCCACACCCTTATTCTGCGAGTCCGGGTGCAGGTAGATGGCGTTGAGTACGATCTTTCCTTCTGTGTCAGGCTGGGTGAATTCGGCAAAGCCAATTACTTTTCCGCCTTCTACTGCTACGAACATATGCGATTGGGCAAGTTTACGGTGCATCATGTCATTGCTGTAGGCCATGTCTAAAAAACGCTCCTGGACACCAGAGGGGATGATCCCCTCATATGCCGCATGCCAGCTGGCGGTGGCAGTCTCCTGTACAACTTTAATATCTGAATTCGTCATTTCACGGATCTTCGGGCTCATGGTGTCCACTCCCATATCTAATATTTTATTCTGTTCCAGTAAACCAGTGCAGCTGATGCCGCTGCTACATGCGCCCTTTCATCATACCGTGCCAGTACATGACCGGCAGGCCGTATTTCTTCATGAGATACATGCTCCTTCTCTCTTTAGCCTGGTTGAAGGGGAAAGTTTCAGAAGGTACATTATCATATTTGAATTCCGCCATGACAAGTGAGCCATAACCTGTGACTAGAGGGCAGGAAGTATAACCATCGTATCTTCTCCATGGCGCGTTATTCTTGATCAGGGCGTGTAGGTTGGAGACGACTACAGGAGCCTGCTTTCTGATTGCCGCTCCCGTTTTTGAGGTCGGTAGGTTGGAGGCATCACCCAAGCTGAATATATTTTTGAACTTCTTATGTTGGAGTGTAGATGCATCCACATCGACCCAGCCTTCCGCATCTGCAATGGCGCTGCCTTTGATGAAGTCAGGCGCACTCATGTAGGGGACAGCGTGGATCATATCATAGTCCAGTGTCTCGGTCTCGCCGGTCTCCACATGTTTGAAAGTTGCTTTTTTATTGGGTCCGTCTATTTTAACCAGATCTTTTTTAAAGCCGGTCTTAATGTCGCGCCGTTCTATTACAGCGTCCAAAGTCCTGCTGTATCTTTCGACGGGGAAGATGGAAGGGCTGGCTGACATGAACATCACTTCAGAGTCATCGCGCACGCCTTGCCTTCGGAAGGCATCTTCTGCAAGATACATGATCTTCTGGGGCGCGCCCCCGCATTTGATGGGGGAGGCAGGGTGGGTAAAGATGGCGCGTCCTCCTGTGAAGCTGCTGATCATTTCCCATGTGTATTGGACATGTTCATAGGAATAGTTGCTGCATATGCCATATTTTCCAAGCCCATCCACCAAACCTTCAATTTTATCCCAGTCAAGCTGAAGTCCCGGGCAGACTATAAGATAGTGATAGTGCAGTTCAGCGCCTGATTGCGTTTTAACACGCTGTCCATAAGGATCGATTTCCAAGGCGGCGTCTTTGTACCATTTAACTCCTTTAGGAATCAGGTCGGCTTCCTTGCGTCCGGTTTCCTGCTTCGTCACCTCGCCCGCACCGACCAAGGTCCATAGAGGCTGGTAATAATGATCCTCTGCAGGATCCATGATTGCGATATCCAGGGTATGTGACAACCGTTTTAAGCGGGCAGCCACAGTAATGCCGGCTGTACCCCCGCCGATGATCAGAATTTGATGATGTTCCATAAAAGGCACCTCCAAAATGTAATACGATGCTCAGAGACGATGTTTGAAAACGTTTACTTAAAATCATTATCTCTTTACCAAGGTGAAAATGCAATCGGCCGGAAATCTGTGCAAGTGAAAATGGAAGATGCGCGGGTTGGAAGAATTCATATGAATAAAATCGCAGTGAACGGGTATGTAAAGTATAGACGGAAAGAAAAGAAATTGGAGGTACAACATCAATGGCTAAAGAATTATTGCTTTTTGAATTGAACACTGTACGCAATTGGACGACCGGACTCTTTGATGAAGTAAATGAAGAAGATATGCATCACATACCTGAAGGTTTCAACAACAGCCTGCATTGGCAATTCGGGCATGTCGCTGCAATGATGGAAATGGTGACGGCCGCTGTGACGGACAAAAATACAGACGCCTATAAAAGGTATGCGAAGTATTTCGGTACAGGCACAAGCCCAGATGACTTCGATGATGACACACCAGACACTAAAGAAATCGAAGCATTACTGCGCGGTCACATGGCTCGCCTTGAGGATATGGAAGAAGAAGTACTTCAGGAAGATCTCCCACGTGAATTCATGGGCATGACCAAACGCTTTGAACAGGTTGGATTCATTGCACTCCATGAAGCGATGCATGTAGGCAAAATGCAGGAAATGAAGCGTGTATTGGATAATAGGGGAGTCTCCTAAGATAGACCGATAAAATGTTGAAGGACCGGCATCCATTTGGATGCCGATCCTTTTTTTCTGATGCCATCAGGATTCCAGAGGATAAAAATAGCCGGCCCGAAAGGCCGGCGTATAAATGTTATTTTCCAAGTTTATCTATGACTGCTTGGGCAGCGGCTTCAGCTGAAGCAGGGTTTTGTCCCGTGATGAAGTTGCCGTCTTTTACGACATGTTCCTCCATCGCTTCTCCAACTACGAATCCTGCACCGTTTTCTTCCAGCTTGGATTGGAGTGCAAAGGGCATATCGTCGTAGAGTTTCATGGCTTTCTCTTCTTCATTTGTAAACCCTGTCAGCTTGACGCCATCGACCACATATTTGCCGTCTTTCGTCTTGGCATCTGCAAATGCTGCCGGGCCGTGGCAGACTGCTGCGATCGTGCGGCCGTCATCTTTGAAGAACGCAAGGATATTTTGAATATCTGCCTGGCCAGGGAAGTCATACATTGTGCCATGCCCTCCGGCGAAGAAGATTGCATCGTAGCCTTCATAGACCATGTCTTTGACACGTTTAGTGTCTTGAAGCAGCTTGATGATATCTTTCTCATTCTCGTTCTGTTCACCTTCTAGGGAATTTGGATCGAGCGGTACTGACCCGCCTTTCGGTGATGCGAAGTCCACTCTATAACCCGCTCCCTGGAAAACATGATACGGCTCCGCCGCTTCACTCAGCCATAATCCTGTTGGCCTACTGTCATCATTGTTTATCGTTCCATGGTTGGTTACGATGATCAATACTGATTTACTCATAGTGATATCCTCTCCTTTCTATTTGATTTACCCTTATCATGTTATACTTAATCTTAAATGGAAACTAGAGTTTTAAATGGATCCATTTATCAATCATATCTTCATATGGGGGTAGGAAAATGCAAGTGGATTTTGGCAATGTGGCGGACAATTACCTTAAGTATAGAAATGATATTCCAAAACGTCTGGTTACGGAATTGGAGATGCGTGAAGTCGTCATTTCAGGCAGTAAAGTAGCAGAACTTGGCGCAGGACCTGGCCTGCTCAGTAAAATGCTCAGCGCACGAGGTGCTGTCATAGATGCTGTGGAGCCCTCTACTGAATTGATTGAAGCTGGACGAAGACATATTGGAGATGAGCTGGAAGTCGTCTTCAGAGAAGGATATGCTGAAGACACGGGATTGATCGATAAAAATTATGATATCGTCACGGTCATGCGCGCCTGGCATTGGTTCGATCGGGAAGCGACTATTAAAGAAGTTCAGCGGATCCTAAAGCCTGGTGGGCATCTGATCATCATGGATTCAGGGTTTACCTCCGCATCCAAAATCGTCAAAGAATCGATGAAGACGATACAGAACTATTCACCAGACAGACAGATCCGGCCAGCAGGCACAAAAGATAATGCGACTCAGATGATCAACAGTTTTCCGGTTGAGTGGTTTGAGGAATGGAAATCTGCACGTTTTGATCTAATGGAACTGTTCAAGATCGATTATGATGTAAAGTTCACCAATGAAGAGTGGATCGGCAGACTGTCCTCTGTGTCTTGGGTGGCAGGAATGAAGGAGAAGCAGCGGAAGAACACATTGGCGCGTGTAGCCTCATATCTGGAAGAACACTTCCCCGATACGGTACACACGATCCCCCATATACTCAGTGTCGCTATACTGAAGAATAAAAATATAAAAAATGACACATGAGCATTTTGATTTTGCATCATGGATGATAGTAGGGAGGAAATGGCATGTGGCACGTTAGATCGTTTGAGGAACTGGATGTTGCTACACTGGAGGAGATATACCGGTTGAGGACTTCAGTGTTCGTAGTCGAACAGGAATGCCCTTATCAGGAAGTGGACGGCAGAGATCCGGAATGCACCCATATCTATAAGAAAGATGACTCAGTCATCGCAGCCTATTTGAGGATTGTGCCGGGAAAGCCGATTGCGATCGGTCGGGTCATCGTCAGGAAGGACCACAGGAAAAAAGGCCTTGGCAAGGCACTGATGGAGCAGGCGATGCAGTATGTAGGAAAAGTCCATCCAGGTGAGAAGGTCTATCTACATGGCCAGGCTCACTTGGAGAGGTTCTATCAGCAGTTCGGTTTCCGGAAGACTTCAGAAGTGCACTTGGAAGACGGTATCCCCCATATCGATATGACATACGAGACGGACTAGGCATGAAGCCTGGTCCGTCTTATTTTGTATTGAGCCAACTGTCTGGGAATAGGGCGTCAGTCATCCGCACCATCATCCAAGTCATCAGCTTCCTCCTGACTTTCTTCTGGGTCATCCATACTGTCATCTTGTGAATCCCCGCCACATGCACCGAGTGCAAGAAGGAACGACATGGCAAGAAGAAGCATCCATTTTTTCATATTGATTTCTCCTCCCTAAGATAATGTATATTCAGAAAATACCCCTTTAATGCATTAGAGAAACAGGAAACCGGTTGCATATGTATAACAATTCAAATAAAAGCATAAATTATTGATAGTCTTTTTCAGTATGAAATTATATTACATTATATTTTTACGTTATTAGAATTGTTTAAAAATTATCAATATATTTACTTTGGTAAAAACATCACAATATACTTGATAAAGTACTGGTATAATGGTATATTATATACATAACAAAAGATAATTAAATATTTATATATAAATTATATTACAAATTTACAGGAGGAATTATTAATGTTTTCAACTGACCGTATTACTGCCGAACTTCGCCTTGAAGAGTACAAGAAAATAGCTGAAAGTTATTCTCACCTTGCCGAAAAGGAAGAAGAGAAGGAACCACGCACTAAGAGATCAATCTTCACAAGATTTCTAACTAGAAGAACTGCATAATAATACAAGAAGGCCGTCCCTGATAAGTGATCTGAACCCTACCAAGTTGACAGATGAAATAATATAAATGTTTCCCGCCTGAGAATGGAGATTCTCAGGCGTTTTTCTATGCCGCCAATGCCCTGAATTCCAGCGGACTCAATCCCTTGAATT
>NZ_BAABCK010000066.1:0-54907 GCF_039538805.1 Salinicoccus jeotgali | reverse complement strand
TCTCGTCTGTCGCTTCAAGAAGAAACCACATACCGAGAAAATCATTGAACTACCGGACACCATTGGAAGTCTTTTTGAGTTACATGGGTGAAAAGGAACTGTCTAGCTTATTTTGACAAACGAAATTATATAAAAAAGCTAAATTATATATAGAGGAGTTATTGTTATTTTCCCCAACTACAAAAGAAAGATAATTATATCTTGTATGTATATCATTGATATCAACAGGCTGCTCGCTATTATATTCAGGCAATATATTTGAAATCATAAGATTGCCATGAGCTGTAATATTAAAGAAACGCTTGTTTGAGAAGAAAGCGTTTTTTTGCATTTGTGAATACTCTTCATCATAACTTTGGATATTCAATGATTTCCCTTCAAAAATAATTTCTATGAGGCAATAGTCTTTAATCATTTTGAGAATATTATGATCCAATTCAATTTGAAGACCATTTTTTTTAAAACGGAAAGGAAGTTCATAGATTATTTGATCATCAGAAAGTACAACCTTTAATTTGCTTTTTGAATTATTTTTATAAAAATTCTGTAACTTTAAGTCAATTAATACATCTTCCTTATTACACTCAACGGCATCAAAAATAACTTGTTTGATTAGTTTTTTCTGGATATCTTTAGGCAATACATACTTTAAGAAATCTCTAAATTTTTTGTCAATACTCACTCTGCATCCTCCTATATTGCTTTACACTAATTAATAATCATAACTTATTAATTAACAAAAAGAAAGAAAGTATAATGCTTTGAAATGAAAAATACTGGGTTTCTTTAACCCAGTACAACAGAGTAGTTATTTAATGTGCATACCACACCGTGGCGCAATCGTATCCGCCAGCCATTTGGCATTCAATAGCTCGATGTACGCCCGATAAGCTGCCACTCCTTCGATGCGGACGTCCCCGTAGACATAGTGGGGCGGCAATGGATCATCGTGCCACAGCCCGTCCCCGGCATGGTGCTCGATAAGGCGCTTCAAAGCATCCAAGTCTTCCCGGAATGCGGGGCTGCGCTTACCACCGCGGCGCTGATGCTCCTTGTCGCACGCGTCTAGCAAACGGAAGGTATCCGTAATGTACGGACGCCCTTCATTATAGATGTGCTTGACGATGGGGTGGTGCCGGTACCGCGTGTTGGTATCAAGCACGCCGATCAGGCTGAGGTTGACGCGCAGTATTTGATACAGTTCGAGCACCTGCTTCGATAGCCGGCGGTTATCCAAATACCGGGCGCTGATGTCATGATCGGGGCTCACTCTGAACACCTGCATTATTCGTAGATGTAGGCGAGCACATCCAACGCCTGTTCGATGGTTTCAACCGTGACGTTGGCTTTGTTGGAGAGTTCCTTGAGTGGATGGATCAATTCTTCCGGGCGCACGATGATGAGCGGTTTGCCGAGCGTGACCGCTGCACTCGCATCCATCGCCGTATTCCACTGCTTGTATTTCTCGCCGAACAACGCGATGACGACGTCTGACTTTTTCATGAGCACTTCGGTCCTTAGATTGTTGATGGCAGAAGCGGCATCATCCTTGAAGTAGCCGCTCGGCTGTTCACCCAAGATTGCTTCGCCCACATTGTCCGAGCGGTCATGTACCGTCTGCGGTCCGACGAAGTGGAGTGGCAAGTCCTTCTCTTTAGCCAGACGTTTAACATCTTCGCGCCAATCATCGTGGATCTGTCCTGCAAGATAAACTGTCAATTCCATTGTGTCATCCTCCTAAGTGGTATTACTTTAATCATAGCCAATCGGGCGCAGAGTTTCCAAGGATTGTCACTCGAGCGCGTTGCCTTGTGTCGGAATCGGCGTCTCTTTGAACATGCGCGCCAGATGCATGGTGTTGTAGGCGAGCATCTCCACATGCTTTTTAGTGAAGTCGTTGTCCTGACCGGCTTCGATGTAGGATGGGCCTGGGCCGGCTTCGCCGACCCAGTAGGCATCGACGTTCGGCGGAATGGTGAAGCCGATGTGGGATAGGCCGTACAGTACTGAAGCGGCCGCATGCTTAGCACCATCCTCGTTGCCTGTGACGATGACGCCGCCCACTTTGTTGTAGAAAATCGACTGGCCATTCTCATCCGTAAACGAGCTACTGCCATACAGGCGCTCGATCGCAAGTGTTGCGATGCTGCTCTTCTCACCGAGCCACAGTGGTGTGCCAATCAGGACGATATCAGCCGCTTTGACCTTTTCAAAAACTTGAGGCCATTCATCGCCTTCACCCGCGTCATCCGTGATGCCGTATTTTATGTTGTAGTCGTTCAGGCGCACGATTTCAGCTTCGACCTCTTTTTGCTTATAGATATCCATGACTTCGCGTGCCAACCCTTCGGTATTCGATTGTTCATCTCCATACTTCAGTGTCGTATTGAGTATTAATGCCTTCAATTTCATCATATACCCCCCAATTGCATAATACTTATCTCTACCACCAATTCTCTTCTCTTAATCTTGACGCAAATTCAGTATTATAAAGCAATGGTAGTGGATGAACTGTGGACACGACACCATTTTCGGCTTATAATGATTATAATATGACTTATGAGGTATATTAACTATATGGATAATCTTGAGTGGGACACGGAAGATTACAAGACAGAAAATGACCATTCACCTTTGGAAGCTTTTCTCGATGCTTTGCCAGCCAAAGCATCCGATAAGATTTTACGGGATATTGAAATGTTAGAAAGATTTGGTCCAAGGTGGGGACATCCTCATGTAGATTACTTTAGAAATGAAGATATCTACGAGTTGCGCGTAAAACATAGCAGCAATATCTATAGAATTTTCTTCTTCAGATGGAAGGGTACATTGTTGTTGCTGACACATGGGTTTGTTAAAAAGAGTAAAAAGACCCCAAAAGGAGAACTTAATCATGCGATTAGACTGCGCGATGATTGGGTGAGTAGAAAGGGTGAGTAGTGTGGGTTTTGCGAAACGTTATGCAGAAAAAAGAGTTGAAAAGGATCCGGAATTCAAAAATGTTAGGGAAGATTTGGTGAAAATCCGCAATCACGAGTTGAGGGCACAACTGATTGAATTGAGACTAAGTCTCGGATTAACACAAAAAGAATTTGCTGATCGGGTAGGTGTTCAGCAGTCTGTGATCTCCCGTCTGGAGAATGGCAATCAAAACATTACAATCGATAGACTGCAAAGTATTTTGGCAAAGACAGGGACAGGCGCTAGATTGAAGATAGAAACAGAGGAAAAAGAATTGATAAAGCATTAAAGAAGAGCCTTTCTAAGGCTCTTTTTTAGTGTGTAATCAACTATTATCAATTTTTTCAGCTTTCACACAAAAGCTGACAGAACATCCTGCTGGCTCGGATTTATACCAGCTGCTTCTTCGAAAACTTATTGGCCACCCAGCGGATGGTCAAGCCCGCTCCAATGAACAGACCAATATAACCGAATATTGGATAAAAAATATTGACCAAGTCGACAAAGCCGACGAAACTCAAGGCATAGCCAAACAATAAGCCAATGATCAGCATAATCGTATACTTTTTGGAATAGGCTACTGTAAAACGTGTCAGGAACGGATACATCAGACCAACTGCCGTATTGTAGATCACCAGCAGCATGACGACCGACAACCCGGTTCCGATTACAGGATGCACCGCGTCTGCAAGCAATAGGGTTGGTAGTGCCGCATGATTCGCCGCATCCAAGTTCGCTAGCATACCCCCGTTGATCAGTACCATCAGCAGCAGAATGATCATGCCGCCGACCAGTGCCCCACGGCGCGCCGCCTTATGCTTCGTTGCCTCCGAGCCCATGATGGACAGGAAACTGAAAGCCGTCGCAAGCGTCAGACCGCTGTATGTCAACGCATCCCATAGCCAACTTCCGGACGGCGTGCGGTCCGCCTGCGCATATTGATTCACTTCACTAAACGTAACGGTGGGATTAAAGATGTTCACAGCCGCCACAATTAATATGAAAGCGACCAAAAAGGGTGTCACTGCACCAAGCACCACGACAATCTTATTGAAGTCGAGCAGCAGTGTGATAAACACCGCAATCATCATGATCAGCGAACCGAGCCACGGTGACACTCCGAAACTTTCATAGAAAGCTGAGCCTGCACCAGCCAGCATGATGACCGAGATGCCATATAGGAAAAAGACAAGTATGTAGTCGATTGTCTTTCCAATCATATCTCCAAACATCGTGTTGATCGGTTCCTCATGGGAATCCGCCTTCAATCGGTAGCCAAGTTTAGCCGCTTGCCGGCCGACAAACATGATGATCAGTGCCGAAAGTATGATTGCAGCATAGCTCCATGTCCCATAGTTCGTGAAGAACTGGAGTATTTCCTGGCCTGTGGAAAATCCGGCCCCTACAATGACCCCCGTGTAGGCAAATCCGATCATCATTGATTCTCGTCGATAACTCAAAAAATCTCCTCCGTATTTGGTTTTTGACTTTAGTTATATAGACGTTATATTAAAATATAAACAATATTCTGCGAATTATTCAACAAAATAGTGAAATATTTTACATAATTATGAAGGAGACATCATTAGACAGAACATTTCGATAAAATCGCTTTCATTGATAAATTCCCGAAATACTGTGCAAAAATCCACCTTAATCTGATATAGTAATAAACTGTAAACATATATAATATTTCTACATATAAATATGGAGGCCAACATGGAAGAAACATTGAATTTGGAAGACATTCTTGAAGTGATCAAGAAGAACCTGGCGATGATCATCGCCCTTGTACTGCTCTTTGGTGCAGCCGCTGCATTCGCCACCGCATTTTTCATGACCCCGCAATATGAAGCCAACACACAAATCCTCGTCAGTCAATCCCAGGAATCAGAAGCCGTCAACAATCAGGACATACAGGCCAGCCTTCAGCTGATCAATACATATAGGGACATCATCAAAAGTCCGACAGTGCTCGATGATGTTGTAAGTAATCTTAATCTGGAACAGAATACAGGCGCACTCGCCAGCCAGATCACCGTTAACAACCAGGACCAGTCACAGGTCGTGACCGTCACGGTCACTGATCCAAACCCTGAAAATGCTGAAACCATCGCGAATGAAATTGCTGAGGTGTTCCAAGAGCGTGTGATGGACGTAATGAATGTCGACAACGTCTCCATTCTTGCGCCGGCAGATGTTGGTGACGAACCGTCACCAGTATCTCCACATCCGCTCATCAACATCGCCATCGGTATGATTCTCGGTGGACTGCTTGGACTCGGTATCGCATTCCTCAGGGCATTTCTTGACAAGCGTATTACTACAGATGAAGAAATCCAGAAACACCTTGAGCTGCCGGTACTTGGTACGATTGCGAAATTCGATAGTCAGAAAGGAAACTGATCATGTTTGGTAAAAACAAATCCCGCAACTATGTATCCGGCCCGAGGGAACTCATCGTGGAAAGACAGCCTAAATCCCCAGTCAGTGAACAATTCCGGACTGTCCGGACGAACATCATGTATTCGAATATCGATACTGAAATAAAAACTGTTCTCGTCACTTCAGCCACACCAGGTGCAGGCAAGTCTACTACCGCAGCCAATCTCGCTGTCGCCTATGCTCAGTCCGGTAAGCGCACTGTTCTGATCGATGCAGACCTGCGCCGCCCGACAACGCACTATACGTTTGAAGTCACCAATCAGCGTGGTATGTCCACAGCAATCGTCCAGGATGTACCTGTGGAGAACATCGTCAAGGAGACCGAAGTGGAAAACCTGGATATCATTACTTCCGGCCCCATTCCTCCGAATCCTTCAGAACTGCTATCATCCAACAAGATGATACATATGCTGAAGACGTTCTCCATGCATTACGACATGGTCATCATCGATTCGCCGCCACTGCTTGCGGTGCCCGGATGCACCAGGCGGGCTGTAACGGCTGTATCGGTATGGGACAGGCGCCAGCTACCGGGCAGAACAGTCTGCGGACGACGCCACGGAACTTCCCGGGCCGTTCCGGAACAAAAGAAGACAGTGTCTTCCTATGTAGTCCCGAAACTGCCGCCGCTTCAATCCTAAGTGGTGTCATCACCGATCCGAGGACGCTTGATATGGAGTATCCTAAAATCCCGGAAGCGGCTGCGGTCAAAAAAGGTGTCATGCTGGAAGCACCGCCTAAAGATAAGGAAAATATTGAAATAGAAAAAGGACCGAACGTGTCGTCCATTCCTGATTTCGATCCGATAGAAGATAATTTCGAACTGCCGATAGTGCTCAAGATGGCAGATAACATCTCTACGGATGAAATCCTAGCGGGTGGTTCAAGAGTATTGCCATTCCGCAGTAATATTCCAAAAATCAGCTCCTTCGTCTTCGAGGGAGTGGATGAGGGCTATATCGAGCGGGCCGAAAAACAGAAGGACGCAGGCGGCCATATGGTCGTTGCCGGCAACAACTACGGGCAAGGGTCAAGCCGTGAGCATGCAGCACTTGCGCCGCGGTACCTCGGCTTACGTGTTGTGCTGGTCAAGGACTTTGCAAGGATTCACCTGCAGAACCTCATCAACTTCGGCATATTGCCGTTGACATTCGATGATCCAAGCGATCATCAGAAGCTCTCCCAAGGAGATGTGCTGGAATTCCGCAACATCCATCAGACCATCCGGGACACGGATACGTTCACCATTCGACTGAAAGACGCGGATGAAGAAATCACCGTCCACCACAGTCTGACTGGACGCGATCTTGATATCCTGCTCGCCGGTGGCATCATCAACTGGGCGAAGCAGCGCCAATAGAAGCATATAAGATAACTTATTTGTAGATACGACAAAGCCGGTTGAGAGTACCCTCAACCGGCTTTATTTTAATATCATAATATGCGCTTTAGGCTGGACCAGTATCCGGCACTGGTGCCTTCATATCCTTCTGATAGCGTATGGCCGCATCGACCGTCCTTTGGGCATTGATGTAGCCCCACTGGTGATTGAAGACAGGTTCACCGATGACTTGCAGGATGCTTTTGACATCATTCGGGCTCAAGTTCGGGTTTGCTTCCAGCATCAAGGCGATGACGCCTGCACAGATCGGCGTCGCCATGGAGGTGCCGGACATCTGGACATAATGTTCGCCGATGATCTGATCGGCGAGTTCCGTCTCGGTGGTCGACCCGGGCGCGAGAAGCGAGATGATGTTGGTGCCCGGCGCGTAGATATCCGGTTTGATGAATTGGTCGATTGTTGGGCCACGGCTAGAATACTCCGCAATTTCATCGTCGGTCCGCTCTAGGGTGTCCTGGTCATCTGCTGCACCGACGGTGATGACGAAGGGGTTGATGGCCGGGGTGCCGATGGTTGATGGGGTCGGGCCACTGTTGCCGGCGGCAGCGCAGACGATGAGGCCTGAGTGCCACGCTTCCTGCACCGCGAGCGACAATGGATCCAGCCGGAAGGATTCTTGGGCAGGCGCCCCTAAAGAGAGGGACAGTATATCGATGCCATGGATGTCTTTGTAGTCGACACACCACTCGATGCCCTGGATGATGCTTGAGAGGCTACCCCCTCCACCCTCGTCAAGCACTTTGACACCAACCAGGGATGCTTCCGGGGCTGGCCCGATGTACTTGCCGTTCGACATCGCCCCATTGCCTGCAGCATCTCCGGCACAATGCGTGCCGTGTCCATTGTCGTCATACGGTTCAGTCTCGCCGTTGATGACATCGTGGAATGCAATGATGCGGTTACTTGGCGTCGTCAGATCCTCATGGGGATGGATGCCCGTGTCGAGCACAGCGATGGTCACCCCGGCACCGCTGATCTGAAGTCTTTCCCTGATGGCGGCAGTACCAATTTGTTCATTGGTGATGTCGAGGTAGGCGGAGACGGGCCGGTCGTAATAGATGCGTTCAACGGCTGTATGATCTTTGATTTCCTTTATCTTCTTCGGAGTAAGCTGACCTTTTACACTGTTGATGAGGCGCATTTCCTGATCGAGATGGCTATGGACATCTTCACCGCATTGTTTGAGCAGCTGATCCATCTCCTCATTGGCGGTGTCCTGTCTGCAACGGATGATGATCGGAATCTTTTCGGTGCGTGCCGTGCGGTACGTCTTCCTTTCGCTTTGGCGCAGCTGTTCAATGAGTGCGGGATCCAGCCGACTGTCATTTTCTTCGAACCAGACTCTTTTACGTTCACTCATGTCATTGGCCTCCTTTAATCATATTGATGGGGCGTTGCTGTCACTCTTTTGGCGCTTGAAGGTGCTCTTACTATACTAAATTTCCTTTAAGGTTTTATTTAAACATTTAGAATATTGTGGATATTAATGTAATGATTAAGGTCTGCTTCTTGCGGGTACTAGATATATGTAAGATGAATGTAATATTAAGATTGAATAGGAGGCATTATTGATGCAAGTCAAAGAAATCATGACGACTGAAATCGAAACATGCGGACCTGAAACGACAGTACAGCAAGTGGCATCCAAAATGATGGAACTCGATGTCGGGAGCATCCCTGTCACTGAAGACGGCAATCTGCGCGGCATCATCACAGACCGTGACTTGGTCATCCGCGGCATTGCGTCCCAATTTTCATTGGAGACGCCGATCAACCGTATCCTGTCTTCAAGCTTCGTCACCGGCACACCGGATATGGACGTTGAAGAAGCAGCCAACATCATGGCCCAGGAACAGGTACGCCGCCTGCCGATTATAGAGGACAACAAAGTAGTCGGCATCGTCGCATTAGGGGATGTTGCGGTGGATGAAGAAGATCCAGAGGATTCCGAAGAAGCACTTGAAGAAATCTCCAAACCGGCAGAGCCGGACAAATAGAAGAAGTAAAAAAGTTCCGGAGCATTCAGCTCCGGAACTTTTTTATGCGCACCATTAGAAATCGAATGATTCAAAGTGAATATCAGCACCCCTATTGCGGTTGTCGTATTGGCCAAGCAGATCGTCATCCGGCGATATGAACTTGACCATCGGCAAGTTCTTGGCGGAACTGTCGAAGAGGATGCCACTTGTACCTTCACGGACCGATTCACCGACGCCCTGAAGTTTTCCTTCGGCCGCGGATCTATCGAGTTCATTGATTTTATCGCTGACCACTATATGAATGAGTGTATAATCCTCGTCTTGTGGCTCGATTGATTCGACGAACGGGTTATGGGCGATGCCGTCAAACTTTTCCTCCAGTGCTTTTTTCTGCTCGTCAGTTACCGTCACTTTTGGTTCTTCAGCGGATGAATCCTTTTCAGTTGTTTCCGAAGATCCACTGGCTTCAACAGATTCCGAAGTTTCATTCTGATCCTTGGATCCTGAAGATTCACTGTCCTCACCACATGCCGAGAGAACTGCCATGGAGAAGATCAGTGCCGTAATGAATAAGCGTTTCATAACTTTCAGATGCTCCTTTTATAATAGATATATCAGCTTTATTTTAGCATATTCCAGACGTTCCAGGCTCGTCTGACCCCTACCGCTTCTGCTATAATGGCGTAAAAAGGAGGGCTTTCATGAAGAAGGTGATTATGGATGTCGATACGGGAATTGATGACGCGCTGGCCATCATGTACGGCTTGGAAAGTGATGCGCTAGAATTTTTGGGCATCACAACAGTGGACGGAAATGTGCCACTTGATATGGTCAACCGCAATACTTTGAAGGTGCTGAGCATGTTGGGGCGGGAAGATGTGCCGGTCTTCTCCGGTGCCGCGGGTCCTTTGATGAAACCGTCCCGGCATGTGCATCATATACATGGGGAGGATGGCCTTGGTGGCGCGCTCATAGACTATCCGTACGAAAATATGTGCGAGGCGCAATTTGCACCTGACTTCATCGTGGAGGCAGCCAGGCATCATCCGGGGGAAGTGACGCTGATTGCGGTGGGGCCGCTGACGAATGTTGCACTGGCATTCAAACAGGAACCGCTGCTTGGCGAGCTATTGAAGGAAGTCGTCATCATGGGTGGCATCGTATCGAGAGCCGGTCAGGGCAACAGTGGACCGAACTCGGAGTTCAATATATTCACGGATGCCGAAGCGGCGCGCATCGTCATCCATGGTGGCGCGAATGTTACGCTCGTTGGTTTGGATGTCACAAAACAAGCTGTGCTGACAGCCCGCGACATTGAGACGCTTAAGGGCAGTAAGTATTACGACTTCATCAAGCAGTCGACTGAAATCTACCGCACCTTCAGCATGGATAAGTTCGGACTCGATGGCTGCGCGCTGCACGATCCATTGGCGGTCGGTTTCGCTTTGAACCGTGGATTCCTTAGGACCGAGCACCACTATGTCGATGTCGATACCGTCAGTCCATTGAATTACGGCCAGACCGTCTGCGACTTCGGTGGTTTATGGGGCGAGGAACCGAATGTCAATGTCAGCCTTGAAGTTGACAGTGCTAGATTTGTCGAGGACTTTTTGAATGTGATGAAAAATGCGTCAGGTAAAATATGACGCAAGAATTGATGTCAGATAGGGGGAGGGAATATCATGGCATATATCATTCCTCTGCTGCTGGGAATCATTGTTTATCTGTTGTATACGAATTCAAAATTGAATGGTGAGGTCAGGCGGCTTAAGAGTGGACAGGAGAAATTCATTACGGCAGATGGCGAAGGCCACCCTGTCGATCATGAACTGCGCCGGATGGTCAGGGAAGGCGAGGAGATCAAAGCCATCAAGAAAGCCCGGCAGACACTCGGCTTATCGTTGGTTGAAGGTAAACAATATGTCGATCGGCTGAAGCGGGAGTAACATGACTATGCACTTCTCATGATGTTTTATGGGCTGGATGAGAAAGCGCGTCTGTGACGACAAACAGAATAATACATCAGGCTAAACCGACGCTAGAGGAGCAATTTATTTTCTCCTAATAGGATTAGATATACAAAATATGGGTAATATGATGTATATTACATATATTGTGTTTTTTCTATGAACATACGAGTACGGAAGCAAAGGGGTGCATCCATGAAGATGAACTGGGGGAAGGTACGGTCGAATGCACAGCGGGTGGCAGTCAGGATGGATAAAGTCAGGAAGTATAATGCCGGGCAGGTAAAGTGGCTTGCAGGCGGCACTTTCTCGGCTGTCAAAAAAGCGGCTTCCCGGATCTATAGAGGGGGTCAGCATAAGATAGCGGTGGCGCGGGCACGCGAGGAGGCCCGTTGCGTATATTACCGACAGTTCCCGAGCGACAGGCTGGTGAAGATGTATCTGCTGAGTGAACACATGCTCCATATGGGGACCATCAAACGCGTGATGGAAGAGCGTGGATACAAGTATGACTCGCGGCATGATCGGTTTGTCCCGCATGAGCCTGTCAAGGTGCGGGAGCAGATGGCGCTTGATATGAAAAGGCGGGGAGAAATGGATACATATGAAGCCGTCGAAGCGGCAGTGTTTGAGCAGCGCGGGCTTAAAAAACCATAAAAAAAGAAGACCGGTATGGTCTTCTTTTTTTATGGTGCAAGCGGTCCGCCGTTGATGGTAGTGAGCGGTTCATTGACATTGAAGATTTTGCCGTTGACCGAGTCGATGCCGAATGAACGGAGCCGTTCGGTATGCATCTTCAGATAGGCCTCTGCCGCCTCTTGCGTGTCGAAGAGGTAGATGCCGCCAGCTTCCTTCTCTTTTGCGTTCTCCGTCCAGATCTTCCAGAGGAACCCAGGTTCCTCATTGATGCTCTCGGCAAGATCTCTGAACCCTTCGGCCATATCTTCGCCGAAAGGGCCGTCCATTTCGAAATCAACCTGCAGTATGACTGCCATTTCATCACGCCTCCCTTTATCTATATCTATCTCTTTCCACTATAATGGATATAGAGGGGTGTTGTCCGCTTACATGCCTATAGTCGTGCGCGCGGTGGCGAGCTTGCCGCTGAGGGACGGGCGGACCGTCTCCAGCATGAAACTGACTTCATCTTTTATCTCGTCGACATCTTTTGGTTCAGGGGGTTCACCGAGTATCAGCGTGGCGATCAGATAGGCGATGCCTGAGAGGATGATTGCCACTCCAATGAGTCCGAGGCAGCCAAGGAGTAGGGCGGACCTGCTGCCTTCATGATTTTGTCGATTGTTTTTCTCAGCCATACGTTTCCTCCATTCTTATAAAGGCAGATGCTGCCCGGCAGCTCCATATACATATAGAGTATTTTAACACATGCGACGGTGGCACGTTAACCCACCGGTGGGGGGCTACTGACCATTCAACCTTATTTAATGTGGCGAAAATCAGGAGAATGCACAGTCAGACATGCATTACATTACCGGGCAGTGCTACAATAGGGAAAGAAAAATATTTTGAGGTGAAAAAATGTCCAATCCAGCAGGATTTTGGGTGCGGCTCGGGGCACGGGTGCTTGACGCGCTGCTTGTCGGCATGGTGGTCGGCACAATCCTATTTGTTTTCCAAGTCGATACATCAAGCGCGAGTGCCCAGACGGGTGAAAGCATCGCAGGGTTAGCGTATTTCATTCTGCTGCCTGTCTATTTCTACGGGTACACAATCGCTAAACGCGTGCTGAATATACGGGTCGTCAAAGTGGACGGTTCAAAAGCCGGGCTGTTGCCGATGATCATACGCGAAGTGCTCGGGTTCTTCATCTACAGCGTGACGTTCGGTCTCGCAGCCATTGCGTCAGCCATTATGGTCAGTGTGCGTAAGGACAAGCGGTCGATCCATGATCTGCTTGCCGGCACTTATGTCACTTTTGACGAACCGGAAGCATTCAAACAAATGTCATAGAATGCGTTGAAGTCTGCCGCTGTTGCGGTAGGCTTTTTTATGTATCTGGCTATTTGTCTTTCACATTTGAACGAAACCGCTGTATAATTGTGCCAATGAAACCCTAGGGGAGGAAAAATCCATGGACATCAAGCATATGCGCTATTTCACGGCCATCGTCAAGCATGGCAGCATGACTGAGGCAGCACATCAACTCTACATATCCCAGCCGACGATCAGCAAGGCGATCAATGATGTTGAAGCGGAACTCGGTGTGCGGCTGTTCAATCGGAACCGCAAGCAGTTTGAACTGACGGATGCCGGCCAGATGTTCTATGACCAGTCTGAAGAGATACTCCGCATGCATGAAGCACTGGCATATGACCTGAAAAACATGGTCGGTGTACAGCACGGGCACATCCGTATCGGCCTGCCGCCGATCATGGATGTCAGCCCGTTGATGGCGATCATGAAGACGTTCCACGACAAATATCCGAAGATCACCTACCAGCTGATTGAAAGCGGCAGTGGCACAATCGAACAGCGCCTCAGGCAATATGATATCGACATCGGCATTACCGTACTGCCGACTGAAGGTGCTGATTTTGATGCCTTCACTTTCCTGTCTGAAACATTGTGCCTGGTCGTCCATCCGAACCATCCATTGGCTGAGTGTAGCAACGTCGGGCTTGACTCACTCAAAGATTCGGATTTCATCATGTTCAACGAAGACTTCTATCTGAATGAAATCATAACTTCGGCATGCAAAAATGCAGGCTTTACCCCGAAGGTGATCGCAAAGACTTCACAATGGCATTTCATCGAAGAGATGATCCAGTCGGAGCTTGGGGTGTGCATATTACCTCAGAGCGTGGCGCAGCTGCTAGGCGCGCCGTCGGTGGCGGTCGAGATAACAGAACCTGTCATGCGTTGGCGCCTTGGCATCATCTGGAACCGGGACCGCTACATGAACTTCATCACAAAAGAGTGGCTGAAGCACTTCCAGGAGACGTTTGCCTGATTAAAGGGACCGCTTTCATCGTTTTAGGCTATATGCGACATTTAATAAAACTATTGTTCAGAAAGGGTTTTCAGGTTCTACAATGGAATCATCAGTAAGACGAAAGGTGATTTCTTAAATGGTTGAATATAAAAATCCGAAAGACAGCAAAGTCATCAGCATCGATCAGGTATTTGCGAATGACTTGAACAACTACGATACACTGTTCGGCGGCGTGCTGATGAAGCGCATCGACAACGTCGCCTCACTTGCCGCAAGGCGCCACGCGCGGGTAAGGGAATGCGTGACGGCATCCATCGACTCAATCGACTTTCTGCGCCCGATCACGCAATCTGAATCGGTATGCATAGAAGCATTCGTGTCATCGACCGGCAACCGCAGCATGGAAATCTTCTGTAAAGTGATCACGGAAGATCTGGTGACAGAAGAACGCAACGTCGCAGCAACAGCTTTTCTGACATTCGTGGCACTCGATGAGGAGACGAAACGGCCCATTCCGGTACCTGGCATCATACCGGAGACGGACGAGGAGAAGTACTTGTACGAGTCCAACAAGAAGCGGACGGCCATGCGCAAGGACCGTCGCATACACAGCAAGGAACTGACGACGAAGATCAGTGTCGACAAACCATGGGATGAGGTGAACCGATAATGTACGCGAGCAGAAAAACAATACGTGAGATCGAAAGAGACCTGGCGCACTTAAGCGAAAATCATCCGATCCTATACCATAGGCTTGAACACGTCACGAGCTTTGCCCGTCAGCTGCAGGTCAAATACAAGTATCTGGCCGATATGATGACAGGGGAGGCACATGAGCCAACACCGAAATTCATCAAGTCCTCTGTGCTTGATATATTGGCTGAAGAAGTGGAGAAGCTCAGGCGCGTCGAAGGATTCGAACTGTTCCTCGATATACTGAAGCAAAACCGCCATATCGATTCCCCGGAAATATTCCTGATGATACTCGGTGCGAAACCTGAAAAAGTGGTCAATAATGCCATCATAAGTTAAATGATTAAAAAGAGCGGTCCTGATCAAGGATCGCTCTTTTTTGTGGGCTTATGCTCTTACTATAAATTTACATGAGGATGATATATAATTACTTTAATATGTTGTATAATCAAAGTGAAATGCCTACCCATCATGAGCAGTACACTGAACTGCACCCGTCTCACTACAAAACCAAGGGGGGAATTGATATGATCCGGTATCATGTTGTAAATGCTTTTTTGGAAGAGCAGATCGACTGCAGGAACATCAATGAACTGATGGCTCTTGAAAACAAGCTCCCTGGGGAGGAAGGCTGCTTCATCGACAGTGTACTCTCTTTTCTCGCGACCCCTACAGATCGCCGTCTGGAATGGGACCTGACTGCCCATTGTTTTGGCAGCTGTGTCATCAATATGTCCAAAGTAGGCATCTATGCGTTACTGGATGATGGGATAACCGCCATACATACGCCGCTCCTAAAGCAGTTCGGCAGCATCGCCGAGTGGCAGATGGTAAGCTACTCATTTGATGATATACAGACGCTCGATATGGAAAAGCTCGACCGTGATGATCTGGCGGACAAGGAGTCAGGCGTGCTGTTCATGAAAGTGACTAATGAAAAGCGCCAGATCCGCAACTATACATTGCGTAACTTGAACCCTGCCCACCTCGAGCAATTCCAGCGTCTGCAGATGATACGCCAAGCCAGTCGCATGAACTAGTTGGCAGCGGAACTATTAATACATTTTAAAATATGTCTAAACATGGTATATTTCTGATATGAAATAAGAGAGGTAGGAACCGCAACATGATCCATTATAATCTTGTCAATGAATATTTTAATGATATAGAATTGCCAAAATCCATGACAGAAGTCGTCGGTGCTTCATATGAATTGGAAGGAAAGGAACTGGATTTCATCACTGAAGCCAACAATTTCCTGGAACATGAGCCGGTCTTTGGTTCATACCAGAAGAAGGACGCCCATTGCCTGGGCACCTGTCTGATCAATTTGACACGTACCGGGCTCTACTTCCTGCTTGAGGATGAAATAATGGTGGTTCATCGTTCCATCTTAAAGGAAGGAAAAGGAGAAGCCGATTGGGAGATCAGTCATTTCCATTTTACTGAAATCCAGGAACTGGACCACGAAGTGATGGATGGTTTGGCTGAATCCAAATACGAATCCGGAGCATTATTCTTAAGGGTTCTAAATGAAAAAGGTGCAGTCCGCAACCATACGTTTCGCAATATGAATCCTAGTCACTTCCAATGCTTCGAGGATTTCCACGTAGCCATCAAAAACAACAGGACGATATCAAAATGATAACTGAAAACCCAGGCCTAAAAGCCTGGGTTTTTTTCTATCTTCTGTAGTCCCCATCGGTTTTTGGAAGGTTTTTGGTAACATCAGCCTCTTCGTAGCGCGCGGGTTCCCGGATGTGTGCCACATCTTCGACAGTCTGTTTGCGGATGACGATCTCTTCAGTCACGACACGCTCCTTGATGACCCGAACGCGTTCTTCGGTGATGGGGATGCGTTCGACGCCAGCTTCTTTCGCCACTTCATAGGTCTCAGCTAATGGGCTGCCCTCCACTGGAATGCGTTCGACCGTGACCTCCTCGCGATTGACGGGTACATCGAACTCCTCCATCCGTATGTTCGTAGACTTATTGACCTCGACTTCGCCTGTTTGGACCGTTTCCTTGTTAATATCCACACGTTCTTCTCGCAGCTCAATGGTCTCCTCATCGTGATCTGGAGAAGTAGTGCGTGCTTCTGCCTGTCGATCTTTGGCGAAGCGCGCCTCCCTTTTACGTTTGTCATTTCCATTGCTTGTCCAATAGCTGTATTCACTGTCTGATGGATCGATGTAATCGGCTTTGTCCGCATCATGGAAGAAACCGCCCTTGACGGGATCCGGCTCATCTATATGGAGGAGCAGCTTGCCGTCCATCAGTGCCTGCCGGTATTCTGCCTGCTGGGCTTCACTCAAGCGGAGGCTGTTCATCGCCTGGGTCTCCGGGTCTTCATCCGCAAACCATGAAACGATACGGTCCCACGTGTCCACCTCCGTACTCCGCTGTTTGACGCCGAGGTGATCAAATGCCCGCTCACCGGGATCATCCTTGGTGATGACCGTCATGCGTGCCTCATCGACACCCTTTAGTTTCAGGTGTTCTATGCGTCCGAGCAGATCCCGCTCATTCGAAAAAGATTCTATAATCGCCATCTGTAATTCCCCCCGTTCCTGATCATTTGGGCAGTGATGCCCCAGTCAGTAGACTAATACCCATGGCACACGCCGCTAAACGGTGGAAGGCATGGGCACGAATAATGTATAATAGATTAAGCATCGTAGATACATTTATCATGGACTAGAATAGGAATGATAAAGATGAAACCTAAAATTATTTTTTTACTTAACTCTGTAGATCTCAATCGAGGGGGGTTGACCCATGCTTCCTTAAGGCAGGCGAGCACTTTTGCGGATGCGGGATACGACACAGATATATTGACTTTCAGGTACGAACCTCGTTTTCCGGAAATAGTCCGTAAGTTAAAAGAGAAAAATAAAGTGAGTAGGAATGTGCGTATACGTAGCTTGTTTGATGAACGGGCGGGCTATCAAGATGAAAAAATAAAAACAGATGGTATAAAGGTGAATATATCCGACTATGAAAAAGAGTTTAGAGTCTCCAAACGCAACTCCCGTAATGCATATCGTCTATATAGAGAAGGCAAGTATGAGAAATACATTTCTTTGAGGAGCGATGACACACTCGATTTTATAGATTATTTCAACAGCGAAGGCAATCGTACACACAGGGAACATTATAACTATTATGGAGATATGACCCGGGTAAAGTATTACAGCCTCGAAGAGAATAAAATGAAGAAAGATGTCTTCTTGGATAAAGATGGTAACAGCTTTTTGATTATGTGGTGGAACCCTGAAACAGAGGAGAGGGTAGATGTCATAAGCCTTGCGAAAAATCATATGATCTTATCTGAGACTGACGGTGATACTAATCAACATAAGACAGAGTGGTTGAAAGAGGTGGTAGAGGAAACGAAAATTCCACCAGTTCTGATCTCAGATACGCGTTCTACCGATGAATTACTTATACGGTTAGGGAATACTGAAACGAAGCGTGTCATCCGTCCTCACTCGAATCATCTCAAAAATCCTGATGATCCTGAATCGGAACTGAATATCCGGAACAGATCTGCTATAAAAAATATAGATAAAGTGGATGCACTTGTCGTGTTGACTGAGAAGCAGAAGATGGATATTGCCAAACGTTTTGGCCATGAAGAAAAGATTCATGTCATTCCAAATTACTATGAAGCACGTCATGGTGAAAAAACAATAAAAACATTAATTAGTGCAACCATCAGAGAGGCTAAAAATGTCCTTCGAGGCAGGCGGCTTTCCTTGAAGCGTGACATGATGAAAGTAGTGATCATTTCTAGATTTTCAAGTATTAAAAATATTGATCATATAATCAGAGCATTCAAAAATGTTGTGGAAGTTTTACCAAAAGCTCAACTTGAGATTTGGGGTGGAGGCAATAAAAAGAAGGATTACCTTCATTTAGTCGATGACCTCGAACTCAAAGAAAATGTTTCCATTAAAGGATATACTCAAAATCCCGAAAAAGTCTACCAGTCTGGTGCGCTTTCTGCCGTCACATCTAAAGCTGAAGGTTTTTCCCTCTCAGTAATGGAAAGTATGGTCAATGAAACGCCTGTCATCAGTTACGATATCCGTTATGGACCCTCGGACATGATTGATGATGGAAAAAACGGTTATCTAATTGAAAAGGGAGATATTGTCACATTATCCGAACGAATGATATCAATGCTTAAAAATCCTGAGAAAACGAGGCAGATGGGTAGGGAAGCAAGAAATAAAATGGATGAAAAATTCGATATTAATAGTTACCGGGAAAAATGGTTTACTTTAGTAGATGAGTTAATGAAACAGGACGAAAGTCGAGGTGCTAGAAAATAAAATGATTTCAATCATCACGCCAGCAGAAAATAATGAAAATTATATTAATGAAACTCTTGAATCGATTCATAAGCAAACATATACAGATTATGAGGTGCTGATCCTTCATTCAGATATAGATGCCCTTAAAAGGGCAACTGGAGAAAAATATACAGAAGATGAGCGTTTTAAATTCGTAGAGGTCAAACATGATCTTAAAGTAGGTAGAGCACGTAATATAGGAATTGATATGGCTCGGGGAGATTATATTTATTTCTTGGATAGCGACGATTATATTTCAGAGAATATGCTGCAGCTACTGTCAGAAAATATAGGACAACATCCCATTATCAGAGCGAGAATGAAAAGAACCGACTTCGGTTCAAGTTTTGCCATCATCATGCCCGGTACCAATAAAGTGAGAATGTTCGGGGCTAGAAAATATAATTTGATAAGAAATCATTCCTCATTGAACTTTATGGTTTCTAAGGAATATATCAATTCATTGGGTATTAGATTTAACGAGGAAGTCATGACTTTTTCAGACCTTACATTTATGGTGCCCTTACTGGAGTCTATCGCAGTAGTACCTTACGTTAGTGAAGCAATCTACTTCAGAAGGAGAAGAAATGATCCAATCAACCATCCTTCCTTAAGACAATTGCCGGTAGAGCAGCGTATGCCTGACCTGTTTATGGTCTATAATGGTCTTAAAGAAATGGAACTGAGTGCTCAGGCAGAAAGATTTTTAGATAACACACTGCTCAACTTCTACCGTAAACACCTCGTCGTGAAGTTTAAGGATGACTCATTCATTGATGAATATTTCGATGATCTTGCTGCCAGCATCAATAAGATCAGCCCTGAATCATTGCAGAATAAAGATAGGGTTCTGTTGAATGACATTAGGGCGATACGCACTAATAAGGTCGGTATATTTAAGAGCTTGAGTAACTTCCACCATCTGCTTAGGGATATCCAAAAAGGGATCAGAACCAAAAAAGGCCGTAAAGAACTAATCTATAAACGCATATTCAACAAAATGGATATGATAGATAATCTCGTGGTGTTTGAAAGCTTTCAGGGGAAGGCCTATTCCGACAGCCCTAAATATATATATGAGTATATGCTTAAGAACAGGAAGGGCCATAAACTCGTCTGGGTCATCAACAAAGATCAGAAAATCCCCGGTAGACCTGCTACAGTGAAGCGCTTTTCACTGAAATACTATTACTATATCGCCCGGGCCAAACACATCGTGAGCAATGTACGCATGCCGAACAGCTATATAAAAAGGAAAGGCCAGATATATCTGCAGACTTGGCACGGCACGCCGCTGAAACGTCTGGCAGGCGACATGGAGGCCGTGCACATGCCGGGGACCAATGCTGTGCGCTATAAGAGGAACTTCAACAATGAAACGGATAAATGGGATTATCTCATTGCCCCGAACGCCTATTCATCAGCCATCTTCAAAAGGGCCTTCTGGTTCAACAATACAATGCTTGAAACCGGCTATCCGCGGAACGATGTGCTGACCAACGACAATAATCCGGTCATCATCCGGAGCATCAAGGAGAAGCTCGATCTGCCGAGGGATAAGAAAGTCATACTCTATGCCCCGACATGGCGGGACGATGAATATTATAAGGTGGGAAAATACAGGTTTACGCTTCAGCTCGACCTTGAACGGCTGAAGGCGCGGTTCGGCGATGAGTACATCATACTGCTCAGGATGCACTACGTCGTCGCGTCCAAGATGGACCTGACTGGCCTGGAAGGATTCGCGTATGATGTTTCTGGATATGATGATGTCAGTGAACTGTATCTCATTTCCGATATGCTCATCACCGACTACTCATCCGTCTTCTTCGATTATGCGAATTTGAAGCGGCCGATACTTTTCTTCACCTATGATTTGGAGAAATATAAGGATCAGCTGCGTGGCTTCTATATTGATATGGAAACGGAACTGCCCGGCCCGCTTCTTAAGGACAACGATGAACTTTTTGAAGCGGTGGAGAACATCGATCAGATAGTCGCCGACTATGAAGAACGGTACGAAGCATTCTATGATCGGTTCTGCAGCTGGGATGACGGCAGGGCAGCCGAGAAGGTCGTGGACATCGTGTTTGATAAGTGAGGGTGAAATCGTCAGCAGGGCATACCATCTTGGTATGCCTTTCTTTAATGTATGGAGAAGGGACCTGGCCCCGGTGATTATAAAATGCCATATTTCTAGAATATGATATATAACAGAAATGTTACTGACTGATAACAAAAATAAATTTTAGGAAATATAAGTTTGAAATTTCACCGAAGTGGTATCTAATATTTGTAATCAGTTATGATATAAAAATATTTGGAGGTTTTGATAATGGGTTGGATTATTACATTAATCGTAGGGGGCATCATCGGTTGGCTCGCTGGAGTCATCCTCGGTAAAGATGTGCCATTCGGCATCATCGGAAACATCATTGCAGGATTAGTCGGTGCCGCGATTGCGAATTCAATCGGACTGAGCTTCGGCCCAACACTTGGTGGGGTCAGCATCATCGGCGGATTGCTTGGTGCAATCATCCTTATCCTGATCGTGTCATTCGTCATGAAGGCACTGAGAAAAGCGTAGAGACGCACACAAAACCATCCCTCCGCGGGATGGTTTTTTTATACATACTACATTAAGTGAATGGTTTGAGGAGCCACAAAGCGCTCTTATTGGTATGATGATATCAACGATGATAATGAGGTGGAAAATTTGATTATAGAAGGCATCGCGGTAAATGTGCAGGATGTACAAGATTTGAATGATTTCGGGGCAGACCGCATAGAATTGTGTGCAGATATGGAGAAGGATGGCCTGACGCCAAGCACGGAACTGATCCAAGAAGCTGTAGCGCACTCCGATATCCCGGTGAATGTCATGATCCGGCCCCACGGCGACTCCTTCCATTACACGAGTGAAGATGTAGAAGAGATGCGGGCATCCATCAGAACAGTCCAAGAATGTGGCGCGGCCGGCATCGTCCTCGGATGCCTGAGGGAATCAGGCGTAATCGATGAAAGGACATTGGAAATGCTGCTAGCAGAAAGCGGCGATCTGGATGTGACGTTCCATAAGGCGTTCGATGCGGTGGACGATCAGCCGGCGGCGCTTGAAGTCATCATGCGGCATCCCAAAATCAAGACCATATTGACTTCAGGTGGACAAGGTCCTTCAGTAAAAAATATGGGAACATTGAAGGAATTGATGGCAAAAACCAGAAATGGCTTGCCTATGATCATGCCCGGGGGTGGATTGAACACGGAAAATGTTTCTCAGGTAATGGATGCACTCACTCCGGCTGCACTCCATTTCGGCACCGGCATCAGAGAAGGGCAGTCCTATGAAGGGCGCATTTCAGAAAAAAAATTACTGATGGTTAAAGATCGAGATAAATAGGGGAATGTCATAAAATTTATATATAGCCGATAAGAATGCGAATTCTGGAGTAGTTTTGTAAATTTTGATACCCTACTATCCTAGTAAATCGATAATGATTTTTTCTTTTAAATTTTTTCTTTTAAAAAAGAGATATAAGAAAAATGTTTTATGTCGGACGCGAGACTGGTAACAGATGGTGTCGAAAATAAACTTTTCAGGTATAATAAATAATAATTGCTGAGTATATACAATATCATGTGGGGTGTTATGACTTGGAAAAACTAATAAGTATCGTAGTTCCAGTATATAATAAGGCGAAATACCTTCATCAATGTCTTGATTCTTTAATAAATCTTGATATAGACAAAGAAATGATAGAAGTAATATGTGTAGATGACCTATCAAGTGATGGATCACTTGAAATAATGAATAATTATTCTAGGGAGCATGAATTTATAAAAATAATCCCATTAGAAGAAAATTCTGGGAGTCCTTCCTATCCGAGAAATATAGGATTTGAGAAAGCTAAAGGAAAATACTTGGCACTTTTAGATGCAGACGACTGGTTGGATAGTAAAGGATTTCCTAAACTTCTGTTTCAAATGGAAGAAAATGGGGCGGATATCGGCTTTGGTCAAAGTTATAAACATACTAACAAAGGTATTACTAAATTGGCTACTTTCACATCCTATAAAAATGAGAACCAATTAGTTCCATATGAGATAGATAAAATATTTAGGGCAGTAGGCCCGCCCGGGAAAATCTTTAAACGTTCTGTAGTAATAGATAATGATATAAAATTCGAACACATGTTGTTTGGCGAAGATAAGTTGTTTTTCACAGAGCTTATATCGAAGTGTAGGAATGCTTCCATGACGGACGAGTCAGTATATCACGTCAATCGTCACGCAGAAAATGTGTCTTTGGTCAGAGGTACAAGCATTCTTGAAAAAGCAGTAATTAATTTAACCTTGCTGAGAAAAATAATGAAGCTTGATATACCTAAATCAGCCAAAAACTCAATACTTTCCCGAATTGTCGAAGTTGATTTTATACGTCGTTTCTTCCACACTAAAACTTTTCTCGTCAGCTTAGAAAAAGACAAATATTATAAGATTTTTGAAGAAGTTATTCAAACCTTTTCGGAAAATGGCCTCAATATCGAAGATTATATTGAGATAAATAGATTTAAAAATATTTATCATCTATTTAACACTAATAAAACAAATCTGGAAGAGTATCTTGAACATTTGATTATAGAAGGACGGAAAAGTTTTTATATTGATAATGGTGTGATTCATCAGAGATTTCCATCTAAGTTTTCTGGACTTAAAGATGTTACGTCGGAATGCTTCGCCGTTTATGGAGGCAGCCATTATCTTAATAACGATTTTTACGAAATAATCCATATCTATAAAGAACCGCAGGTTGATATCAATGAAGTGTCCATGTCAAAAATATCCGATGAATCGACGCAGCAAGGTATAGAATATAAAATAGAGGATAACAAAATCTATATACGAACC
The DNA here is from genome assembly GCF_039538805.1 of Salinicoccus jeotgali. Classification (GTDB taxonomy): domain Bacteria; phylum Bacillota; class Bacilli; order Staphylococcales; family Salinicoccaceae; genus Salinicoccus; species Salinicoccus jeotgali. The sequence continues at coordinate 31,241 of NZ_BAABCK010000066.1, read as the reverse complement.
AATGATTTAAAATTCGATGGAAATCCAGAAATCAACTTGCGGATTAAATACGATGGTTTTAAGTCGATATTGGTAAACTCCTCGCTTCCAAACGCGAGTGAGGATTACCAGCAAAAGAGACAAAATTTTAAAGTTGAATTTAAACAAAGATCCGAAAAATCTTTGAGACCAGCTGACAATTATATTACTGTGCTACCTCAGTATATAGTTGTAGTAAAAGATATAAATACTTATCTTGATGAAGATTTCAAAAATATATCGCCAAAAAGATTGAAAGTGGGGACACGTATTTCAATTGCCGATACTGTCAAATCTCAACGTGGTACACCGAGGCTTAAAACTAAGGAAGGGTACATCATTTCAGCTAATAAGAAACTTGTGAAAGAGCTAACTGATGACTTGGTCGATGGCTATGTCTTCGAAGTTCCGAAAGAAGTAAGAGTAATTAAAAAATGCAAACTATACGAATCAGTTTCTTTTAAAACCGACCCCTTGAAGACGTTGGAACCAGGAGAAACAATGAAGGTCAATAATATAGTATACACAAGAAAACTGACTCCAAGATTAGAAGTGGGAGAGAACGTTTATATGACAGCGAATTTAGATTATGTAGAAGTGATATATTAATACTAATTTAATCAGATCATCGCTTGTACTTTGCGAGAGAGTAGCCTCATCATTGAAAGAGCGGGCAGGCCTGAATCGGCCTGCCCGCTCTTTTTATTTCACATATTCAAGCCACAGGCTCTCCAGCTGTTCTTTGCCGCGGGTGAGTTCAGGATGGAACTTCACTTTAGCGTAATGGCGCTCATGATTGATCTTTTCAAGGATTGTGCGGCTGTTTGCCTCGTTCCCAAGTATTTGTGAAGCGGCCAATTCACCTTGCAGCATGGCGACTTTCGCATTTTCTATCCCTGTAATGTTGCCTGCCACATACAAATTTTCTATTTCGGTACGCATTCTGCTGTCGTGGAGAGGGACGTAGCCGCCGAGTGATTCAATGTAGACATGCTTCATATTCATTAGGGAACAAATTTCACTCAGCGGTGCGAGACCGTCGGAAATGCATACGAAATCGCACGGTATCGTCCGGCTTTTTTTCGATAAGATACGGCCCTTCGAATCGACCTCATGGACGGTGACGGATTCGACTTGTTCCTGGCCATTGATGCGTGTGACTTTCTCGCGTATGGAAATCGGCAACCCCATGGCATTTACACCGCTTTTTGGGAATAATTTGACCGCAGTCCTATGGGATGCAGGAATTTTGGCACCGAGCCGGCTGGCTGAGGCGATGAACTTCGAGGGCGCAAGTCCACCCAGTGACAACAATGTTTCAAATGCGTCCATCGGGGATTGTTCATTTAATGGGTTGTCTGGCGGCAGGCAGACTTTAGCGACCTCTATATCGGCATAGCCGAGTTCGAGGGCGATTACTAGAGACAGCGGGTTCATGCCGATGATCACCCCTCGCTCGCCCGGTGCGACCCTCTGGAAGTTGGTCAGGACTTGTGCCGCTCCGACCGTCATGACACCCGGCAGATCCCAGCCCGGCAGGGGGAATGATTTCTCACGGGCCCCTGTGGCGACGATGACGTTATATGATTCGAATGTGCCCCTAGTCGTATGGATGGTGAAATGATCTTTCTTTTCTATATTGATGACGGACGTGGATGGTTTGAAGGTCACCGAATCTTTGACGCCGTCAAAGAGCGAATCGGCGATTTCCTGGCCGTTCCACCATACATCTCGCTTTTCTTCGTAGAGCTGGCCGAGCAGCCTGCCGCCTGGATGATAATACTCGTCGATGATGAGGACGTTCTGCTCATCCTTCAATATATTTGCGGCACTCAATCCGGCAGGGCCGCTGCCGATGATTATCGTATCAAACATCGCGTTTCCCTCCCTCTGTGAGGTGCGGAAGCATGCCTTGTGACTCTACAGCCATATTTTCTTCAAGTGGTGTCATGCACGCCCGCTGATTCCAGTGGCCGTCCACCGTCACCCGGCATTCGGAACAGTGGCCGATGTTGCAGTAGAGACCGCGTGGCTTTCCGTCCTTTTCATGGCGCCTCAGCATGCGAACATCATTTGCGAGCAGGGCGGATGTCAGGCTGTCGCGACGACTGCCATACAATATCTGGCCGTTCCAACTGAACGGAATCTTGTCATCATCGATCGACCCTAGAATGGCATGGTGGGTAATCCGTCTCGTCATTCCGCTCCCCCCTCCATCAGTTCTGAAAATGAAAGCGTCCGTATCGGGGGCTGCGATTTGAGATTGATGAAGGTCGGTTCCGCACTATGGTCCCCGGTCAACTTTTCGATGAACGGACCGCATGTCCGGGAGGTGCAGAAGCCCATTCCGGCACGGGATTTCAACTTCAACTCCCGCGCGTTGGTCGCCCCTTCATCGATGATGCTCTGTAATTCCGACATGTAGATGTTCTCACATCTGCAGACGATGAAATCTTCAGTCATTTGTGATCCTCCTATCGTTTCTGTGCTTCTATACATATCAATAAGAAATAGTTGTGCCAGTCGGATTATAAAATTGGCGAAGTAACGGGTTCTATAGATTATATTTCTTTATTTTCGAGTAGAGTGTCGGCCGGCTGATGGACAGGGCTTTTGCGGTCTGCTCGATGTTGGAGCCGAACTTGTCGAGCATATGACTTAAATATTCCGACTCAGCCTGCTCGATGAATCCTTTCAATGCGGTATCGCCGTCCAGGTTCGGATAGGTGTGCGGACGCGCTTCATCCACCTCATCCAAGTACTTGAGGAAAATGTCTGGATCGAGGTGGGAGCCGCCTGAGAAGATGACGAGGCGTTCGACGATATTGATGAGTTCCCTGACATTACCCGGCCAATGGTACTCCTTCAGCAAGTTGACGAGTTGACGATCCGCGTACCGCATCTCAATGTCATATTTCTGCGAAATCTGTAGCAGATAATAGAAGAATAGGGATTCGACATCGTCGGGACGCTCTCTGAGTGGTGGAATATGTATATTGATGACATTGATGCGGTACAGCAAGTCTGACCTGAAATCATCACCCGCAAGCAGATCGGCAATCTTTCTGTTCGTTGCGGAAACCAATCTGAAGTCTGCTGCTTCTTCGACTGTGCTGCCGAGTTTGAAGTAATGCTTCTCCTGCAGGACCCTCAAGAATTTGACTTGCATATCGATGGGCATCTCACCGATTTCGTCAAGCAGCAGCGTGCCGCCCCTGGCCGCTTCTATCTTGCCTTTATTGCCTTGCTTATTCGCACCGGTAAAGGCCCCTTTTGCGTACCCGAACAGTTCGGACTCGAATAGATGTGAAGGGATCGCCCCACAGTTGATTGGGATGAACGGTTTATCTTTGAATGCAAGGTCGTGTACAGCCCGGGCGAACAATTCTTTGCCGACACCAGTTTCGCCGGTGATCAGTATGTTGGCTTTTGTTTTTGCCGCTTGGCGTATTTGATTTTTGACACCTTCGATTTGTGCACTTTTATAGACGATGCTTTTAAACGGATCTTCGGAATGGATCTTTTTGACGCTGGTCGATAGCGTCTCCACTTGGGTTTGCAGCTTCTTGATCTCTTCCTTCTGCCGCACCTCTTCGGTTACGTCGACTTCCGACACTACAGCCCCTTCCACTTGTCCATTTATGATGAGCGGCACTGATTTGATATCGACGAATATTTCCGGGGTGGCCTGATGGCCCTTCTTTTCTATGATGCGCTTATTGCGCAGCGATTGGAGGATGACGAGTTTGTCTTTATGGAACACATCGGAAATTTTAAGACCTTTGATCTCTTTTGACTGCATATTGAATATTTCTTCTGCGCGCTTGCTGAAATAGATGATTTCCTCATTTTTGTTGATGATGGTAAAGGAATGATGATGGAAGTTGATCAATTCATCAATCAAGTGCTTTTCAAACATTTTATTCATCCTTTATCAGAAATTTTAATAAATTATATGTTTCTTTACAGTTTATATTAAATTACAAAAGAAATACAGTCATTTAAATGTGGCACGCTTTTTTCTTAGTAGTCAGTAGAGGGGAGGCAAGACTATGAATCGACCGCATTATGACGTCCTGATAATAGGCGGCGGCATCATCGGCGCAAGCATCGCCTACCATACTGCTGAAAAGGGATTCAAAGTGGCACTCCTGGAAAGCAGGGGGCTTGCGTCGGGCACATCTTCAAAATGTGATGGCAATGTGCTGCTCATCGATAAGGAACCAGGCTTCGACAGCCGCATGGCGATAAAAAGCCAGGCACTGATCCACGCGCTTCCCGACGCACTGGATATGCCTTTTGAATACAGGCAGCCAGGCAGCATATTCCTGTGCGAGAATGAAGCGGAGCTTGAGCAGGCTTACAGCTGGGTCGACCAGCACAATGGGGTAAACGATAAGGCAGTATTTTTCAGGAAGCTCGACCGTGAAGATCTTAAGAATGATTCCAAACATTTCTCGGATCATCTTGTGGGCGGGATAGAATGCACGAATGATGCGACACTAAACCCCTATATGCTGACATATGCATTTGCCCATCAGTCAAAAAAGAAAGATTGTGACATTTATGAATATACACCAGTGACGTCTGTCGAGAAGGATGGGGATGCCTTTACCGTCCGCTCGCATGAGAAGACATTCACAGCCAAGCGCGTCATCAATGCAGCCGGCATATACGCGCCGCATGTCGGGCGGATGCTTGGAATCGACATCCCGATCACACCAAGGAAAGGCCATATACTTGTATCAAGCCGGGCCGAGCTGATGGGCACGCGGAAAATCCAGGAGTTCGGCTACCTGATGACCAAGTTCGGTAAAGAACGGGTGGCGGATAAAGAAATGAATGATTACGGCATCGCGCTGGTCCATGAGGCCACAGACAGCCAGAACTTCCTGCTCGGCAGCAGCCGTGAATTCATCGGTTACGACCATACGGTGGACCACAATATCATCAAACTGATCGCCAAGCGGGCGATACATTTCTTTCCAAGTATGAAAGACATGTCCATGATCCGCAGTTATTCGGGGTTGAGGCCCTGGACGCCGGACCATCTTCCGATCGTATCGGAAACTGATGTGGATGGATTCTATGTGGCAGCAGGCCATGAAGGAGACGGCATCGGATTGTGTGCCGTGACGGGCCATTGGATGGCTGAGATGCTCGACGGCACTCTAGAGGAAGACTTGTCACCGCTTGACATCAACCGTTTCAAAGGGGGGATACATACATGAAGGGCAGCAAACAATTCGTCACCATCGATACGCATACCGGCGGCAACCCGACGCGGACAGTTGTGGCCGGGATGCCTGAATTGAAAGGACAGACCATCCAGGAAAAGATGCTCGATATGAAAGAAAACCATGACCATATCCGCAAATTCCTGGTCAACCCACCGAGGGGACATGACGTTATGAGCGGGACAATCCTGCTTCCGCCGCTGGATGATGCAGCAGATTTCAGCGTCATCTTCATCGAGACGGGCGGCTACCTGCCGATGTGTGGCCACGACACGATCGGCACATGCACAGCATTGGTCGAACTCGGATATGTAGAGTGGCAGGAACCCATCACCACCATCGTCCTTGATACGCCAGCAGGCACTGTGGAGGCGACGTGCGCCGTCAAGGATGGCAAAGTCGAATCCGTCAGTTTCGTCAGTACCGATTCATTCCACCTCAAAACAGTGCATGTCGATGCCGGCGGCTACACGGATATCCGCTGCGATGTGGCGTATGGCGGCAACTTCTACGGCATCATCAAGGCTTCAGATATCGGTGTGGCGCTTGACGTGGATCGTTCCGAGGAAATCGTGATGAAGGCCATGGCCATAAGAGATATCATCAATGATACGCACGAAGTCAGGCATCCGTCCTTCTCCTTCATCAACAAATTGACCCATATGGAGCTCTACGAGGAGGGTGATCCGGTCAGGAACGCCGTCGTCGTGCCGCCAGGCGGCATCGACCGCTCGCCGTGCGGCACCGGCACCTGCGCCAAGGCGGCGACGCTGCACGAGGCAGGGCGCATGGAGGTCGGGGAGGCGTTCATCCATGAAAGCATAACGGGGTCGAAGTTTTCAGCCCAGATACTGTCTGAGGCAGAGCAGGACGGGGTGGGTTATCTGAAGGTCAGGATAACGGGTTCGGCATGGCTGATGGCTAGGCATGATTTCTATATGGATCCGGATGACCCGCTCAGCCAAGGGTACCTGCTTATTCCGGAAATATAAGGAGGCTTAGATTGATGAATAAAGTGATAGACAGTTATGACGTACATGTCCATGGCCAACTGATGCGCATCGTGCAGACTGATCAGCTCGATTATGGTCCGGAAGGGTTCGATGTCAGGCAGCTGATGGCCCGGGAACCCCGTGGCAGCAAATATGTCAATTTGATGGGCTATCATATGGAAGGTGGGGCGCTCCACACTTACATCGACAGTTTCGCTGGCGTTCATAACCAGCAAGTTTTATTGAAGACGCTGGTCAGCACTCTGGTCGACCGCGGACGGCTGCCTGAGCGGGAAACGTACAGCGTCATCTGCGATGGACGCACATTCAATTTGAAATCCCGGGAACTTGCATCCACCCCTCTTGCCGAGGTCGCTGAAGCGGGCAAATCCTTCCGGTCGGGTGATAAAACAATCGCGCTGCTTGAAACGGATGTCGCATTGGAGATAGACCATCTCGCTGAAATCAAAGAAACACTCGGCAGTGAAGGCCAGCATGACTATACCGTGTACATCAATCGAGGGCGTCATCTGGTCTTTGATGCAGGTGGTGATATCGTGGCGCATCCGGTCCATGAAGTGATCTCCCTGCTCCACAGCGTCCGTCCTGACACGGTAGTCACAGCTTTTAACGGCGCAGTGGTGGAAGTGGATGAAGGCATGTATCATCATCCATACTTTTTCATAGCGAATTCACAATTCTATATTGATGAAACGGATATATACACGCGCGGCTTCATCATCAAATAATTCAAAGGGGTTTTAATATGACAAAGGGGACAAGGGAAAGGAAACTTCCAAGCGGCAAAATATTGGCTTTTATACTTGTGATGTTCGTCATCATCATGTTTTCGTTCATCCTCGTACTGGAACTGCCGATACAGCTTGCCCTGCTCACCATCTGGTTCATGATCATGGGTGTCGGCATCTATCTCGGAAATTCCTACCTGCATATGGAGCGTGGGCTGCTCCAGGGCATACATGAAGGGATGGGGGCCATACTGATCCTTATCGCAGTCGGTGCACTGATCGGCTCATGGATTGCCGGGGGCGTCGTGCCGACATTGATCTACTACGGCCTGAACATCATCAGTCCGAGTATTTTCCTGATGGCGGCGATGATCATCTGTACGATTACAGCCTTATCGACCGGCACGTCTTTTGGTGCCGCGGGCACGGCCGGCATCGCGATGATGGGCATCGGCGAGAGCTTCGGATTGCCCCTCTACCTGGTGGCAGGCGCTGTCATCTCAGGGTGCTACGTCGGCGACAAGATGTCACCACTATCCGACACTACAGTTATGACCGCATCCTTATCGAAGGTTGATCTGTTCCGCCACATCAAATCGATGCTGTACGTGTCGGTGCCGGCATTTATCATCTCAGCATTGCTGTACTGGGTGGTCGGGGCGATATTGTCCCGTGGCAGTGGTGACCTGACGGTCGCCAAAGAGACAATGGCGGGACTGTCACAGACTTTCAATATCTCATGGGTGATGCTGATCCCTGCATTCGTCGTCATCGCGCTATTGATATTGAAGATGCCTTCGGTGCCGGTCATCATGTTCGGCGCACTGCTCGGCAGCTTGTGGGCGACATGGTTCCAGGGGTATGAATTCATCGAGGCTATACAGACGCTCTACAGCGGCAGTTCGCTGGAGACAGGCATCCCGTTCATCGACAACCTGCTTAACCGTGGCGGCGTCACTTTCATGCTGGAAGTGATTCTACTGATCATACTGGCACTCGGGGTCGGTGGACTGTTGCAGTCGATCGGCGCGCTTGAAGTGATCGGCAACATTCTGGCCAATTGGGCGACCAACACGGGTAATGTCACTTTAACGACGATGATGGCCGCGTTCTTCGGCGTCTTCTTCGGCGGTGCGGCATACGTGTCGCTCCTGACCGGCACGAAGATAACGGAGGAGAACTACGACCGGCTCAACCTTGACCGCTCGCTGCTGTCCAGGAATACGGAGGCCGGGGGCACCATAACGACGCCGATGGTCCCATGGTCCGATGGCGGTGTGTTCATGGCGACGACGCTCGGCGTCTCGACTCTCGTATACTTGCCGTTCTTCTGGTACGGATTCCTCGTCATGATCATTACACTGATCTACGGCTATACAGGGAAATTCATATTGAAAAAAGAAGATACTAAAATAATGGAGGAGAATAACAATGAACAAACAACTTAAAGGCGTTTTCCCAGTACTCATCACACCGATGCACGAAGATTATTCAGTGAACTACGAAGGATTGAAGGAGAACGTTTCCTATTATCTGGAACAGAAAGTATCCGGATTGGTCATTGTCGGCAGCACCGGGGAGTTCGTCTCGCTGGATGATGATGAAAAGGCGAAGATTGTTGAATTGGTCAGCGAAATGGTTAAAGATACAGATACCCAGCTGCTTGTAGGCGTCTCCGATGAACGTACGGATAAGATGCTGAAATACGCAGAACATGCAGAGAAGCATGGTGCGGACGGGCTGCTTGTGATCAACTCATACTATGGTGGTCCGACATCAAATGAAATCTACCACCAGTTCAAGGATGTCAACGACCACGTATCGACTCCAGTCATGCTGTACAACAATCCATTCACATCAGGCATAGATATCGATCTTGAAACAATCTATAAGATCGATCAGACACTCGACAACGTGACGCACATCAAGGAATCGAGTGGAGATATAAGAAAGCTTAGAGATATCGCCAGAAATACGAATTTCAATATCTTCTGCGGCTCTGATGATCTGGCATTGGAATCATTCCTGCACGGCGCCACGGGATGGGTGTCTGTGGCCGGGAACATTGCACCAAACAGTGCGGCCAAGATGCTTGAACATGTCGAAGCGGGTGACTATGAGGCGGCGAAAGAGATAAACAAAGATCTGTTGCCGCTGTGCGAGTTCCTCGAGAATTCCGGGAAATTCGTCCAAATCGTCAAAAAAGCGATGGACTTGAAAGGTTTGAATGGTGGGCCTTCCAGGAAGCCACGGCTCGGACTGACTGACGATGAGACGGCGCAATTGAAGGCATATATGGAAAAATTGGATTAAAAAAGAGGCGTCCTACGCCTCTTTCAGACCAGATAGTATCTCATTTTTGTATTTATTGACGGTGCGTCGGGAAATATAGATATTGCGCTGCTCGAGAATTTTGGATATGCGGGCATCCGGCATTCCAGGGAAGCCCTCAATCTGCCGGATCATATTGATCACTTTGCTCCGGGAAGCACCGGACACGGCTTCTTTCGACAGCAGAGCCTTAAGCGGCATGACGCCAAGCGGGGTGGAGATGTACTTATTGACGAGGAGTCGGCTTACTGTAGCTGGACTCAGGCTAGTGTTATCCGAAATGATGGTCTGGTCAAGGGTCTCAAGATAACTGCTCCTGCCCGACAAATACTCTTTTTGCATAAAGACGATTACGCTCAAGACTTCATGCATATATCGGCTTCTGGCATTCATGATCGAGACGAGCTCTTCATATTCCCTCTGGAATCCATCCATCAATTTGTCGAATTCAGGATCCTCAGCAGACAATGTAAGCGGCTCGAATGTGATGCTGCCCACCAGATGATCAGGAATTTCGATATGGATGTCATCATCTGCTCCAAGGATGATGAAGGCATCCGGCTCGATTGCTGCGTCATCACGAGAGGACAACGGTGACAGGCCGAGTGTTTTAATGTGGTCTACGTAATCAAGGAATTTATCCTTTGAGACAGTGCTGTCCGCCAAAAAGCTGAAATCATCATGGGCAATCGATGTCAGATGACTCGAAAACAATTGGAACAGTGCTTCATCATAGCTCCCGTCATTTATAAGCTGAAAGCGTAGATAGTCCATCGCGTCACTGCAACCGACACCAAGCATGTCGTACGTCTTTAATCTTTCGAGATTTACATGCACCTGGCCCAGCGGAACACCTTCCATCTCTGCGATGTTGGGTGGATCCGCTTCCAAAAATCCATTTGAATCCAAGGAGTATATCAGTGTACGGATGATCCCGAAGTCGCCATGCGGGAGGGTGCACTTAAAATCGAGAAGCATCTCAGCGAGAATATCTGGGCCACTTACGTCGTGATGGTACGCCAAGGTCTCGAGCGGCATCTTCTCCTCGTCGATCAGGATAAGGGGATTGGCGGCGCATTTATCTTTTATGTAACGGTTCAATTCCTGCTGGTTGAATTTAAATAGCTGGATGCCATGGAACAGGTAATGGTTCAATGCCAGCGTCTGATCGTTTGAAACATGATTTTCAAGAGTCAGCATATTTATGCCTCCTAGTATGATATGTCTGGTTCAATTATACATCCCTTTAAAAGATATGTATAATCAATAATGTGAGTATTAAGAAATTTCTAATATGCTAAGGAGTGTCATAGATGATGGAATTGAAAGACAATGTCACACGATTCATTGACAATGCAAGCGGACAATACATCAATGGTGAATACAGGAAGTCAAACAGCGGCAATACATTCGATGTGACGAATCCAGCGACAGAAGAGAAGATAGTGTCACTTGACGCGGGGACGAAGGAAGATGTCGATCAGGCGGTTAAAGCGGCGCGTGATGCATTTGATAATGGGGAATGGACGCGCATGGAACCGGCCGATAGGGAGCGCCTGATCCATAAATTCGCAGATCTGCTGGAGGAGAACCGTGAAGAACTTGCCCAATTGGAAGCTTTGGACAACGGCAAGCCCTACAAGGTCGCCCTCGAAGATGATGTAGACGGCACCATCCAGCATTTCAGGTATTACGCGGGATGGGCGACCAAAATATCCGGCAAGACGACGAATGTCTCAACAGAACATATCACCTACACCCTCCACGAACCGGTAGGGGTCGCCGGCCAGATCATCCCGTGGAACTTCCCGCTCGCAATGGCGGGATGGAAGCTTGGTTCAGCTCTTGCGGCAGGTTGTACCGTAGTCATCAAACCCGCTTCCGAGACGCCTCTCTCACTGCTCTATACAGGCAGATTATTCAAGGAAGCCGGCTTCCCGGACGGTGTGGTCAACATCATCACCGGTTCCGGCCGGGAAGTGGGCGGCGCCTTGAACACGCATCCTGGTGTCGACAAGCTTGCCTTTACCGGCAGCACCGCAACGGGCCGGACGATAATGGAGAAGGCGGCGGAGAATATAACCGGCGTCACGCTCGAACTCGGTGGGAAATCGCCGAGCATCGTCCTTGCTGATGCGGACCTTGAGTCGTCACTGGACGGCATATTCGACGGCACGATGTATAACCATGGCCAGAACTGCAGCGCGACGACACGCGTATTCGTCCAAAGGCCGATCTATGAAGAAGTGATCGAAGAGATGAAGAAGCGGGCAGAAGCGGTGAAGCTTGGTGCGGGGCTCGATGCCGACACCGATATGGGCCCGCTTGTGTCCAAGAAGCAGCTCGAGACGGTGATGGGCTACATTGAAAAAGGAAAAGAAGAGGGTGCACGCCTGGTCACCGGCGGCAACAGTCCGGAAGGTAAGGGCTACTTCGTAGAACCGACGGTGTTCGCCGATGTGGAGGATGATATGACGATAGCGCGTGAAGAGATATTCGGCCCTGTCATGTCCATACTGCCTTTTGATACAGTGGACGAAGTGATAAAACGCGCAAACGACAGCGAATACGGTCTGGCCGCGAGCGTCTGGACGGAGAACATAAAAGCTGGCCACTATATTTCAAGTAAACTGGAATCCGGCACCGTGTGGATCAACGACTTCGGCCTGGAACTTGAAACAATGCCATTTGGTGGCTATAAGAAGTCAGGCATTGGGCGTGAAATGGGCGGAGATTACGGCATTTCAAACTATATAGAAGTTAAAAGCGTCTTCGTCAACATGAAGCAGTAGTAATATAAGCACGAAAACCCCACTCAGAATATTATTTTGAGTGGGGTTTCTTCTGTCCATCTTTACTGCGTTTTGGCCTATCGTCCAAAAACTTTGGTCTGCCTTTGGCACCGCGGTAGTGCCCTAAAGTGTGCTCGTACGTTGAGACGGGTGGATTATGGAGCTCGGAAGACAGATAGGGGATGGTCGGAAACTCCTGCAGTCTGGTCGAGTTCTTCATGCTACCACTCCTTTTAGGACGTGATTACGCCTTTAATGTAATTATACACTAAAGGCGCGGATGATGCTCTCTTGAAGTGCTCATTTTATTGTCATATATGAATATGCTGAACTATATCTGAAGCTAGGAATCTGATAGAGTAATGGATATACTACTCAGAAAGTGAGATTTCCATGACAGATCTACTCATCATCCTCTCGTTCATGCTGTTTGGCATCGGGGGCATCGCTTTTTCCGCAGCAACGATCACTACCGTACTCAGAAAGCTTGGCGTGACGGAATATCCAAGCCGTGAATACTGGCGCTTCACCATAATATTCGTCTCAAGCGCGATTGTGGTCTACATCATATCCGTACTGATTCGCAGCATAGGCTAAAAAATCCCCATCGGTGGCTTTTGTCCATCGATGGGGATATTTCTATTGTGCAGGTTGTTTGCTCGATACTTTGCTTGCGACCCACCTTACGGTTAAGGCAGCCCCGAGAAGCAATCCGACATAACCTAAGATTGGATAGAAGAAATTGACGAGGCCGACGAAGCCGACCAGGCTCAGGAAATATCCTAAGATCAGTCCGCCGCCGAGCAGCAGACGGTAGCGTTTCGTATAAGGCTCGGAAAATCTGGACAGGAACGGATAGAACATGCCGACTGCGGTATTATAGATGACCAGCAGCATGACGATCGATAACCCGAATCCAAGTATAGGATGGATTTCACGTGCTAGGACAAGCGATGGAATTTCAGAAGGGTTGGTGATGTCAATCCTTGCGAGCAGTCCGCCATTCATCAGCACGAGCAATAGAATCAGCATGATACCGCCGAATAACCCACCTTTACGGGCTGCTTTGATGCCAGACGCCTGTGCGCCCATGATGGACAACAGACTGAATGCCATCGCAAGGACGATACCGCTGTAGGTCAATGCATCCCACCACCAGGCGGCTGAAGGCGTCTTCGTCACGTCAGTATATTCCTCCACTTGTGCAAATGGCACGCTTGGATTGAAGAAGCTGTAGGCTGCGATGATCATGACGAAAGCGATCAGGAAAGGTGTGACAGCACCGAGCGCTACAAGAATCTTATTGAAGCTCATGTTCAATGTGATGAAAACACCGATGGCCAAGATGAGCGAACCGAGCCATGAAGGCACGCCGAAACTTTCATTGAAGGCCGAACCGGCACCTGCAAGCATTATGACCATGACGCCGTAGAGGAAGAAGACGAGTATGTAGTCGATGACCTTTCCGAGCTTTTCCCCAAACAGTTCGTTGATCGGTTCAAGATGCGAATCCGCATCCAGACGATTGCCGAGCTTTGATGCCTGGCGTCCGATGAACATCGTGACCATCCCTGAAAGCAGGACCGCCCAGTAACTCATCATACCGTAGTTGGTGAAGAACTGCAGGATCTCCTGACCTGTAGAAAACCCCGCACCGAGCACTACCCCTACATAGGCAAACCCGATTTTCAGCGGTTCTTGTTGATTACTCAAACAAATCTCTCCTTCTTGAAGTTGCGGGCCACTCCGGCGCTATACACCGGAATGACAGATTTTAAATTTTTATTATGAAATATATTTCAACAGTACTATATTAAACATAGAGCACACCAAAGTGTCAAACTGTTATGACGTAAGTTATCGTGAAATTTATTTTAATTATAGATGAAATAATATTTCTATAAAACAATTGAAAGCGCTATCACTATATACTTGTAATACTAGACCGTACAAGGGATAGGGTGTGATTTTTTTATCAATGAAACTATGTGGATGAATATGTTGTGAGACCAGAATAATGCAAGTGTAAAAATATATGATTTAATTTAGAAACCTTATGGCCATTTCATTGACTTATCATTGTCACTAAATGTTCAACAAATCACATTGAAAACGCAATCACAGTAGAAAAATGTGTGTTATATTAAACATGTATAAAAAATGAATGTTTAAAACAGGAGGGTTATCATGACAACTGTAAATCACGGAATGTGGGTACGGGACATCGTTAATGAAATTCCAAAAAGCGCAGATATATTCAGGAAAAATAGAATTGACTACTGTTGTGGCGGTAAGATTTCACTATCAGAAGCAGTGGCGGCCCGCGGCCTCGACTTAGAGGGCTTGATGGGAGAGATAAACGCAATAGAGACGCGCGACGAGTCCGGCATACAGCCAAAATATCTTGATGAAAAAGGCATCATCACCTTCATCCAGAACAGATACCACCAGGAACTGTTGGATGAATTCCAGGCGCTCAGTCCGTATGTCACAAAGCTTGCACGCAAGCATGGTCCGAACGAACCCCATCTTGTCCGTCTGCAGGAACTGTATAAGGAGCTGCGCAGTGAGATGATGACACATACAGAAGAGGAAGACCATGTCGTCTTCCCGATGATCATTCAATACATGGAAAATCCATCATCAGAAATAAGTGATAAACTTCAGCCGCACGTCAGTGAATTGGAAGGCGAACATGAAACGGTAGGCAATATACTAAAAGAACTGCGTCAGATCACTTCCGATTTCACACCGCACAGTGAGGCGTGTGGCACATACCGACTTGTCTATACACGACTTGAAAAAATTGAGAAGGATACATTCGATCACGTCCATCTTGAAAACCATGTCTTGTTTGAACGCGTCAGGAAAGCAATGTAGTTGAATGGAAATAACCCTCGGGACGTATATATGTATCCCGAGGGTTATTTCTGTTTTGGCCATCTATATGAAAATTTACAGCTGTCCGAGCAACCTTCTGTAATTCTCCACAGCGGTCTCCTTATGGAGCCTATCACTTATCTCGACTGATTCCAGGCCATTATCGGATATCTTCATCATCGATTCAGCGAATGCTTCGATGTTCTGGGGCTCGACCAGATAGCCCGTTTTGCCTTCATCAATGATTTCACGGGGGCCGTATCGGACGTCGTAGGATATGACCGGACACCCGGCATCTATACTTTCCATGACCGTCAACCCGAACCCTTCCAATTTGCTTGTGAGCAGAGAAGCTTTGGATTCAGCGAATACCTTTTTAGGGTTGTTGGTGAAGCCATGGATGTCCACATGGTCTGTCAACTCGAGTTCTGCGATAAGTTTCTTGAGTGAGGCGAGTTGATTTCCTTCATCCATGCCGTAAAGGACGAGTCTTTCTTCATATCCTGCATCCTTGAATATTTTGAAAGCCCGGACCAGATGGTCGAGCTGCTTTTGAGCGCTGAAACGGCCTATATAGACAAACTGTTCTTTAACCTTCCCCCTGACCGTTTTACTCGGGGTGAGGAAATGGGGGATGACGCTGAATTTCTCGTCCGATATGTCCATCACTTTCTGAATGTCTTCCTTTTGATGATGTGTCAATACGAGATAGCTTGCAACCTTGTCGCTGTTTCCCAAAGCGTATTTATAGGAGCCGCGTATCCCTTCCCCTGTGTCAGCCAGGTGGGAACTGTGGAAGACCAGAACATTTTTCGTCCCGCTATCATTGGAGAGGAGCGGGCGGTCGAGCAGACGGGCGTCATTGAAGACAATATCACCTTCACTGAATCTTTCTTCGAAATAATATTGGAATAGTTTTTTCTCATCGCAAAGAATTTATAGGGTCTGTCATCTTTCAGCAGTTCTATTAAGGAAAGACGGGGTTCATCGTCTTTGATGGTGTAATGGTTGATGCAGTAGACATCTCCATGGACGTCATAAAATTCTTCTGAAATTTTATGGAAGGTTTTTGGGTCGTACCGCGTGATCTGGTGGAGATCGCCATATTTGTTGTAGCTTCTCCTCTCGACTTTTTTCTTGGATATGGGACTCATGAAATCCTCAAATTTAAGCACGCGGGAATCTTCATGAAACTTGCGGTAGAGGGTATATTCGTCACCTTTGTAGTAGCGCACAGTATCGTCATCGACACGTTCTGCAGTCAACCCTTCAATGTCAACTTCACTTTCGGTTATCTTGGGTTTGTTTATGATCAACGTTTTCTTTATATCGAATAATTTATAGCCTGAGAGCCAATCGTATATGTTTTCAAATTGTGTGTTCTCATGCACAACGTCCCTTTTTCTGAACACCTCATATATATCAGGATAGTTGATATTGTAATTGGTCGTAAGGATCGTCGATTGGACACCGAGTTCATCCTGCAGCAGTTTGATTCTGCTCAACAATGATTTCGTTCTTCCGCCGTGCTGTTCGGGCAGCGTCGAAGTAACTGTATAGATCATCACATTTATCCTCCTGGGTTCTATTACCTGGTGGTGTTCCATTTATGTCTGTGGCATATCACCAGGATACATCAGCTGCGTGCATCCTCACCGGTTTATGGAGCGGGCCATGCGCACATAAGTATGGCGGCGGCCACGGATGGCAATCGAGTAGGCCATAATGTTTTCCGGCACTGCGATTCCGTAGAAGCCCGCATCTCCGATGTGATGAATGTCGGCACCGGCCATCTTGGCGTTCAAGGCAATCTGGCGGATAGTCGCGGCATCAGCACCTTCCTGGCTGGTACCAATCGTTGACATAACAAGTGCACCTTGTGAATGGATATGGGTGGTATATTGCTGGGCGTCTTCTACGGTGATCCCGGGCACCGTGCCGGGTGCCGGCATCAGAATGACATCGGCGCCTGCACGGATGAAAGTGTTGAGGGTTTCATTGGTGATGATTGTACTGCCTGTTTCATTTGCTACACCAGCTCCATGCATTTTGCCGGCGATGATCAATATATCTTCACCGAATATCTCCCGGGCACGCGCTATGGCTAGGGCGATCTCATCATTTGAGACACCCGTTTTTGGATTGCCGGTAAGGCAGATGAAGTCGAAACCAAGGGTCTTTACAGCCGTTAGTGCTTCCTTGGATGCGATGCGTCCGCGGTTGATGGTGTCGAGCGCTTCAATCTCCTCGGCATCGAGATCGACCGGCTCAAGGTTGAGTCCGATCGGCCGTCCTGTAAGCTGTTTAATTTCCTGCATCAACTCCAAGTCGGCAGAAGGCTCCAGTCCTTCTACTTTCGGTTCGAAGACATCCAGCAGGTTGAACAGCAGCATGTCCGCTCCGAATGAAGCGGCCAGTTCTGCATTGGTGATGTCCGGATAGAGTGGGGGCACTGTGGCCATCGTCTCTGCGAGCATCACCCGGCCTTCACTTGCCTGGATGGATTGTTTCAGATCCCGGCCGGACATGCCTTTGAAATCAGATGCATTACAGTCCAGTAATCGTTTCATAATGGATCGTCTCCCTTCTTTGCCCTCATTCTATATAAAAATATCCCCGCTGACCAGTTTGAAGCGGATGGCGGGGAGGGTGCGCTCAGAATATATTTTGCACCATATTCTGTCAGCACCAAATATATATGGTATATTTACAATGTAAAACTACATCTTCTATACTACCTTATCTGAAAAGGGGAATGGCCATGGACAGAATCAATCTGATTACACTTGGCGTCAAAGATATTTCAGCTGCTGTCGCCTTTTACCGGAAACTTGGGTTGGAGTCGATCATAATGGGTGATGAGGATGAGATAGAAATCATCTTCTTCAGGATGAAGGGATCGAAACTGGCATTATATCCGCTCGACACGCTTGCCAGGGAGACCGGGGCGGAGGCAATGGATGTGACACATGGCTTCAACGGCATCACCTTGGCATTTAATGCGAAATCTGAAGCGGAGGTCGATCATATACTGGAGAGGGCCAAAAAATCAGGTGGCATCGTCACCAAGGAAGCGAGTCCAACCTCATGGGGTGGCTACAGCGGATATTTCAAAGATCCGGACGGCTATTACTGGGAAGTCGCCTATGGTTCTGATTGGGATTTTGATGAGGACGATATGCTGATCATATAGAAATACGGCCCGCCTCAAAGAGGCGGGCCGTATTCAATCAGCGGTTGGAAGGACTGTTTGATGAGAGGGTGAAGGTCATGGCGGTATGTCCTGCCGCTTCCTGTACTTTCAAAAACGCCGATTCCAAGGCATTGAAGATATCGTGGACGTCCCCATCCAGTCTTGTGGCACCATGGCTGGCACTCACTTTCACACCTTCTTTCGCTGCTGCATTGATTCGGGATTGGATAATCTCCATATAGTCCTCAGTCCCCAGCGGATAGAGCGCGAATTTGCATCCGGCCTGTTGCGCCACACCTCTACGCGGCGCCGTCGAACCAGTCGGTGTTTCGAGATCATTCTCCTCGTGGGTTTCGGGACATCCAACCGAAAATGTACCGCTCATCGCCACGTGCTTGCCAGTCTGTGCGGCGTTTAAGTAGATCGACTCCACAACAGCAAAAACTTCGGATATAGGGCCATGCACCGACGATGATACGTCATCCGTCACCATCATGACTTCAGCAGTTTCAGTTTCCTCCAAAGCTGATAGGATGACATCCACAAAGTCGTCGCTCATCACACTCAAATTGAATTGACAGCCTACCGGCTGTTTTGAACCGTATTCATTTCCCATAATGCCATACCTCCTGAATATTGATATAAAAAACTGCAGTCCGATAGGAATGCAGCATGAAGGTATATCAGCTGCACTTCCCCACGCTGGTGTTATCCAGATCGGGTCGTAGGGGTCCGGTAATCCGTCTCAGCTTTATATAGCGCCCCCAGTGCATCGGTATGCAGTTTCATCTTTATCATACATGTGATCATCAATCGACTACAAGTGATAGCTTGAGATGATTAAAAATAAATTGCGTTATAAAGTTTGAAAATTGAGATAATTGGGTACCTGTATCGTGAACGGATACGGTCATTAAAAGGAGGATGCACTTTGGATCTTAAGGACAAAGTAGCAATCATTACAGGAGGCGGCTCCGGTATTGGACTCGCCACAGCACAAGCGTTCTTGGAAAAAGGGGTAAAAGTCGTAATTGCAGACTACGATGAGGAAGCGGGCAGGAAAGCAGAAGAAAAGTTGAAAAGCCATGGTGACGTTGTGTTTCAGATGACCGACGTATCAGTGGAAGAGGATATTAAAAAAGTCGTTGCTCTCGCC
Source organism: Salinicoccus jeotgali (assembly GCF_039538805.1). Classification (GTDB taxonomy): domain Bacteria; phylum Bacillota; class Bacilli; order Staphylococcales; family Salinicoccaceae; genus Salinicoccus; species Salinicoccus jeotgali. The sequence goes on along the minus strand of NZ_BAABCK010000066.1, from coordinate 11,893 downwards.
GTGGAAAAGTTTGGACATCTGGATATCATGTTCAACAACGCCGGAATCGGTGTCCAGGGCGAGACGCACAAGCTTTCCTACGAAGATTACCATAAAGTGATCAGAGTCAATCAAGATAGCGTATTCTACGGTTCGAAGCATGCCATTCCTGAAATGCAGAAGGCTGGAGGCGGCGCAATCATCAATACCGCATCCATTCTCGGCAGTGTAGGCGAACCGACAGCATTTGCATATAACGCTTCCAAGGGCGCAATAAACTTAATGACGAAATCCGTCGCATTACAATATGCCAAGGATAACATCCGCGTCAGTGCAGTAGCTCCGGGCTATGTTGATTCCAACATGGTGAATAAGGACGCATTGGGAGAGTTTTATGATGCTCTCGTCGATAAGCACCCAATCGGTAGGCTCGGCAAGCCTGAAGAGATTGCACATGCAGTGGTATTCCTGGCGGAGAATGACTTTACGACCGGCACAACCCTCCTTGTAGATGGCGGTTACACCGCCCAGTAGGTTTATAGGGGGCAAGGCACCTGTACTGACTGTCGACTTCGATGCTTCCGTGCTTGGAACCCCAGTCATAAATGACTACTCGGAAGTGACCTTGAAGCATGTGCAGGCAGAAACAGCAGCCCCTATCGATAAAAAAGTCCTCCGGGAAGGCTCAAGGACACGTGATGTCATAAAGAAATTGACTGAAGACACATGGGTGCTCGAAGAATATTCAGATGAAGGTCTCCGGACACTTACAAACCTGAATATCACCTACGGCACCGAAAATAGGAACGTCTATACGATAAAAGAAGGCGATCCGCTTTCTGCCAAGGTGGAGTGTGATTGGAAGGTCATCGTCAAGGATGATGATATCGACACTGAATTGACTACCAGAAGCGTCATGACTGCCGACCAGGACTATTATTATCTTTTGAATGAATTAACGGCATGGAATGATAGAAATGAAGTATTTTCAAAAGCTTGGAATAAAAAAATAAAGAGAAATTATACGTAGGATGTCAAAAATGCCATGACCACAAAAGTCATGGCATTTTGTTTTCATACATTAAAAATCAACTATCAGCAGAAAGCAGATATACCCATAGTTATTAATGCTGTACCAACTCTGATAAAATGGGTAGACAGAATACCACGTAAAAGGGGCGAATATTATGACTGAAAGCGGATGGCAATTGGAACACACTTATACAGAACTCCCGGGAGTCTTCTATAGAGAAACACAACCGGAGAGTGCAGAGTTTCCGGAAATGGTCCTCTTCAACTGGAAATTGGCGGGGGAATTGGGTCTGGATGCGGCAAACCTTCAGATGGAAGCAACTGATGTCCTCTCGGGGAATGAGGTGCCAGAAGGCAGTAAACCGATAGCACAGGCTTACGCGGGGCATCAGTTCGGCAGTTTTACGATGCTCGGGGATGGCCGTGCAGTACTGCTCGGTGAGCAGGTGACACCATCAGGCGCACGGATGGACATTCAGCTGAAAGGTTCCGGACGTACGCCGTTTTCCCGCATGGGGGATGGGCGTGCGCCACTCGGGCCGATGCTTCGGGAGTACATGATCAGCGAAGCGATGCATGGGCTTGGAATACCGTCGACCCGTGCCATGGCACTTATTACGACAGGGGAAGCGGTGAGCCGCGGCAAGATGTTCCCGGGTGCAGTATTGACCCGTGTGGCATCGAGTCATATCCGTGTTGGAACTTTCGAATATGCAGCCCGTGCTGAGGGAGACGATAATGTGCGGATGCTTGCAGATTACGCAATCGGCCGCCATTATCCAGAAATTGCATCGAAACCGGACAAGTACCGGGAATTTTTGGATGCCGTCATAGAGCGTCAAGCTGACTTGATCAGCAAATGGCAGCATGTGGGCTTCATCCACGGTGTAATGAACACAGACAACATGGCGATAAGCGGAGAAACAATCGATTACGGTCCGTGTGCCTTTATGGATGTCTATCACCCGGAGACATGCTTCAGTTCAATAGATGCGCAAAAACGCTATAGCTACCAGAACCAGCCGGGGATCGGCCAGTGGAATATTGCGCGGTTTGCTGAGACGCTGCTGCCGCTGCTCCATGAGGATAAGGAAGAAGCGGTGAAGGTCGCCCAACAATCGCTCAGCCGATTCGGCCAACTGTATAATGAAAAATGGCAAAAAGGCATGCGCGATAAACTCGGCCTCGACGGCAGTGGAAGTCAAGATGATGCGCTTGGAATGGAGCTGCTCGATCTCATGAGCCATCACCAGGCTGATTTTACGAAAACGTTCCGCACGCTGTCTCTTGACGGGTGGAATGATGATGCGCTTATGGCTAGTGAACGCTTTAAAGATTGGCGCAGGAGATGGGAAGAGAGGCTTGAGGTGCAGGATTTGACGGTCGAATCGGCATATGAACAGATGAGGCAGGTCAATCCCGCAGTCATCCCGCGCAACCATCTCGTGGAGGAGGCATTGGACCTTGCCGTCGAACAAGGGGACTACAGCAAAGCCACAAAAATGATAGAGGCGTTTGCGACGCCGTTTGACGACGGGCATGACAAGGAATATAAAGAGCCGCCGGAAGATGATGAAAAAATCACGATGACATTCTGCGGCACATGAATTCAAAAGGCATCCCTTCTGTGGGGATGCCTTTTTCTTCTACATATCTTTTTTTCTTCTGGCGTTGAAGAAGTCGCCGCCTTTCTTTTGATCCAAGGGGCCCGATCGCTTCTCCAAATGCGGTATATGCTTGGAACAGTGGATATAAGCTTCATCGACCTGGATGACTACAAATCGTTCGGCACGCCCGTCCTCTTCTTCCATAATGTCGGAGATGGTTTTCGCGTCACAGTAATCGTGAAGCTGATCAACCTCGATTATGTCAGCTCGTCCGTTGACGTGCAGGCCGATGTGGTGGGTGAAGAAGTCGATGAACAGCAAGCTGATATGGGGATTTTCGTAAATATTCCCAAGACTTGCCATAACACCATTCCCACGGTACTCCGGGTATATTAAAGTCGTCTCATCGAGTACCCGGACGAACCCACTATTGCCGGCGCGGAATGAATTGTCGCAGTTGCCGCTTGCATCGGCAGTGGCGATGAACATCATCTCCTGGGAGGCGATGAAGCGTTGCATTTCTCCATTTATACAGTCGAGCATCTGGTTGTCGTAGAAAGCGAGTGCACGTCTGGTGGTGCCATACATATCTTGAAGGGTGTATTCGCTGTGAGACATCTGTATCTTCCTTTCATGCGTACAAAAATAGCGGGCGCGGCTTCAAGCCTGGCCCACTATATGTTATAGCACATTTTCGATATCATCTTTCATTTTGAGTGGAGAGGTCGTCGGTGCGACGCGTGAGACAACATTGCCTTCGCGGTCGACTAGGAATTTTGTGAAATTCCACTTGATCTTATCACCCATCATGCCTTTTGACTCTTCTTTAAGATGTTTGAAGAGGGGATGGGCCGTATCGCCATTGACATCGATGATTTCATGGATGTCGAATGTGACGCCATGGTTGATGCGGCAGGCTTCTTCAGCATCTTCATCGGAACCTGGTTCCTGGTTATTGAACTGGTTGGAAGGAAAACCGAGGACAATCAGGCCCTGATCCTCATATTCCTTGTGTAGAGTCTCCAATTCATCGTACTGGCCGCGCAGTCCACATTTGCTGGCGGTATTTGCGATAAGCATTGGCTTTCCTTTGTAGTCCTCAAGTGAATAGCTTTCGCCATTCGCCTTCTTTACTTCTATATCATATATATTCATATGGATGCTCCTTTTCTGGAAGTTATCTATCATTATATGTAATACGGCACATGAGCGCATTCATTTGGCTCATAACCGTATTTACGTTAGCCCATTTGCTGATCTGTGTTGATCTGTGCGAAAAAAGCGGCGCGGTTCTTGTCGGCATAGCCGCAATTCATACATACATAGCGATGTGCCCGACCGTCTTCATAGCATTTGACGATATCGGAGTGCATGCATTGGGACGGCTGCTGCAACTCGCCGCTTACCTTCTTCTCTTCAATCAAAGATCTGATCTGTTGGCCTGAGAATTTATCCATATCCGGTTATCCTCCATTCCTATGAATCTGCTGTTTCAGAATGACCATCATATTTTGACTGTAGCCATTCGGCTGATACTTGTACATAACCGCATTTAGGGTGTTTTATTCATGATAAATTGAATTATTACAATTAAAGCGTTTTCGGTGTACAATAATTAGACACATTTTTTTAGCTCAGGTTATTCCGTTTAACATTTTATGGCTGTGAAATATGCTATCATATTGCTAATACCATATGGGGAAAGGGGGGAGCTGATGACTGCTGAGATGATCTTTGTTGCTGTGATGCTCATCATCATGCTGCTTGCATTGGTGTTCGAGTTGGCACGGGCGGACCTTGTAGTGTTCTTCTTCCTCGTAGTTTTCCTGCTTACAGGCGTCATCTCGACTGAGCAGGCTTTGGACGGCTTTTCGAACGAAGGGCTGCTGACTGTACTGTTGCTGTTCATAGTGGCAGGTGCCATTCAAAAGCACGGCATCGTCGAAGGGTATGTTGATCGTCTGCTTACCGGCAATAAAACGCCGAAACGGTCGATGCTGAAGCTGCTGGCTCCGGTGTCCATCATTTCCGGATTTTTAAACAATACACCAATCGTCGTGACATTGACACCGGTCTTGAAGGAATGGTGTCTTAAGAATGGGATTGCCCCTTCCAAATTCCTGATACCCTTATCCTACGTAACGATACTCGGCGGCACGATTACACTCATCGGCACCTCGACCAACTTGGTGGTCCATGGCCTCCTGATTGAAGCAGGTTATGGCGGCTTCTCCTTTTTTCAGATGACGATTGTCGGGCTGCCGATCGCTGCAGCAGGATTCGCCTATATCGTGACTATCGGCTACCGGTTGCTGCCTGATACGCTCGGCGCCGGCGAGCAGATCCGTGAAGAAGTGAAGGAATTTTTGGCCGAAGCCGAGATAGGGAAGACCTTCGAATATGTAGATCGCTCCATTGTGGATACGACGGAAGCTGTTTTGAAGGGTGTCTACATCATTGAAGTCATCCGCGGGGACCATCGCATATTTCCAGTGGACGCCAATACAATCATCAGAGAAGGTGACCATCTCGTGTTCTCTGGTACTTTAAATACGATTGCCGCTATCCAAAAGCAAAAAGGTGTCACGTTGAAGACAGGAACCGACAAGACACTCGATAGTCTTAAGGATGATCATTTCCATCTGGTCGAGGGTGTCATCTCCCATGAGTCGTCACTACTCGGCAAAACGATAAAATCAGCGCGCTTCCGCTCCAGATACAACGCGGGCGTCATTGCGGTGCACCGCAATAATGAGCGTATCAAAAGCCGGGTCGGGGACATCGTTTTGAAGCCGGGCGACACTATTCTGATTTTGGCGGACAGAACATTTTTACAGCGTCATGCGCACGCAAGAGACTTCTATGTTATGACCACCCTCACCCCGCCAGAAGTGCTCAAGCAGAGCAAGGCCAAGGGCCTTGGGGGACTCATCTTGCTGCTTGGCATGATCGCTGCAGTGACACTTGGCTTCCTATCGATGTTCGAAGCGATGCTGATCACGGTCGTACTGCTCATGATCTTCAAGCTGATCGAGCCTGACGAGATGCTGTCCTACATCCAGTTCAATGTCATACTGCTGATTGCGAGCGCGTTCGGTGTCGGTGCTGCAATGACTGAATCGGGGTTGGCACAGATGATTGCGGGAAATATGCTTGAGACCGCCCGTCCGTTTGGGGTGCTCGGCATCATCGTGATCCTCTATATCATGACGAACATATTCACGGAACTGATCACCAACACTGGGGCTGCGGTACTGATGTTCCCGATTGCGATGGAGATGGCCGGGCAGATGGCACTTGAGCCCATCGGACTCATGGTGACCATCGCAATTGCAGCTTCGGCGAGCTTCATCACACCGATCGGTTACCAGACCAACCTGATCGTCTACGGCCCTGGGGGCTATAAATTCACGGACTACATCAAAGTCGGGGCACCACTGTCGGCGATGACGATGGTGATTTCGACGCTTATAATCTACACGGTCTGGTTTTAGAGTACTGATAGAGAGGATAGGAATTGATGAAACTAGGAATACTGGAACAGATGGCAAAACCAGTCGGTGTCAGTGCAGAAGAGATGGCCGAGAATACCATTGGCATGGTGCAGCGTGCTGAAGCATTGGGTTATACCCGGTACTGGTTTGCAGAACATCATGGCACGCGTGGCATGGTATCAAGCGCACCCGAAATCATGATGGCCGCTGCCGCTTCACGGACCTCACATATAAAAGTGGGGAGCGGTGGCATCCTATTACCCCAATATAGTCCGTTCAAAGTCGCCTCACAGCTTGCCCAGCTCGAGGCGCTTTATCCGGGGCGCATCGAGGGCGGAATGGGGCGCTCACCAGGTGGGGGAGAGTTCATCCGCAAACGGCTCGCAGACGATAAACCCAACCAGCTCGCGGATTATCCCGATAAGCTGAACGCGCTCATCCATTATCTGGACGGCAGCGCCAAGGTCAAGGCGGCGCCGCGCACCATAAGCCGGCCGTCGCTCTATTCCTTAGGCCTCGGTACAGACAGCGCGGTGCTTGCGGGTGTACTTGGCATTGGCTACGTATTCGGACATTTCCTTAAGCCGGCGGGAGGCACTGCGGCAATCCGGGCCTACCGGGATGCGTTTCAGCCGGGCTTCATGGAACAGGATGATGTGAGGGCATGCGTATTCGTCATCTGTGGGGAAGATGATGCCCATGCAGAAGATCTGGCAAAGACGCAGGATATATGGCTGTTGAATACGGAAAAGGGTTTGGACAGCCAGGTGCCGACTCCAACACAGGCGGCTGAGAAATATAGTGCGCTCAATGAGAAGGAACAACAACAGATCGAGCAGAACAGGCAGCGCATGATCATCGGCGGCCCGCGCACGGTGAAGGATAAGCTTGATCAACTGCGGACAGACTATGAGTGTGAAGATTGGCTCATTTTATGCAATATACATGACTTAGACGAAAAACAGCGTTCATATGAGCGTGTGGCGGCCCTCTATCTATAGCTTATATTCATAAATCATGAAATTTATGATGAACCGCTTCCAATTTCAATTGGATTCATGATATATTACAGAAGCTGATTTTAGAAAGAGGTGTTGAAAAAATGGAATTTTCAGTATGGAATCTTGTGACCGATGTCGGTCTCATCGCCATGCTGCTATTGGTGGGCATGTTCCTCCGCGCACGCATCGGTTTGCTGCAGCGGTCCTTCATGCCGGCAAGCATCATAGCAGGTATCCTGGGATTGATACTCGGTCCCAATATGCTCGGATGGCTACCGTTTTCTGATTTCATCGGAGATTATCCGGGTGTACTGATTACAATCGTCTTTGCTTCAATCCCGTTGACGACGGGCCGCTTCAATATAAAAAAGACCATCAATAAAGTAGGCGGGCTATGGTCATATTCCCAGATTGCGATGCTCCTAATGTGGGGCCTCGGACTAATATTCGCTTTGCTGCTTCTTGGCCCGATGTTCGATCTACATAACGGGTTCGGACTGATACTCGCTGCCGGCTTCGTCGGTGGGCACGGCACTGCTGCAGCAATCGGCGGAGCATTCGAACAGCAGGGATGGGAAGAGGCGACATCACTTGCGATGACCTCTGCAACGCTTGGTGCGATACTCGCAATCAGCGTCGGCCTATTGCTCATAAAGAGAAGTGCCAACGCCGGCTATGCCAACTACATTTCGAAATTCGATGACCTTCCAGAAGAGTTGAGGACAGGTCTCGTCCCTGAAGATAAGCGCGAGTGGATGGGTAAGGACACGGTTTCGGCCATTTCGATCGACCCACTTCTTTTCCATATTGCACTCGTAATGTTCGTGAGCATGATCGGTTACTACTTGAGCAAGTTTGGCGAATCGTTATACGCTGGTTTGTCGATCCCCGCCTTTTCAATCGCCTTTTTGATTGGTCTGATACTGAGCCTGCTGATGCAATCGGCTGATATGGATAAGTATATCGATAAAGGTGTCGTATCCAAGATAAGCGGGAGTGCAACCGATGTCCTGGTGGCGTTCGGTATTGCCTCCATCAATCTGACCGTGGTGGCTCAAAACATCGTGCCGTTCAGTATTTTGATGGCGTTTGGCATACTGTTCACGTACGTATTCTACCGCTTCGTCTCCCAGTACTATTTCCAGGAAAACTGGTTCGAGAAGGGTATATTCACATTCGGTTGGATAACGGGTGCCGTCGCGATGGGTATCGCGTTGCTGCGCATCGTCGATCCTCGCCTTGAAAGTAATACACTCGAGGACTATGGGCTCGCCTATATTCCAATTGCGCCGGTTGAAATAGCCTTGATTACCTTTGCGCCTTTGTTCATTGCGAGCGGTCAGCATTGGTTGTTTGCCCTGATTACAATCGGTGCAAGTGCCGCCATCCTGATCTTCTCCTATACGAGAGGATGGCTGCATATGAAACGCCATGGCTAAGATAGATATATCCCCGCTTCCTTGAAGCGGGGATATATCTATTCCATCAAAAATTGAAGCATATGGATTAAAAGGAATACGACGACGGTATAGATATGGTGAAGAATTATTGGAATGGGGGGATAAGATGGAAGGTGGACATATATTTGCCTGGACACTGCAGTTTGAGACTGAAATTCCTGGGGATGCTGAAGAAATACTCGTTGACGGAGAACGTGCGATAACTGCTTTTAAGACGTTGCGCGACTCGGCCATATTCACTGACCGCAGAATCATCATGAGGGATGCTCAAGGATTGACGGGGAAGAAAGTTGAAATGTATTCCCTCCCGTATAGTGCAATCCATATGTGGTCGACGGAGAATGCCGGCGGCATGTTCGATGCGAACGCCGAGGTGGAACTTTGGACGAAAGTCGGCAACATCAAAATCAATCTGGGCCGTAAAGTCGACATCAGACGGTTCGATCGTCTGATTGCCCAAGCTGTACTATAAATGATAAATGCGCACCCTGATAGGGTGCGCATTTATCATTTATACATATATTCTACTTGCTTGAGCAGCTTCGCATGTTCAAGATATCTCTTTGGTGCCAATAAGGTGACGGTCACCACCCCAGGGTTGCGCCCGATATCGATGCTGCCTGTGATGGTGGCACGATTCATGATCTCAGGGACATCCGTCCGGAAAAGCTTCGCTGCGCGTTCCATGCCGTTCAATGTAGCGGCATTGAGATCGGCGCCTGTGCCGATGAAGGATACGGGATAGCTCTCTTCAAGTTCCGGCACGTGCCAAGCTTCGGCCATCCGGCGCACTTCTTTCTTTTCTTTATCAGTAAACGGTTTGGCCAATGCCGGCAGATCTTCTGTAAGCGGCAGTAGGATCGGGCCTTCAATGGCGAGGTTCTTGATGACGTCGACTTGAAGGTCGACGATACCGGCGACATCCGTCGTATGACCTGCGATTTCCCCATTGCCCTGCATGGCGTGCATATCTCCAAGGTAGACACCGCCTCCTGCCACTTTGACTGGACAGATGACAGTAGACCCTTCGCGGACCCGATTGACGTCCATATGACCGTCGGTCCGGTCGACTAGCTGAGCTTCAGTCAATCCGTAGTCGTGCGGGGCATCGATCAGGAACTGGCCAAAATCCCCTGCATTATGGGAGTCAGGCATCGGGCGGGCTGGGGTGGTGCCGAGCTGGCCAAGGAAAGGGATCACCCGTGCCATGACGCCTGGTATATCATGCGGGGCGAATGTTACAACCGGATGCTGGATGGAATCTTCAGGGGTGGCCATATAGTGTCTGCCTGCGTGGGCCACCTTTTCAGCACCTGACTTATCGAGTGTCAGGCCGACAGAGCGTTTTTCGTCGAATACCATCGTGTAGGCGTTGGTGAAGGTGAATGGCGTGACATCTTCACCGCATTCTGCACACCGGACGGCGCCTTGGCCGATGCCTTCTGTGACGGATTTGGGGTTTTTGGCACCACAGTTCGGACATACTCCTGCAATGAATGGGTCACCGTTGAACCGTCCTTCCATAGGCTTGTCATTGCCTGAAGCGGTCGCCATGGAAGTGACCCGTATCGAATTGATGCGGATGGCGACCGCATCCCCGACTTCAGCCCCTTCCACGAATACCGGCTTCGTCACTTCATGTCCACCCTTCAATTCAGGAGTGATCATCGGGCCCCAGCACCCCGGGGCTGTATTGGCGATGATATGGCCGCCATTTTTGACTTTGTAGTACATATCTTCCGTCGGATCCAGGATGCCATCTGTAAATTTGTCTACATAGACCGTCTGCTTAGCTGATTGCTTCGTCATCTTAGACACACCCTTTCATATTGTCACTTCCATGATACCATCAAAATGCCATGCATACGAACTATTAGTGTGTCAATTCAGAAAATTTAAGGTCATCATGATCTGCCACTAAAAGACATTCCTTCCAGGCGTGCTTTATGGAATAATATGAGTATGAACGATGTGAAAAGAGGGGAACCGATGAAAGACATTCTATTTGCACAGCTCGAATCACTGTATCCCGAGATGGTCGAAATACGTCGTCATCTACATATGCATCCGGAATTATCGTATCAGGAAAAGGATACACCGGAATATATCATTGCACACCTTGAAACGCTCGGCATCGAATATAGGCGTGATGTGGGGCTGAATGGGGTGGTTGGCTATCTGAAGGGGGCACATCCGGGGCCGACGGTGGCGCTGCGGGCTGATTTTGATGCTCTGCCAATCCATGATGAAAAAGATGTCCCGTACCGCTCGAAGTATGATGGCATCAGTCATGCGTGCGGTCATGATGCCCATACGGCCACTCTCATGGCTGTTGAAAAAGTCATGGCAGAGCACCGGAGCCAGTTGCATGGTGATATCGTATTCATCCATCAGTTTGGAGAAGAACTGCTGCCTGGTGGGGCATCATCGATGATCGACGACGGTTGCCTGGAAGGAGTCGATTACATATATGGGGCACATGTATGGACGGATGATCCGATCGGCACGCTCGGCTTCAGGTCAGGAGGGACGATGGCTGGAGATGATAACTTCGCCATCACAATCCAAGGCAAGGGCGGACACGGTGCATTACCGCATCTGGCGATCGATCCATTGGCTACAGCAAGCCAGCTCGTCATGAACCTGCAGCAGATCACCCATCGCCTTAGGGGGCCGAATGACCCGGGCGTCATTTCAATAGGAAGTTTCCATAGCGGTGACGCCCCGAATGTCATCCCGGATACTGCACAGATTACAGGTACGCTACGTGCGTTTGACATCCAGTCGAAATATGAACTTGCCGAAGAAGTGAAGCATGTTGCAGACCTTACTGCCAGGATGAGCGGCGCCTCTGTTAATGTCGACTTTACCTACGGCTGCATCCCGCTGATCAATCCAGCTGAAGAAACGGAAATGCTCAAGTCACTCTGCGTCAGGCATATGAGAGATGTGACAATCATCGAAAAGGGACGCATGATGACTGCAGAAGACTTCGCCTATTACCTTCAGCATGTACCTGGGACATTCTTCTTTGCAGGTGCACAAAATCCGGCAGTGGGTGCAGTCTATCCCCATCATCACCCGAAATTCGATATTGATGAGCGTGCGATGCTCGAAGTCGGCAAGGTCTTCATCTTGGCACTTTTGCATCATATCGGTCCTGAATCGTCACTGTAATTGGACCGGAATCGGATGATTTGACCCCCTCCAGGTTTACAGATGAAATAAAACATCTGTAAACCTGGAGGGGGTTCTTTTATGACTGACAAATATTATTCATTTGAAGAAAAGCTGAAAATGATTCAGGAATTGAGGGTAGG
>NZ_BAABCK010000065.1:0-51409 GCF_039538805.1 Salinicoccus jeotgali | reverse complement strand
GCCCGTTTTTATTCCGGATTCTAAATCCTAAAACCTCGTCGACCTGATCTCCACTCCTACTATATGAAAATAGTACCACAGGACCTGGCCGGGTCCTGTGGTACTAATCTTAGTATGTTTTTATTGCCCGGGAAATATCCTTTCCCATTTTAAGTTCGATTTCTGAGGGATCTAAAGTTGATTTAGATTATCTCGCAGTTGAAATATTGAAAGAAGATGAAAAATGCTTTGATTGCGGGGGAGGATACTATTCACGATCTGCACTTTCAGAAATCATACGGCCCACCTGCTGACCGCTCAATGTGACCATCGGCATGCCTCCACCGGGGTTTACAGTCCCACCGACAAAATATAGATTTCCGATCTCGCGATCTTTTTTTGGATGTTTGAATCCCTTGTTTTTCTTTTTATCCGATACAGTGCCGTATATCGCACCATGATCGGAATTGTACATTTTTTCGATATCATGAGGTGTCAACATGTACTCTGTAACAATATGATTTCTTAAATTCTCAAGTCCCATCGATTCAAGTTTTTCAAGGACTGTACTTCGGAAGTTCATATAATCTTCTTTTGTATATTGTTCCTGCTGAAGAGGTGGGATATGTGGCAATATTTTTAGGTTTTCATATCCTTCAGGTGCTTGTGAAGGATCAGTCTTATTGGTGTTCACTACATAGATTGTAGGATCACCCGGTATGATTTTCTTTTCGAATACTTCTTCATAATTGCGTTTTGAATCGTTTGAGAAGAAGAAATTATGATGTCTCAATTGTGGATACTTGCGATTGACTCCGAGATGTAGGACCAGCCCTGAACTGGCTGGTTCAAATTGTTTTTCCAGCTTCTCGAACTTTTTCGGCATTCGGTCGAGTACATGCCTATAAAAGGGCAACACTTCCATATTGGAAACATAATAATCTGCTTCTATACGGCTTCCGTCATTAAGCAACAGAGTTTCTATGTTGTTTTGTCCATCAGTCAGTGCTGTCTCCACAGATACACCCGTATATAACTTGATCCCTATGTCTCGTGCCAACTGGGTGATTCCTTCAGCTAGACGATGAAGTCCGCCCTTTACATACCATACTCCTTGCTCATGTTGCATATGGGCCATCATATTCAACACAGCCGGGGCTCGGTATGAGCTTGAGCCGACATATTTTATGAAATAACCTAACATATCTCGCATATGCGGATTTTTAACCCTCTTGTTTATGCCGTGCTGCATCGTGGATGGGTAGTCGAACCCTTTAAATGCTTCGATTGGGCCATGGAAACGCAGCACATCTTTTAAATCATCAAGTCCTTTTTCGAAATATCCAGGGACCGTGGTTCTATCTATTTTTTTGGCATACTCAAGGAAGTTCCTATAATCGCTCATGTCTTCTTTTCCGAACTGAGGATTTTCTTCAGCCATCTTCTGAAGGTTTCCATATAGGTCGATATGGGAGTCATCAGGGAAGAAGGCGCGCCATTGGAGGGGTATTTCCTCAATTTGGACATAGTCATCCATAGCTTTTCCACTGCCAGTGAAAAGCCGTTCGAACACGTGGGGCATCGTCAGCAGTGATGGCCCGAGGTCAAAACCGAATCCGTCTTGTTCATGACGGTTCAGCTTTCCTCCAAAGTGTGTATTCTTTTCGTATAGTGTTACATCGAATCCCCTTTGTCTCAGGGAAATTGCTGCAGAGAGGCCTCCGAGGCCGCCACCTATTACAACCACTGTTTGAGATTCTTCCATGATGCTCCCCCAATCATTTGTCTTCAAGTGTCTTGATATATATTTTTTCCGCTTCCCTTATCTTTATCTTTTTGGCTAAAGAGACTGAGTTTCGCTTGGAGAAGCAGTCATATTCATTGTGGCGAACTTCATTCAAGATCTCACGGTATATGGAGAGTGAGAGGAGAAGCGGCAGCCTGGCTTCCGGTTTATAGTATGTAATTTCTTCACGGGCAGTGTCATATAACTGTTCAGCGGTTCCAGCAAGATCCTCCCACATAGCCCTGAAATTTTTGTTGATTTCGCCTGAGGCAAGCTGTTCTTCAGTGTAACCATGCTTTTTCAACACCGACTTTGGAATATAGATACGACCATGATCCCTGTTGTCTTCACCTATATCCCTCAAAATATTGGTGATTTGCATAGCAACACCAAGCTTTTCTGCATTTTGCCTGCGCGGACCTGTAAGGTCATTGGATAGTATAGGCAGAAGAAGCCTCCCGACAGACCCTGCAACATGATTACTGTAATTGATCAGGTCATCGATGTCTTCAGGCTGTTTAAAGCGGATATCCATTCTTTGGCCGTCCAGTTGAGTGTAGAGCATTGATGGATCGATATCATACCGACCCATCACATCGGCCAACGCACGCCACATGGGAGCTTTGGGGACGTTTCCGCTTAAGAAGTTATCCAGTTCCTTCTCCAGCCTTTCCAAATTTACGATGCGAGTTTCCATGTTCTTGGCATGGTCGATTGCATCGTCAGCTGTGCGGCAAAATGCATAGATTGCATACACTGCATCGGCATCTTTTTCGGGAAGGGTAGAAAAAGCATAATAGAAGCTCTTCGAGTGATGCTTGATTATATTTTGGCAATGGTTGTAATCATTTTTTAATGAAGGTTTGGAATGAGCCATCATGCTTCACGTCTCCTATTGGTGATTTTCATCTTTCAGCAGTTCTTCGACTGCTATTTTTGATGAGAGCAATACAATCGGTACGCCGGCTCCCGGATGAGTACTGCTTCCGGTAAAATACAGATTGTCGCAATGCGTCGCTTTACTCTGGGGGCGCATATGATTGCTTTGGGTGAGTGTCGGTCTAAGTCCGAATGTAGCACCATTGTAGGCGTTGAAACGCCCCTCGAATTCCGCTGGTGTCATAGTGGTTTCGACTACGATCTGTTCTTCAAAGTTCTCCATACCAGGTAGTTTACTGATTTTCGACATGATTTTGTCCCGGTACATATTGGAGGTTTCCTCAGTCCACTTATATTTCAATGTATGTGTGTCTGATACAGGCATTAATACATATATACCATCCTTGCCTTCAGGGGCGAGCGAAGGATCAATCTTTGAAGCGATATACATATAGAGTGATGGGTTTTCGATGACATCACCCTCAAAAATTTGATTGATGTTAGTATCAAGATCTTCAGAGAAAACAAAGTTATGGACGTTATCAAGTTCAGGGTATTTACGGTCCATGCCCAGATACAGAACGAAGCAGGAACATGAATAATCCATCTTATCAATTTTTTTGTCCTGATACTTTCCTTTATGCTCCGGCTCTTTGACCAGATTTTTCATGGCATATGGAAAGTCTGCATTACACATCACATAATCAGAAGCAAGCAATGAACCGTTGACCATGACACCTGTTGCTTTTTTATCTTCTATGACAATTTGTTCTACGCTGGTGTTATATGTGATTTTCCCGCCCATTTCCAAAAATAGGCGTTCCATGGCAGACGCCATGGTGCGCATCCCGCCTTTGATGAACCAGATACCGTATAGAAACTCGATCATGGGAATGATGGTGTACAGCGAAGGGCCTTTAAATGGCGATATACCGATATATAGGGTCTGGAAGCTGATCATCTGGCGCATGCGTTTGTCTTTGATGTATTTTTTCATTAAGTTTTCAGCATTGTTGAGAGTTTTCAACTTCATGCCTTGACCGATCATGAATGGGTTGTAGAAATCTTTCTTGTTTCTGAACGGACGTTGCAGAAAATGTTTTTTCGCAATATTGAAGCGTTGGTATAGATCTGTCAGATAGCGTAGAAATCCTTCAGCATCTTCATCGCTGATTTCTTCAAACATCTCTATATTTTTAACAAGGTCGTTTGTCACCTGATATTCTTTAGTTCCATTGTCAAAGTATCCACTGTACATGGGGTCAAGGCGCATCATCGGGATATAGTCATCAGGATTACGGCCTGTAATCTCGAATACTTCCCTATACAGTTCAGGCATCATCACAATGGTGGGGCCAAGATCGAATGCATATCCTTCAAGGTCAATCCGGTTCATTTTGCCACCAGGCGTCGACTCTTTCTCCAATATAGTGACTTGGAACCCTTCGTTCTGTAATCGGATGGCACTTGCAAGCCCTGCGACACCAGCACCTATAACAGTAATCGTCTTTTTCATATCAAAATCTCCCTTGCTGTTCCATAGACCGTTGCTGCTGCCATGAAATCAATTCAGGACTTAGGACAATCGGCCGGTTTCTCAGCTCTTCAATGTTTTTAGCGTTGGTTATTATAGCAATTTTCTTCATCTGATGGTGGAACTGATCCACGAACTCGATAGCGGCTTCGACACCAGAGTGTTCGACTTGTTCCAGCATCATTTTTGACATTCCTACAGCGCGGGCACCAAGTGCCAAGCATTTCATAGCATCAAGAGGTGTACGCACCCCTCCGCTAGCCAGTATATGCATATCTTGTTGGAAGGGTTTTGTTTCAAGAAGCGATGTGACTGTAGAAATGCCCCAGTTATCCATGTAGGACATCTCTTGATTTTTGCGTCTTGAATTTTCAATGGTTGCGAAGTTGGTTCCCCCTTTACCACTGATGTCTGCATACTTGATGCCGATATTTTTTAAAATCTGAAGTGTTTCTTTGCTCATACCAAAGCCTACTTCTTTAATGATTACAGGCATATCAATTTTTTCTGCAATCTGCTGGATGTTGTCACGCCAAGTTTTAAAATTACGGTCCCCTTCAGGCATGATCAATTCTTGAGGCGCATTGATATGGATTTGTAGTGCATCTGCTTTGAGAAGATCTACAGCTTTTTTTGCCCCTTCCATTGAAACATCCGCCCCTACGTTGGCAAAGAGAAGGCCATTTGGGTTATTTTCTCTTGCAATAGTGAAAGAGTCCGACAGCTCTGGTTGCTTTATTGCAGCATGCATCGAACCGACTGCCATGGGAATGCCTGTAGCTTCAGCGACAGCAGCAAGCTTTCCATTGATGGAGCGTGTCCATTCGCTGCCCCCGGTCATTGCATTGATATAGAGTGGCAACTCAAGACGAAAAGGACCGAGGTCTGTTGAGAGGTTCACATCATCCAGGTTGAAGGAAGGAAGTGACTGGTGGATGAAATAAACACCGTCAAAGTCGGATGGTGCAGATTGCAGAGATTGGTTTAAGGCATGCTGAACATGTTCGTTTTTTCTTTGGCTACGTTTATCAATCGGTTTGCTCAAGAGATTCATTCCTTCCATCCTGTCGTTTTACTTCCGGGTGTATGAACGGTTTTTAGATAGGGTTGAGATATTTACAGTTTTTTATATCTTGTAAAGCACCATAAAAAGAGTAAGCAGTGGAGCTGTTTCTTCATACTTACCCCTTTTATGGGGATATTGACCAAAACTTGTAAAGATGGTTCATCTTTAATGTGTATTAGTACGATTATCAATGATTAGGAGGCATTTTGCAAACTGATTGGAAGTAAATGAAAAAAGACATCAGAAGGTTCTGATGTCTTTTCGTCAGTGGAATCTAATTTAATTTTTGTTCCTCTTCGAGCTCCTCATCACGTTCTTTTTCAGATTGCTCCACATATTCTTGCATGCGATGTTTATTTGGAGTAATGGAAAGCCCCAGATGTTTACGTTCTTCATTGGCATCCTTATAGAAGGATACCAGTACGGAGAGGATGACGAAACTGAATGGGAATGCTGAAACGATGGCAGCTGATTGTAATGCTGACAACCCAGTTTCTCCTCCTGAAAGAAGAAGGATGAAGGCAATTGCAGAAAGCGCAACCCCCCAGATTATTTTAATTTTATTCGAAGGTTGCAGAGAACCATTTGAAGTCTGAATGCCTAGGACGTAAGTGGCTGAGTCAGCAGATGTTACGAAAAATGAAGCAACGAGCATCAATGCAATGATCGATAAAATCATGCTCATCGGCAATTCATTGAATATTCCGAATAGCATTGTCTCTGCAGGCATTTCAAAAATTTGCGGCGTCTCTTTAGCAATCTCGATGCCTGTAGTACCAAACGCACTGAACCATACAATGGCTACGGCAGTAGGAACAAGCAGGACGGCCATGACGAATTCACGGACTGAGCGGCCACGTGATACCCGTGCAATGAAGGTCCCTACAAATGGACTCCAGCTCATCCACCAAGCCCAATAATAGATTGTCCATGAATCGAGCCACACGCTTTTCTGTTCATTCAATGGTGCAACATCCAGACTGTTGAAAAGGAAAGTATCAAGCAGTGCGCCTGTCGATGTACTCATCATATTCAAAATCAGCATTGTCGGGCCGATGATGAGTATGACAATAAATAGAATGGTCGCAAGGCCTAAGTTTAGATTACTTAAATACTGGATGCCTTTATTCAGGCCACTCCAGGCACTCATTAGGAATAAGAAGGTTACGACAGCTATAATTGCACCTTGAACGCCGATGTTGATTGGAATTCCAAACAGATAGTTCAAACCACCATTGATTTGTAATGTACCAAGTCCAAGCGAAACTGCTACTCCGATAACTGTTGCGAATACTGCTAAAACGTCCACAGCGGTACCAATCGGCCCATCTACGCGATCTCCAAGTAGGGGGCGGAGTGTTTTGGAGAGCAATCCAACTTCGTCTTTTCTGAACTGGAAATAAGCAAGGGCTAATGCAATGACGCTGTACATTGACCATGTGTGGAAGCTGTAGTGGAAAAACGTTGAGCGCATTGCTTCGATCATAGCAGCATCTGTCTCTGGATCCGCAGTAGGAGGTGCGAGATAGTGCTGGATCGGTTCTGCCGCTCCGTAGAATACCAAACCGATACCCATACCGGCACTAAATAGCATAGCGAGCCATGGGAGCGTTCTAAATTCTTTTTCATGATACGGTTTGCCGAGTTTCAATTTACCGATAGGACTAAAAATGAGGAAGATACAGAAGAATACAATCCCTGCGGTAATGATCAGATAATACCAGCCAAAGTAATCCGTAACCCATGCTCCGGCACTTGCAGTGAATGCCCCAAATTCCTCAGGTAATACGGCACCTATGGCAACCATGATGCCAATGATGATTGATGCATAAATAAAGACATTGGATACTTTCTTTTCACCTTTTTTGGTCTTTGCCATTAGTTAAGCTCCTTTATATATACTTATTAAATTGTCCGCAGCGCCTCTATAAGTGTAATATTAGTTCAACAACTTATAAATAGTAACAAAGGATTTATCGTTTGGCAACCACTTGAATCAGATATGCGTGGTTGATTTCATTATACTGAGTCTATCGGTTTTCAAACATATACCCCAGGTGGTATTATACCCAAATATGATATGTAATTTTGTTCGGGAGGACCGGGATTATGGATAAAGTAAAAATAGGTATAAAGGAAAATCTGATGCAGTTCACTTTCTTGGTTGTAATGAGCTTTTTTGTCGGTTCTATGGTAGGAATCGAACGAACTGTATTACCTCTACTCGGTGAAGAGGAGTTCGGCTTGATTTCTACAAGTGCAGCACTCAGTTTCATCATTACATTTGGTTTCTCCAAGGCGGTAATCAATTATTTTGCAGGTGGTATTGCAGACCGGTACGGACGGAGACGTGTTCTTATAGTAGGCTGGATCATAGGTCTTTTTGTCCCGATCCTCATCATCACGGCAGGGTCCTGGTGGATCATAGTCCTTGCAAACATGATGCTCGGCATAAACCAAGGACTGACATGGTCCATGACGGTTAACATGAAGATTGATTTGGCAAGGAGCGACCAGAGGGGCACTGCAGTGGGATTGAATGAATTTGCTGGTTACACGGGGGTGGCGGTGCTCGCGGCGGTATCAGCCTCTATCTCTTCAAATTACGGAATGCGTCCGGAACCGTTTTATATTGGTATAGGAATTGCTCTGGTGGGGCTGCTGCTCTCAATCACCATTAAGGATACTGAACAGCATCTAGAACTCGAGGAACGAAATTCAGGTACAGAGAGTAATCATCTAACTGCAAAGCAGATTTTTAAACGGACGACACTGCAGGACCGGAACCTTTCTTCAGCAAGCCTTGCAGGACTATCGACCAATTTAAAGGATGGCATGGCCTGGGGTCTCTTCCCGATTTACTTTGTGGCTGCAGGACTGACAGTGCCGCAAGTGGGTATGATTGTGGCCATCTACCCTGCAGCTTGGGGTGTGTTCCAACTCTTTACTGGAACTTTAAGCGATAGATTGGGGCGTAAGCCATTTATTGTATCGGGTATGCTAGTGCAAGCTGCAGCTCTGTGGTTCATTATTTTTACACAAGGATATGGATTATGGATCACTGGAGCCATCATTTTGGGATTGGGTACAGCGATGGTATATCCGACATTACAGGCTGCGATTAGTGATGTTGCGGCGCCAGCTTGGCGTGCCTCCTCTATGGGAGTCTATCGGTTCTGGAGAGATAGCGGCTATGCATTTGGAGCATTATTCGCGGGTATCGCTGCAGATTTACTTGGTGTTGGCGCGGCGATAGGCATCGTTGCAATATTGCCGTTGCTATCGGGTATCGCCGCTTACATCAGAATGGATGAAACATTGAAATGATTATGGTCTGAAAATATAAGAACTGGCCTCGGAGCAATCGCTTCGAGGCCAGTTCCTGTCATTTTGCACGGTTTAGGTACCAACTGCCCAGTGTCAGATAAGCTGCAAATGTCGTCCATAATGTATACGGCAGCAATATGATGCCGGAGAGCCGATTTACCTTAAAGAATTTCGTTAATACGGCGTACATCGTAACCCAGATCATAACACTGTTGACCAAGGCCAATTGACGCTTTCTGAGTCGGAAAAATAGGAACGACCAAGTATAGTTGATCATAAGGTGAATCTTGAACAGTTTACTTGCTTGACGATTCCCTTTCCTATTGACGAGAGCATGGGCCAGTCCCATCGTCAGATATAGGAAAGTCCACATGGGCGCGAAGATTTTACGCGGTGGGGCAAACGGCGGTTGTTTCAGCTTCTTGTATTGTCTTGGAGCGGATCTAGTAGATAATTTACCGACTGTTTTACCTAGTATGAGCGGAGTGACAAGATGAAAAATAAACTGAATGATTGATTTCATGAGACATCCTCTTTTCGGAATTTGATGATAAGTATATGCTATATTTAAGTTGATGTAATAGCAATAATAATGTTGGATATAGAGGAAGTGATTGGATGACGGAACTATATTATAGAGCGTATCAATTTGTTGTAAAGCGGATAATGACCCGGCTCCCTTGGCGTGAACCATTAGTCGTCAAAGGCAAGGGCAGCCTTATGGAGTTGTCTCGGATGATTGCAGCGGCCCATTTGAAGAGCGTTCTCGTCGTCACTGATGAAGGAATTTCGAAATCGGGCCTACTTGACGAATTTCTTCATCAATTGGAGACGATGGGGATAAGGGCGCATATATATGATGATGTTCACTCAAATCCTACCATCAAGGATGCAGAGTCCGCAGCAAGCCTCTATAAGGATATGAATTGCCAGGGTGTCGTGGCATTCGGTGGGGGTTCCCCGATAGATTGCGCTAAAGTTGCGGCAGTACGCGTAACAAAACCGAATCAATCGATAAGCAAGATGCGTGGGATATTTAAGGTCAGAAAGAACATGCCTCCTTTTTTTGTCGTTCCGACCACGGCTGGGACTGGCAGCGAAACCACATTAGCGGCTGTCATCACCAATGATGGTACGGATGAAAAATATGCTTTGATGGACCTATCACTGATTCCTCATGTAGCAATACTCGATCCATTACTTACAATAGGACTTCCAGAAAAAGTTACAGCAATGACGGGGATGGATGCCTTGACCCATGCTGTTGAAGCATACATCGGATACGGCGGTACTGCGGAGACGGATAAGAATGCCAAAGAAGCGGCACAACTCGTTTTCAATAATCTATACCATTCCTTTAATGATGGGGGTGATATAGAGGCAAGGAGCAACATGCAGGAAGCGGCATATAAAGCAGGCTTTGCATTCACACGTGCCTTTGTCGGTAATGTCCATGCCATAGCCCACACGCTGGGAGGGTTCTATAATGTGCCTCATGGATTAGCTAACGCCGTTATAATGCCATATGTACTTGAATATTATAGCAAACTTGGTGTGGCCACTTACCAACTCGCTGAATTGGCGGATATCGTCAATATAACGCAATCTGACGACGGTGATAAAGAGAAGGCGCGCAAGTTTATTATTGCCATCAGAGAACTTAATGCTTCAATGGGTATCCCCGAAAAGATTTCCGGCATAAAAGACGCTGACATTCCACATATGATCGATAATGCTCACCGCGAGGCCAACCCACTTTATCCTGTGCCGGTCATATTCGGCCGAGCAGACTTTGAAAAAATCTACCGGATGATTAAAGAATAGTGAACAAGCCCGTACAGAGGCAGTACGGGCTTGTTCACATATAGCTAAAAATTATTTTTTCATGGATTGGAGTTTTTTACGAATCTGATCTGCTGTAGAACCTATGCTACTTTCTACAGCGGCCAAAAAGCTCCCTTCGACTATAGGGGCTTCAGTCAGGTAAATCGAATGGGGACCAGTATACATTTCAATCGCCATCTCAAGGTTCATCCTGCTTGAACCGATATCATAGAAGCAAAGAGTGTCGTCACTGACTTCATCCAGCATTTCAGTGATCTGATCGATATTAGTGCCGATTCCTCCATCCACTCCGCCTGAAGCATGAATGACGGTATTCTCAGCCATCTGTGAAATGAGTGCTTTAGTACCTTCCGCTATTTCAGCACTATGGCTGATGATAAGTATTTCAGCCATTCTGCACACCTTCTCCCAAAGCTTGGATGACGTATACTGCACTTTGGGCACCAGGATCAATCGTACCTTTGGAATTCTCCTTGAAATAGGCGGCACGCCCTTTAGTTGCAACCATATCTTCTGTATCATCTGCTAAAGCTTGTAGCGATTTCAAGTCGAGTGATCCTTTCTCCCGGAGTAGGTCTGCAGTTTTTGAGATAACATCGAACATTGTTTTTTCACCGCCCGAAACTTTCCCCTTCTCACCTACTGTTTTTGCAAACACCTCAAGTATGGTAGCCAAGTTCTCTGAGTCTATAGTATCTTCCGCCACTTCACTCATTTTAACGAAGCTGAAACCATATAGTGGGCCACTTGCGCCTCCTATTGAGCTCATGAGTGTCATGCCAGTTTGCTTTAAGATCTCCTGAGTGGAACCTTCAGTGACTTTTTCTGCCACGGCAGAAAATCCGCGTTTCATATTGACGCCGTGGTCACCATCACCAATCTCACGATCTAGCGCAGTCAATTCACTTTCTTTGTCATCAAATACTGCTTTCAGACCGTGGAGTTGTGAAATTAATTTCTCAGAATCCATCATCTTTAGCCTCCTAATTGAAATAATCCGAATTTGTTTCTGCTTCTAATGCTTTCATCAGCTCATCGGATGCATCGACTATCGTCAGAGAGAACCCTTGCATATCAAGGGAGGTCATATAATCCCCGACAAGCAGCTTTGCCATTTTCATATTTCTTCTTTTGAAGCTTTCCACAGTATATTTTGCAACAATGGAGAGTTCGCTTTGGGGCGTTCCGCCCATGCCATTGACCATCACGACAAGATCGTCATGTTCATTGTATTTAGAAAGTTCATCCAACAATCTTTCAATGATTTTATCGACAGGTTCTGCCTTTTCACGATATATACCTTTCTCCCCATGGATGCCGATACCGATTTCCATTTCATCATCTTGTAGATCGAAGCCATACTCTCCAGTAGTCGGAACCATGCAGGGATGGATCGCCATGCCTATGGAGTGGAGTGAAGTCATCATCTCTTCCACCTTTTCTTTAATGGTATTCAGGCTATGGCCGCTACTTGCCAGGAATCCTGCATATTTATGCACAAGTACTGTGCCGGCTACCCCTCTTCTTTGTTCCTCGTTTTCAATTGCGATATCATCACGCACTACTACGGCTTTCACCTCATGTCCATTCGCTTCAGCCATTTCCTGTGCTATTTCAAAATTCATGACATCGCCCGCATAGTTTTTGATGATGAGTAGTACACCGTCGCCATTATCTGCAGCCTCTATTGCGGCCAGCACCTTATCAGGTGTAGGGGAAGTGAATACTTCTCCACAGACTGCAGCATCGAGCATACCCTCGGCAACATATCCAGCATGAGCCGGTTCGTGGCCGCTTCCTCCACCCGAGATGAGCGCGACGCCGCTTGTCTTCTTATTGCGCCTGACGACTACGGTCTCTTCGATGACTTCTATCTTCTCATCACGATATTTGAGGCCATCCATCATATCTGCCAGGAAATGTGACTTGTCATTAATCAATTTTTTCATGATTATATCCCCTTCTTTTAAGCAATATGCTTTAATCCTATTTAAAGTACCCTTTGATCGATTTGACTTCAAGGAACTCTTCTATTCCGTAGTCTCCCCATTCCCGACCGAGACCTGACTGTTTATATCCGCCGAATGGCAGATCGGTACGTCCTTTAGCCACATTGATCTCAATTGTGCCGGCTTCGATGCGCCTTGCCACATACTGTAGTGTGTCCTGATCATTGCCGTATACATACCCAGCCAATCCATATTTTGTATCGTTTGCGATTTCAAGTGCTTCGTCGATGTCATTATAGGTGATTACGGACATGACCGGCCCGAATATTTCTTCTTGGGCGATGACCATGTCATTTTGAACATCAGAGAATATGGTCGGTTTGACATAGAACCCTTTGTCCAGGCCATCTGGATGACCAGTACCGCCATGATAAAGGGTTGCACCTTCCTCGCGTCCTTTTTCAATATAGGATTGAACCGTATCAAATTGTTTGCTGCTTACCAATGGTCCAACTTCAACGCCTTCTGTGCGCGGTTCTCCGACTTTAACTGCTTCCATTTTTTTCTTCGCAGCTTCCAAAAACTCTGTTTTCATGGAAGTGGGTATCAATGTGCGGGTACCTGCTGTACAGACTTGACCGGAGTTGCGGACCACTTTTTGGACAGCGACTTCAGCAGCTTCGTCTACGTCGACATCATCAAGAATGATGAGTGGGGACTTGCCGCCGAGTTCAAGGGATACTTTTTTGAAATCTTCACTTGCGTTCCTCATGATCTTGGCGCCAGTCGGACCGGAACCTGTGAATGACATCATGCGTACTTTAGGATGCGAACTGAGTGGCTCGCCTACACCTTCACCGTCTCCATTTACAAGGTTGAAGACGCCTTTTGGGACGCCGGCCGCTTCAAATATTTCAGCCAGGATAATTGCGGCGAATGGTGTTTCTTCTGACGGCTTCAATACGACTGGACTTCCCGCAGCAAAAGCAGCAGCGAGTTTCAATGAAGTCTGATTGGTCGGGAAGTTCCATGGTGTAATGAGCCCGGAAACTCCAACAGCTTCCTTCATGATGAGGTCGTCCCCGCGGCGTTCTTCAAACTCGAATGTATCAAGAGCATCACGAGCTGCAGTGAAATGGTTTAAACCGGCCTGGTAGTGGGTCTTCTCTGATAAACCGAGTGGTGCCCCCAACTCATCCGTCATCGTTTCTATCAGTTCATCTTTACGTTTCGTATATTCCTCAACGATGCGGTCCAGCATGGCGCGCCGTTCCTCAACAGGAGTGTGCCGGAATTCCAGATACACAGCATAGGCTGCTTCAACAGCACGATTGACATCTTCTTCGTTTCCTTTCGCAATCTTTCCGAAAGCTTCTCCAGTAGCTGGATTGATGACGTCCAGGGTTTCTCCGCTGGCACTATCGACCCATTCTCCATTGATGAATTGCTTTATTTGGTTTCTCATTAGTGGATGCTCCTTCTGTAAAGTGATATTGTTCTTTACCCTTATTTTTGATGTTCAATTTCCATTATGTGAGTAAAAATCAAATAAAAACAGCAAGACATCATTAAGCGATGCCTTGCTGTTGATTTAACATACTGAATCATTGGATTTAGGGACGGATAGTCCAAATAGAGGCCTTAGGTATAAAGCAAGAAACGTTCCGCCGAGCGCCATTATGCCCCAGATATATCCGTGCATGCTGAAGGAGGCGATTCCTCCAAAGTACGCTCCGATATTACAGCCAAACGCAAGACGGGCACCATATCCCATCAACAATCCACCGATGACTGATGCTGAGAAGTTCCCTAGAGTTATTTTGGTGAATTTGAATAATCCACCTAGGGCTGAAGCGATGAATGCACCTAGAATCACACCAAAATTCAGTATAGTGGTGCTGTCTGCAAATATAGAAGATTCAAGTGCAGTCGCATTTGCACCTTGCCAATATCCCCACTGGGCTACATCGAACCCAAGGAAATCAGCAACTTTTGAACCCCATAATGCAAATGCAGAAGTAATTCCCCAAGGTGTGCCGCGGGTCATCAAGGTCAAGGCATTCAATACAGCGAGAATGATGGCTGCTGTAAACAGGGGCCATGAGCCTCTAAATATGCGTTTCCATCCGCTCTCTGTCGGCAACGGAGCCATTTTAGGTGCATTTTTCCTTTTTTCTACAATCAACGTAATCCATGCGATCAAACCAAAGAGGGCGATGGAAAGAGCCCATGACCCGCCATATCCGAGGCCTGTGGATGTAGCGAGGGAAATGGGTTCGAATGCTGGAAGTTCCTCTGTCCAAAACGGCAGGTGATACGCACCGACTGTAGCACCAACGATAAAGAACAGTAATGTGATGAACATTACGGTACGGCCACCACCTATGGAATAGAGTGTCCCGGAGGCACACCCGCCACCAAGCTGCATGCCGATGCCGAACAGGAAGGAACCGACTATCAAGCTCACTCCGACCGGCGAAACATAACCTGCTATATCAGCGCCGAAGAACGATATGCCGAACGCCAGGATGGGGGCGAACAGTGTAACCGCAGCGGCTAGCATCAACATATGGGCTCTCATGGCCTGGCCATTGCCGACTGACATCATTCTTCTGAAAGCAGACGTAAACCCAAAACGCGCGTGGAACAATGTAAAACCGAGTGCTAATCCGATGAGCAGCAATACCGGCTGCATCATCGATTGTGTAGCAGCGAGATATATGAAGAGCAGAAGACTTGCTGCTATGCCTCCGCCAACAAGTGATTTTTGAACTGGATTCATGGCGGATGACTGTGTGGCTATAGAACTTTTCATCTTATTTACAGGATGAGCGATGGTGTTCATAAAATACGCCTCTTTTCATATCATTTAAGTAGGAATTTAAATCACTTTAATATATCATAGTAAATAAGTCAAGATAATGATTCCTACAATGACAAAGAGGTTATTGAAGTACACACAAATGTGGTATTATAATGTGCGCCGGGGTATACGGAAATCAATGGAAGAAAGTCGAGGGTGCACAGTGGCAAAATTATATTATCGTTACGGCACGATGCAAAGCAATAAGAGCAATCAGATCATCACCACTCATCACCAATATACAACTCAGGGGAAACGTTGCTTGGCGTACTCATCAAGAGTAGATACGAGAAGCGGATATAAAATGATCAAGTCGCGCATCGGATTGGAACTGATGTGTGAGTATATAACTGATAATATCTACGATGAAGTGCATAAGACCCATATGGAAGAAGAAGTCCACGCGATTGTAGTGGATGAAGCTCAATTCCTGTCCAAGAATGATGTCATGCGCCTCAGTGATATCGCGGATTACCTGGACATACCGGTAATCTGTTTTGGACTTAAGACTGATTTCCGCAATCAGCTCTTTGAAGGAAGCCGTACGCTGTTGGAACTGTCGGATGCAGTGGATGAGTTGAAGACGATTTGCCAATACTGTAATAAAAAGGCAACTTTGAACATGCGCCTGTTGGATGACCGTCCCGTAAATGTAGGGGAGAGCATTTTAATCGGTGACGAAGAATATGTGCCCGTCTGCAGAAAATGTTATAAGGAAAGACTGGAGCTTGTCTGAAATATTTTCTGTGACGGAGATATAGACGCATTAGATCATGAAGACAACGTTATATCGGCGATGTTTAGGAGGATCAATCAGGAGGCTTGAGAAATGATCGAGATCGAAACTGTTTCAAAATCCTTTACAGGGAGAGAGGGTACATTCAAGGCGGTCGATGCCGTGACTTTGAAGATTGCAGCGCGCGAAGTGTTTGGCATAATCGGAGAGAGTGGCGCTGGAAAGTCGACATTGATGCGCTTCATCAATGCCCTGGAAATACCAGACGAGGGGTCAGTCAAGATGGAAGGGGTCGATGTAGGTCGCTTGAAAGGAAAGGCGCTGAGAGATCATCAAAAAGATATCGGTATGATCTTTCAACATTTCAATCTATTAGGCAACAAGACGGTTGAAGAAAATGTACGGTTGCCCTTGATGCTCCATAATTATGAGCAGTCTCTATCGCTCGAAGAGGTGCTTGATTTTGTAGGTTTGGCTGATAAACGTAAAAATTATCCAGCGGAGCTCTCAGGAGGTGAGAAACAACGTGTTGGCATCGCTCGTGCCCTGATCACCCGCCCCAAAGTACTTCTCTGTGATGAACCTACTTCTGCGCTGGATGAAAATACTACATATGAAATAGTTGATGTGTTGAGAAAAGCCCAGAGGGAGTATGATATGACGATTATCGTGGTGACTCATGAATTGCATGTTATTAAAGCGTTATGCCATAGGGCAGCAGTCTTGGAAAAAGGAAAACTAATCGATACGGTAGAAGTAGTGAACAAACCGCATGAAAGAAGCATCAAATCATACCATGAACGGATATTGGAAGTGTTGAGGGATGACTGAATTCAACCGATATATCGAGAGGCTTATTGAGTATGCACCAAAGCTAGCTGTCAGTCTGTATGAAACCGGCATCATGATGGGTTTTGCCATGGCTGCAGCCATACTATTGGGCTTACCGCTTGGGACGCTGCTATTTCTCTCGGCTAAAGGGAATCCACTGGAGAACAGGTACATACAACAACTGTCCAATGTGTTTATAAATATCATACGTTCATTTCCTTTCCTATTGCTCGTAGTTGTCATGCAGCCTTTGATCCGTGCAGTATACGGAAGAGCTACTGGAGATCCGATTGCAGCATCATTTCCAATGATGCTGATTGCTATAGCATTATATGCACGTTTCGTCGAACAGTCTCTGCATGATGTGCCAAAAGGTGTTATGGAAACAGCGGAATCGATGGGTGCATCCACTTTACAGCTCGTATGGAAATTCCTCTATGTAGAGGCAAGGAGTTCATTGCTAATCGGCTTTACTACGGCATTTGTCAGCTTTATCTCCTACTCCACGATTATGGGAGTCGTAGGGGGTGGCGGTATTGGTGACTTTGCCATAAGATATGGGTATCAGCGATATGAGACCGATATTATGTATACGTCCATAGTAATCATAGTTATTTTCGTCATCATGGTACAATGGCTTGGTATGTATACCGCAAAAAGATTGGATAAGAGATGAGTCATATAAAAGGAGAGATATATCGTGTTTAAAAAAAGTATTTTATTGGGTAGCTTAGCTTTGCTTCTAGCTGGATGCAGTGATGGGGGAAGCGGTACTGAAGACTCGGCAGACGGTGGGAAATCGGAAGAAGAGAAGGTAGTGAAGGTCGCCTCACACCTGCCTCCAATGACGGATGTAGTCGAGATTGCTGGAGAAGCGATTGAAGAACCATATAAAATAGAGTTGGTTGAGGTGTCTGATAACATCCAATATAATGAGGCGCTCCTGAATGAAGAAGTTGATGCCAATTTTGCCCAGCATACGCCATTCATGGAAAATTTCAATGAGGAGAGGGGTGGCGATCTAGTGGCGTTACAACCCATATATAACGCCATTGTAGGATTCTATTCACCGACCTATGACTCCATTGATGAACTTGAAGAAGGTGCAGAAGTTGCAATTCCTTCTGATGGTACGAACGAAGCGCGTGCCCTGATGATCCTCGATCAGCATGATATCATTGGCCTGGCAGATGGGGCAGAACATACCGCCACTGTCGATGATATTGAAGAGAACCCAAAAAATCTAGAATTTACCCATATAGATCTGCTCAATCTTACAGGAGCATATGAAGATGGCGTGGAATTGGTCTTCAATTATCCAACTTATATAGCGAGTATCGATTTGACTACAGAAGATGCAATATTGCTTGAGGAAGATGAGAATGATACGTTTGCAATTCAGTTTGTAGCAAGGGAAGATAATAAGGATACAGAAGCAATTCAGGCAGCGAAGGAAGCATTCACCTCACAGGAAGTGTATGACTTTTTGGATGATTTGAGTGAGGAAGGGCATTTGGAACCGGCATTTGAACCAGGTGAATAGTAGAATTGATCATTCGTCAACATAGTATGTGTCAGATAATATATCATAAGCTTAAAAGTATGGAGAATTATGAGTGTTTCACACGAAACATAGGAGCACAGGAAAAGTGCCTCATATGTTAAAATACATTATAGGTAATGACTCCATAAGAAAGGAAATTTCAGATGAAAGTTGCCCTTTTTGATTTTGATGGAACTTTATATCCATACGAAACATTTAATATACTTATGGAACGCTTGAAAAATCATCCCCAATTCAAAAAAAACCATAGGCGTTTCATCAGTGCATTCGCGCCTGTATATATCGGCTATAAACTGAAACTCGTCAAAAAACATACAATGCAGCATAAAGCCATGGAATACTATCTGAGGTCTTTTAAGAGGAATTCGAGAAAAGAGATTGAATCTTTCTTTAGAGATGTGGCGAATGATATGATCGAAGATTTGAGAGTGCCACTTTTGGCCAAGATGCGGCAGCTGAAACAGGATAATTATTATATCATGCTTATATCAGGAGCCTTCAAACCTTTGCTGGAATCTGTATTCAAGGATTTCGATATAGATTGTGTAATAGGCTCTCAAGTTAATTATAGTGGCGAACATCTGGATTCGAAGTCCAAGTTTGAACGTGTCTATGCTGAACGTAAAATTGATATCATCAAAAAACACTTCGCAGATAAAAAAGTGGATTGGCAGAATAGCGAAGCATATAGCGATAGTTATGCAGACTTGCAGATGCTCGAATTGGTGGGGAATCCAGTAGCCGTAAAGCCCGACCCGAGATTACTTGCAGTAGCAACGCGTAAAGGTTGGAAAATCCATCAAGATTGACTTGAATTATTCGAATGCCGAAAAAAAGAGGCTATATTATCATATATTCTTTCAAGGAGTGAAAACCAATGAAACTGACAGAAATAAACGAGGATGAATTGTATCCTACGGAGAAGTTTGGACCTCATATCGAGGGCACGCTCATTTATAAAGTGGGCGAACAAACCCAGTTCAAAGGTGCTTATATAACGACTAACGAACGGATGATCATGAATGTGGACATGGGTGGAGAAAGCTATAGAAGGGTCTTCAGCTATAATGATATCGTAAGGGCTGCTTCTGAAAACGACACTCTGATTATAGAGTTCCCTGAAGGAATGGGCAAAATAGCCATGGTAGATGTCGTAGAAGGTGACATAGACGCATTTGTAGAATACGTCAACGAAAAAGTATCCTGACTAAATAAGGGCGCCTTGGAGAATGACCTCCTAGGTGCCCTTATTTTTATCCTTTTCCTTTATCTTGTCATAAACGAAACGTGCTGCCATGATAAGAAAGTAAATGAAAATACCCCCTGCAGCATTTTGTATATCTGTAATCAGAATGAGGAAAGCAAAAAGGAGAAGAGGCAGAAAAATATATATGAATTTAAAGGTCATGATAACAGCTCCAAAAGTATGTCATAAATATAAATTGTATGTCATATATAAGCCCCCTTTTATATGACTTATAAAAGGAGTATAATCAATATATGATGAATAGTGAATTTACAATTGCATTTTAGTATATCATCTATGCTTAAGTGGGCAACCCTAAACACCGGAGATGGATGATTGAAATGATGTTATCGTTTCAACAACAATATTATTGATATTGATAAGGAGCTTAGAGATATTATGAACAGTGTAATGAACAAGAGTGACATCATTATGATTGGCGGCGGCATCATGAGTGCGACTTTGGGCACACTTCTGAAAGAAGTGAATCCTGAATGGAACATGAAGGTTTTCGAAAAACTAGATGCTCTTGCGCAAGAAAGTTCCGATCCTTGGAATAATGCTGGCACAGGACACTCAGCGCTTTGTGAACTCAACTATACTCCTGAGCAGGCGGACGGATCTCTTGATATATCAAAGGCAGTACATATCAACGAACAGTTTCAGATTTCCAAACAGTTCTGGGCTCATCTTGTAGAAAAAGGAGACATGGAGCGTCCTCAAGATTTTATAATGCCGGTGCCCCATCTCAGTTTTGTCGAAGGTGAAAAAAACGTTGAATTTCTAAAAAAACGGGTCGAAGCGCTTTCTGAGAATCCACTTTTTGAAGGCATGGAAATTGCTGACGACAGCGAAACGCTGAAAGAGTGGCTACCATTGATGATGGAAGGCCGTAATTTTGATAAACCTGTTGCGGCTACAAGAATCAAATCAGGTACAGATGTTAATTTTGGCAATTTGACTAAAAAGTTGTTTGAAAATCTTGAAAAGAAAAATGTATCTATGCATACCAGACATGAGGTCATGGATATCCGCAGGACAAAAGGCGGAGAGTGGCAAGTTAAAGTAAAGAACCTTGATACTGATAAAGTAGAATATCATACATCAAAATTTGTCTTTATTGGAGCAGGCGGAGGCAGCTTGCCACTTCTTCAGAAGACTGGCATCCCGGAGTCGAAAAGCATAGGCGGCTTCCCGGTGAGTGGCATCTTCATGGTATGTCAAGATTCTGAGATTGTGGAGAAGCACGAAGCGAAAGTATATGGTAAAGCGAAAGTCGGTGCTCCACCAATGTCAGTGCCACATCTTGATACGAGGCATATACATGGCAAAAGGTCATTATTGTTCGGGCCTTTCGCAGGTTTTTCGCCTAAATTCCTGAAAACTGGTTCTTATTTTGACCTCATTAGTTCTGTCAAACCCAACAATGTGCTGACCATGCTGTCGGCAGGTGCGAAGGAGATGGGCTTGACCAAATACCTTGTTGAACAAGTGTTGCAGTCAAGTGAAGAACGGATGAAGGATTTGAGGGAGTTTATACCTACAGCCAAGAGCGAAGATTGGGATATCGTAGTGGCAGGACAACGTGTTCAAGTTATAAAAGATACAGAAAAAGGTGGCAAGGGGACACTTCAATTCGGTACAGAAGTCATAACTGCTGAAGATGGTTCCATCGCAGCCCTTCTTGGAGCATCCCCAGGCGCGTCAGTATCTGTAGATGTGATGTTGGATATTATGAAAAGGTGTTTCCCCGAGGAATATCCCAATTGGGAAGACAAGATCAAAAGTATGATACCTTCCTATGGTATGAAACTTACTGAGCACCCAGATAAATATAAAGAAATACATGATGCAGTCTCTGAGAGGTTAAATCTTAAGTCGCAAGAAGATGGAGCCCTCTTAAGTTGATGGAGTCCGATAGGCAGACCGATATGTTAGCGGTCTGCCTATTTATATTGCATAGCGATATATCGTTATAATGCATGGCGATATATTGTAATGCCGTAACTTAATAGAACTGACAATTGTAGCCTTTTAAAGGCTGAAAGGAGTATATATGAATAAAAAAATTGGATTTATCGGAGCTGGAAAAATGGTCGATCACATAGTAAGGGGGTTACTAATTTACCCGGAGATGAAAGATTCCATTATTGTGGTCGGTCGCAACCTGAAAAAACTTGAACTGTTCAATAAAGGAAAAGGGATTGAGATAGATACTGATTACAGTAGACTGCATGCATGCGACATCATTATAAACGGCGTAAGCTCAAGCCAAGTGCTGGATTCTTTTAAGCAAATTCAGCACTATACCAAAGCAGATGCATTATACGTATCAATTGCTGCTGATGTTTCTTTAGAAGAACTGGGAACTACACTACCAGGCTATAAAGTCGTCAGGAACATGCCCAATATTGCTGTGTCGTCACAAGAAGGGGTCATGATTATGACAGGGAATAAGCATGTTACAGAGGAAGAACGAAGTATTCTTACTGAGTTGTTCTCTACGATAGCTCTGGTGGAGTGGGTAGATGAGTCACTAATCAAGTACGCACCTTCCCTGACAGGTTCTTCCCCGGCTTATGTATTTATGATGATAGAAGCGATGGCCGATAAGGCAGTGAGTGTTGGTTTTCCGAGAAACCAAGCCTATAGGCTTGCAGCGCAGGCGATCAGAGGTGCAGGGAAGATGGTGATAGATACTGAATTGCACCCGGGTATGCTGAAAGATCAGATTACGACATCTGGTGGTTCAACGATACAGGGTGTCATGAAATTGGAGAGTCTCGGTTTCAGGAACAGCATCATTCAATCAATGGAAGAAATAAATAAAGCCAACAGTAAATAGAATACGATAGATGAAAAAATGGTGAAGGATGCTCACACACAAAAACACCTCTATGGCTGAATTTTGAAATTCAACACTAAAGGTGTTTTTATTGTTAAGGAGAGCTATTTTTAGATTGTTTCAAGAGCAGCTTGAAGGTCAGATATCAGATCATCCGAATTTTCAATGCCTACAGATAATCTGAACAAGCCATCGGTGATTTCCTTTTCTCTCTGTTCTGCTTCGGACAAATCTTTATGGCTAGAAGTTTTAGGATGGGACAAAATAGTTTCTACTCCCCCAAGACTTACCGAAATCAATGGAATTTTGAGGTGATCTGCGAATTTTTGTGCCTGACCTTCGTTCTTCAATTTAAAGCTGATTACGGCCCCTGCATGGTTGGCCTGACTCATATGCACCGAACTGTCTATTGGGTAATACACCTTTTCAACCTTTGCATGGGAGATAAGGAATTGGTGGATCTTTTCAGTGTTGCTAATAGATTGTTTCCATCTTA
Source organism: Salinicoccus jeotgali (assembly GCF_039538805.1). Lineage (GTDB taxonomy): Bacteria > Bacillota > Bacilli > Staphylococcales > Salinicoccaceae > Salinicoccus > Salinicoccus jeotgali. Next base: position 28,463 of record NZ_BAABCK010000065.1, on the reverse strand, counting down.
TACCCAATGTTTTCAAGTGTTGGTTCAATGTCCAACAATCGTACGTGCCAAGTGCAAGTCCCATGACGACCTGAAGTTCTTTAAGAAGGGTACTTATGTCATCATCGTTTACAATGACTGCTCCGGCAATCAAGTCACTATGCCCACTTAAAAACTTGGTTGCACTATGAATCACTATATCAGCACCCAAATCCAGAGGGTTTTGTCCCAAAGGTGTCATAAAAGTGTTATCGACCAGTGTTTTAATATTATTGGCAGAAGTGAATTGGGTAATCGCTTTTATATTTGTCACTTTAAGCGTCGGATTTGACGGGGTTTCAATATAAATTGCTTTAGTGTTTGTATTGACCGCATCAGTTACATTATCTATATTTGTCTGATCTACTTCAGTGAAGCTCAGCCCAAACCGTTTTAAAATAGTTTTCACCAGCTGGTAGGTGCCACCATACATATCGGCAGGCATTATAATATGATCACCCGGTGAAAATGTCATCAAAGCGGCACTTATTGCTGACATCCCAGAGTTGAATGCATAGGCGTGTCTCCCATTTTCCAGGCTGGCAAGTTTTTCTTCGAGCTTATCCCTATTGGGATTGCCATGCCGTACATAAAGGTAGCCTTCCTCTGCGTTGAGGTCAGGTCTGAGAAAGGCAGTTGAATAATACAAAGGTTGGTTTGCGGTGCTGTAATCCAATCCTCGTTTATTATCTACGATCATTTCAGTTTCTTTTTTGTAACCCATGTAGAACTCCTTTATAAATAATATTTTTAATTCTAATGCACTTTCTCGATTAAAAATTAAAATCATCGAACATATATCCATTATAAACGGAATTAATGTATTACTAAAAGAAAAATCTGAATTGAATGATATTAAAAATGTTCAAGTGGCAATGATCATATAGCGTTATTAAAAACGATGAAATCATTTAGTTATAACGATATTATAATGTCTTATAAACTCAATTATAAAGGGTATTTAAATAAAATATAACGTATGTAGCACCATCGTTATTGCAACGATACGATGAAATGTGCTATTGTTATTTACATAAGAAAAGAAAATTACTTTTTTCAGCTATAATGACATTATGTTAAGGAGAAGATATCATGAAAGAATTAAACCAGGCGATATTTTATACGACTGCACAAGTTAAGGATAAAGTTGAACTTTCGGATCAGAACGTCCGTAAGTATGTAAGATTACTGGAAGACAGGAACTATGAAGTTGCCAAAGACGAGCATAATAGAAGATTATTTTCGCAGAATGATATTGCTGTCCTGCAAGAGTTCATTAAAACAGCTAAAAAACCAGGATATACACTTGAAACAGCTGCTGATGAAATAATTTCCCAAGTATCGGATATCGTCAATGAAAAAGAGAACAACATGCCTGCGAACGTCACTAATAATGACATCAATCATATGCTGGGAATTGTCATGGAAAAGTTGGAAACCATGCAGCAGGAAAACAGGGAACTTAAAAACAATGTACATAGATTGGTAGAGCGGTTAGATGAGTACGGCACACAAGCACAAACGCTTTCATTGAACTATAATGATGAAAATAGTGCATACGAAAGTCAAGGTGCTGCTACAGCAATTGAGGAGCACCAAAATTATGAGGATGTTGAAGTGGATGAGAAATTTGAAAAAACGGAAGAGGAATCTTCTGATACGCCTGTAGCAGTTGGCAATGATACTCAAGCGCCAGCTTCCGATGCTTCTTCGAACATAGATATGAACCAGTACAGCAACTATGAAGTACAGGAAGAAGCAGCAGAAGACCGCTCTGAAGTTGAACAGAGAGAAGAAAAAGGTGGGTATTTGAATAAATTATTTAATATGTTCAAAGGGAAATAAAGTTGAATAGGGTTAGGAGGCAGGCTGTGAAGAAGATAATTTGGATTACAGGCGCTTCAAGTGGTTTTGGAATGGCAACTGCCTTGAAGCTATTAAAAGAGACGGAGCATATAATCTGTGTAAGCGCCCGCCGTATTCATCTACTGGACATTCTTGTCAAAGAAGGCGCGATTGCCTTTCCTATGGACGTCGTCAATGCTGAAGAAATTAAAGAGACCCATCAGATGATAGAAAAGAAGATTGGTATCGTGGATGCAGTTCTAGTAAATGCTGGATACGGCGTCTATGGGCCGATAGAGGCTGTGCCTGGGAGTGAAATGAGGAGACAGTTTGAAGTGAATGTGTTTGGTGCTGTAGAAACCATTCGAGCAGTCTTACCTTCGATGCGTCGGCGCAGAGAAGGCAGAATCGTCATAACCAGTTCGTCTGCAGCGCATGTTTCGAGTGCTGGCATGGGATACTACGCTGCGACGAAGCATAGTATCAAAGCAATAGGCACTGCGCTTAGACAGGAAGTGAAAAATTTGGGTGTTGAGGTTGTGATGGTAGAACCTGGAGTTGTGAAAACATCGTTTGGAGAAACTGCCTTTAACCAGAATTATATGGAAGATGGAGGGGCCGACTATAGTGAACAGATGGAGAACATGAAGGCATTTATGATGAGGGCTTTCAACCGTGCGCCTGAGATGACGAAAACGCGGGATATAATGTATGATGCTTTATTAAACAATCGCGTTAAGTCTGTTTATAGGACAACACGAGGATCACTTGCCCTTAATTTAGCCAGCAAACTGCTCTCTACAAATATTTACGATAATATGGTGGGATTTGGGGTCAAGAAATTGAAATGAAGCAATATACTTTATTCACCGGTTATTTCGTGGGATGATTGAAATCGTCTTGATAAATCATAAAGAATTGGGTTGATGGCATGATCGAATCATTTAATATTGGAACTATATCAATACCGGGGATATATATTGTACTTCTATTGAGCTTGTTGGTCAGCTATCTGATGCTTTGGGAAGCTGAGTATAAGAAAGAACTGTTTAATGAATGGACAAACGCGCTTATAATGGTCTTTTTAATCCACAAAGGAACATACATATTATTCAGTTGGAGTGAATTTCTCAATAATCCGCTAGGTGTCTTTTATTTTGATGGCGGTCCTATCGGTCTCCTTATAGCTATGGTGGTTGCTTTCATATATATGTTCTATAGGATGAAAACACTGTTTCACGCAGAAGCGTACGCTATATTCATCGTTGCTTTCTACACCTTCTATGGCCTTCTTGAACTAAGGGCTTTCGGCCAATGGCATTACATCTTCCTGACCGTGCTGTCACTTGCTGCGCTTATCTTCATATACTTCAAATGGAAGCGCATAAGAGTTATATTGGGTACCGCTGTAACGTTACTCGTACTGCAGCTGATCGTGCGTTTCTTTATCTATAACGGTGCCGAAATATTCAATCTAAGCCTACTGCAATGGCTCATCGTCTTAAGCATCATCTATCTTTCTGTGACTGTAAATAGAGGAGGAGAAGATGAAGAAATATAGACATTATTTCATCGGTATAATAATCTTGAGTGCGCTCTTTTTCACCATCTATCAAACTGTTGCAGAAGATGCACAGGTAAACCAGTCGTTGGAATCCAACCCTGAAGCAGGGCTTGATATAGGGTCTGAAGCCCCTGATTTCACATTGCAGGGTTACGATGGCGAGACGATTTCGCTTGGTGCGATAGATAAGCCTGTAATGCTTAATTTTTGGGCTTCCTGGTGCCCACCTTGTAAAGCGGAAATGCCTCATATGAGGAATTTCTATGAGAAGAACAAGGATGAAGTTGAAATCGTAGCTGTGAACATGATGCATCAGGAAAGTAGTGATCAAGATATGGAGAAGTTTTATAAAGAATATGGATTAAACTTTCCTGTACCAATTGATGAAGATGGGATGGTGAGCACCACTTATCAGGTTGTGTCGATTCCGACGTCGTATTTCATAGATTCGGAAGGAATCATAGTATCTAAGTACACGGGACCTATGACAGAAACATCTATCTCAGAAACGTTTAAACGAATTAAATAATCAGCTACCATATTTTTATCTGAGATAATATATAAATTTTTCATCAGTATTGAAATTGCATAAAATTGATGAAAATGTCTGATTCGGATTCAACTAAAAACGGCCTGGAAATCTTAACTCAAGATTTCCAGGCCGTTCGTCTTATCTTTAAAGAACATTATACCTGAATTAAAGCAGTTGCTCTAATTTGATGCCAAAACATTCATCAAGTATGGACGATTGATCGTCCTCATCAACAGCAATCTTTTGTACTTCTCCTTCTTCGGTGGTAATTAAAGTATCTCCTGAAAGTGTGATACGCCCATTCAAAGTAGCTAAAGATACAATTTCTTTTTGTGTAAAATGAGATTCTGGTGAGTTTTGGTTAAAATGACATGCTTCTTTAAAATCAGTCAATTCTCGCGGTGTGATGTCAGCGCGGAATAACGTTCTCCATCTATGATCACTTTCTTTTCTCTGCAAGTCAAAGATCTTCTCTTTCACTTTGGCTACACGATAGACCCCGCTTACATCTTCCCTGATTTCACCTGTTAAAGGCAATGGCATTCTGGTAGAATCACCAAAACCAACATCGACCAGATAGGGTTGATCAAGCTCGACAATCAGAGAAGCATGAAGTCCTGGTTTTGCCCACGTTCCATCGGGACGTTTAACAGTAGCTGATATGAAGTAAGTATTAAAATCAAGATTCTTCAACAAAGAGTTAAATAGACCATTCAACTCATAACAAAAGCCACCACGCTGTTCCAATACAATCTTTTTATAATAATTCTCCACATCCAGCGGGATTGGGATATTATACATGACATTTAAGTTCTCAAAAGGAACATGCAGCATGTGCTGTAATTGCAGTTGCAGGAGAGTATCATAATTTGCATCCTCTATCTCCTTTAAGCCGATGCGTTGCAAATACCGGGTGATATCCAATTTCAAGGTCCTCCTTCATATTCGTCCTGATCGTAATTCAGGATGATTCATACAACAGACGTCTCTTATTGCACTTATCTGTCCACAATATAACGCCAAATATATTATTCAACAAGCAGCTTGCTTGTCATTAATTACATTGGGTCCTGAACTATCCAGGCACCAATAGAACGTATAACTGCTTGAATGCTGATATAACGACGATATAACACTACTGAAAATGAGAAAAAGTAAAAGGTCTGCCTAATTAGGCAGACCTTTTACATAACCACTTCTGTCCAAATCTTGATTGCTGTACCGAGAATGATCAGGGCCAGAATCCATTGTAGGACTTTTGTATTCATATTCTGTCCGGCTTTTGCCCCTAGCGGTGCTGCAAGAAGACTTGCAACAATCATTATGACTGCAGGACCGTAAAGCACCTGGTCGGTAACGACTTTACCTATGGTAGCACCAATCGAGGAGATGAATGTCACTGCAAGACTGGTGGCTATAGTGACCCGTGTGGGTATTTTAAGGACAACCAACATTATAGGTACTAGTATAAATGCTCCAGCTGCACCTACAATGCCAGCCGCTGCACCGGTAATCAAAGCCAGGCCAGCGGCCAGTGGACCATTAAACTGAAGATCATCTCCTGGACTAAAAGGAATCTCTTTCTTTGGAAGGAACATCATGACGACGGCTATAGTCGCTAAGATAGCGTAGACGATATCAATCTGGGTTTCTGTAAGGAACTCAGAACCATATCCACCTATCAGGCTACCAATCAGGATTGCGCCCCCCATATATGCGATTAACCTCATGTTGAGGTAGCCACTGCTTTTATAAGCCCACACTCCCGCTATTGTTGCAAAGAATACCTGAACGGCACTTATCCCTGCAACTTCATGGGAAGTGAAGGTTGCCACCCCCAGCAAAGGGGGGATATACAGCAGCATAGGATATTTGATGATGGATCCTCCGATTCCAACCATACCTGATATGAAGGAACCGACGAAACCGATCAGAAATATCACGATAATGAAAGATATATCCATCACTTCATCGCTTCTTTGATGCCGCCATAGCCTTTTTCAATATTGACGACGTTTTCAAAACCGCGTGCTTTCAACGCGCTCATAGCGATTGCTGAACGTACACCTGATTGGCAATGCACATAGATTGCCTCGTCAGTGTCGAACGGCACTTCTTTTTCATCGAGGTGGCCAAAGTGAACATGGTGTGCATTCTCCAGATGGCCTCCTTCAAATTCTGAAGTCGAACGGACATCGAGGATGTTTTTATCCTTGTAGTTTTCGACAAACTCTTCAGGAGATATATTATCATAGGAGTCATCGAAATATTTATCGGCTTTATCTTCAGGCACAATCAGTTTCAAATCATCAAAACCAATGGCTGCTAGATCTTCCTGTAATGTCTTGCTGTCTTCAGGATTCGCGATAACGGTCATTGGCTGATCAAAATCGATATACCACCCTGCGAACTGTAGGAATTTATCGTTGTAGGGAATATTTATAGCACCTTTTTTAAAGCCTTTTTTAAATGCTTCCTTACTTCTTAGGTCAAACACTTGGCCAGGTAATTCATCAGGTGTGTCTATCTCTACATCTTTCACTTTAAACTCTGGAAGTCCTTCTTTATTGACTTTCTTCATCTGCCCAAAATAGCTAGGTGGTTCGGGCTGGTCACTCGTCAATTCTTTGATGAAATCGTCTTTGTCCTTATAGTCAAACACCCAGTTATTCTTCCGCTCATATCCGAGGGTGGACAAAGGAACTGCGCCCAATGATTTACCACATGCACTGCCTGCACCATGTCCAGGCCATACTTGCATGAAATCTGGGAAGTCATTCATTTTCTTAAGGGAATCGAACATTGCGTTGGCACCCTCTTCAGTAGTGCCTTCCATGTCTGCTGCTTCTTCCAGTAGGTCAGGACGACCGATGTCACCAACGAATAGGAAGTCGCCAGTAAATATGCCCATTGGTTCTTCACTGCCGGCACCACGGTCCGTCAGTACAAATGAAATACTTTCTGGTGTATGCCCAGGGGTATGCATTACTTTCAGTTCTACATTACCTACATTGATGATATCCCCATCTTTTACATATACAGTATCGGTAGGCATATCCTCGTACTTCCAATCTTCACCGCCTTCGTCAGATACATATGCAGTGGCATTGAATTTTTTCGCAGCGTCACGTAGACCAGAAGCAAAGTCAGCATGGATATGGGTTTCAGCTACATGTGTAATGTTGAATCCCTCTGCGTTTGCAACTTCTTCATATTCATCAACAACGCGTTTTGGATCGATGATCATAGCTTCTTTTGTTTTCTGGCAAGCTACCATATAGGATGTCTGTGCAAGTTTCTTGTCGAAGAATTGTTTAAAGAACATTAATATACACTCCTTGAATTGATTGATTTTAAATGCATCGTATACTCCTAATTAGATGAACAGGTTCAAGTTCCCATTCTCGGCATCGCCAAGATAGGTACCTACTCCACCGAAATTAACATTAGGAAGCAGTTCGTCTTCTTCTACTGCCATTATATCCATACTCATTGTACATGCTACCATTTTGACGCCGAGTTTATCCGCTTTGTCTATCATTTCCGTGAGTGCATCCACACGTTTCTTCTTCATGACGTGCTGGATCATTTTGGAACCGAGTCCAAATAGATTCATGTTGGATATTGGAAGTTTAGAGGCTGATTTCGGCATCATCATGCTGAAGGCTTTATCGAGCCCTGTCTTTTTCTTTCTTGGGGCATTCGGGTCCTTGATGACATTTAGTCCCCAGAAAGTGAAGAACATCGTAACATCTTTACCCATGCTTTTAGCACCTGTGGCGATGATGAAAGATGCCAATGCTTTATCCAGGTCTCCACTGAATACGACCATAGTGGCCCCATCTTTGGTTTCAACCATCTGATGGCCTTCAGATGCAGTTTTCCCTTCAGAGTCATTCTTTTGAAGTACCACTACCACCTTATCGCCGACCTTTTCATTTTTAAGAATAAAGTGTCCCTTTTTACGGGCCCAGGCTTCAACGTCGGTACAGAAACCAAAATCGGTCACGGTCATTTCCATCTGTTGACCATCTTTTAATCCATCCATAACTTCATTTACCTTAAGAAGGGGACCTGGACATTGTAGACCACTTGCTTCTATTTTGACCCTATCAGGATCGATGGCGAGATTCTTCTCTAAAGACTGATTCCCAGCAGTCGTTTCATCAGCGCTATCATACTTTCCGTTGTACTGGCTATAACCTTCTTCAAGGTTTATCGCATCAAAACCGTTGCGCTTCAAGATATCTGTTGCATCAGCACCGCGTTTGCCTCTTTGGCAATATACGTGGATTCTCTGATTTTTAGGAAGTTCGTCTAAGCGCGACTCCAATTCATTTACTGAGATATTATCAGCGTTGGCGATATGTCCCATCTCATACTCGAAAGGCTCCCTTACATCGAGTAGATATTCGTTTTTTTCAACTAATTGATCTGCATCATTAATGTGATGCTTTGTAACTGTGTCGCTCATAATTGTTAATCGTCCTTTCATTTTTAAATACCTATAAGGGTATAATAGCAGGCACAATAAAACTTGTCAAATACCCAATGGGGTATACTGTAAAAAAATAAAAACAGATGAAATCATCTGCTCTTATTCAGGAGCTCTACTGCTTCCTTCACAAGATCATCTGTATTTTCATCTGGATCATTCATCGTTTCTTTTACGCATTGAACGAGATTATCACTGACAATGACATTCATAGTACGGTTTAAAGCGCTTTTTGCGGCACTCAATTGTGTGACTACATCCTTACAGTCTTTGCCTTCTTCCATCATCTTTAAGGCACCGTTAATCTGGCCCTGTAAACGATTTATGCGATTCATGACAGCTTTATCGTAAACTGTCTTCTCTTGGATTGAAGTCAAACCATCACCTTCTTAAATTAGTTATATATATTATAGAAGTTGTAATTTAATTTGTCAAATACCCCTATAGGTATAAAAGGGGGTCTGTTCGCCAGGTCAGGTGTACTCATCAAGTAGGAAAATTGGACAAAGTAAAGAAGCGGTGAAATAACCGCTTCTTCAGTATACGTCGCCGCATGTCGCTGCAAGCAGTGCTTTAATCGTGTGCATCCGATTCTCTGCCTGCTGAAATACTTTTGAATAAGGGCTCCTGAAAACTTCATCAGTAACTTCAAAACCATCCATCCCGAATTTGTTGAAAACGGTGCGACCCATTTCCGTTTTTGTATCGTGTATGGCAGGGAGGCAATGAAGAAATATGGTGTGAGCTTTACCTGTCATATCCATCAATGACTGATTTACCTGATAAGGGCGGAGAAGGGCGTGTCGTTCCTCAAGAGCATCTTCTTCCCCCATGGAACACCAGACATCTGTATAGATGACATCACTGCCATATACACCCTCTTCAATATTTTCAGTGACCAATGTGCTGCTTCCAGAGTCTTCCTTGATTCCATTGGCTAGTTTCTGAATACTGGTGCTCGGCTGCAGTGCTTTCGGCGCTACTATATTGATATTTACCCCGAGTATCGCGCCTGTAATAAGAAGGGAATGTGAGATGTTGTTTCGGCCGTCTCCGACAAAAGTTACGGTCTTCCCATGAAAGTCCCCTAGATGCTCTTTGATGGTCAGAAAATCGGCAAGCATCTGCGTAGGGTGCCATTCATCGGTGAGTGCATTCCATATAGGCACTCCTGCATGTTCTCCAAGTGATTCGACCGTTGCCTGATCAAATCCTCGATACACTATGCCGTCAAACATCGAACCCAGTACTTTTGCAGTGTCTTCTACAGATTCTTTAGCCCCAAGCTGAATATCATCCTTATTTAAGTACTCTACTTGCGCACCAAGTTTACCGGCAGCTACTGTGAAAGCTGAGCGTGTACGCGTCGACTGCTTTTCGAAAATCATTGCGAGGTGTTTGCCACTCATGAAGCGTTGTGGAATACCGTGCTTTTCTTTAAGCTTCAAATGTTCAGCGAAGTCGATGAGTAATTCCAGTTGTTCCCTTGAGAAGTCGTGCTCCTTTAAAAAATTTCTATTGTGGAACTGTATGAGTTCTAATTGTTTTGCCGTCCCAAATAATCATCCCCTAATTAAAGTTATTAAAGTAATTATACATAAAAATGCCGATTAATCAAATAAATATTTAATATATTGTATAATAATTAGTTTATGGACTGTTTGGTGATGAAATATATTTATGTTGTTCCATACGCCTGCTTGGAGTGACTAATGAAAAAACCATGCATACAATGCATGGCACTCAATATTTTTATTCAGTGATGTGATTTAGTTGTGCAGATCATGATACCTGTTTCGTGCTTCAATCATCATTTCTTTCATTGCATTGAAATCCTCATTCTCAATGGCCTCTGATAGGTGGTTTAGCTGATCTTTAAAGCGTCCTATATGCTCCCTCAGGTAATCTTTATTCATCACAAAAAGTTCAGGCCAAAGCGCTTCATTGATATTGGTGATGCGTGTCAAGTCCCGGTAGCTGTCACCTGTATATCTTTTAGTTTCTCTTTTTGGGTCGTCGCTGTTGATGAGCGAGAGTGCTATGACGTGTGCAAGTTGACTTGTGAAGCCGATGACTTCGTCATGGAATTCAGGCGTAATCAAGGAAACTTCCTTAAATCCCATCTGTTGAACCAGTTCTTTAATGGTGTTGATGTTCCTGCTGTCATTCCGTTCTGTAGGGGTTAGGAGGTAGTTTGCACCTTCAAAAACTTCAGCACTTGAAAAATGCAGGCCCCGATTCTCACGGCCAGCCATGGGATGACCGAAGATGAAATCCACTGTGGCCGGCAAAAGTGGTTCGATTTGGTTGATCAATGCCCTTTTGACGCCTGTTACATCGGTAATGATGGTATTCTCTTTCATGTAAGGAGTGTATTTCTCGATCAGCGATTTTAGAATTCCAGGGTAGACTGAGAATATGATGATATCGGCTGCTGGAATAATATTTTCAGGGTTCTGATAGCCTTTAGAAATTATATTCTGCTGTTCTGCATAAAGGAGTGCCTCCTTATCGACATCAATGCCGAACACCTCATGTTCAGGTAAATGTTTAGCTAGGTTGAGTGCGAATGACCCTCCGATGTTACCAAGGCCGACGATGACTATTTTCATTGAATACCTCCATTTTAATGTCTTAAAGTAGTATAAGCATAAAAAAAATCTAAATCAATCCATATAATTCTGACAATTCTGTATTGACAAATAAATGATGGGTGGTTATAATTGCTCTCAACACATCTCAAAAGAGACGATTATAATGGGACACATAAAACACCAACAACATAATCGATTTTATTTTAGCTATTTTTGATGCCGTTTGTACTCATCATTGCGTACAAACGTAAAACATATTCTGTTTGTATCAATGATGGCTAAAGTATTTTGAGATGTCTAGCCATTTATATAAAATAAGTGGCTAGAATTCGGCAATATAATCTTATTCAACTTGAATCGCCACTTATTTATATAAATAGGTGGCGGTTTTTTTATCAAAATTTTATCTAATGGGAGGTTTTCAATATGATCATTCATGTTGGACAAGGTGCAGAAGAAAGTGAAATACAGGAACTTATACGTAATATAGAAGGTGCAGGATTCGGGGTGAATCGATCTGACGGGAGAAACCGGACTGTTATCGGACTGATAGGAGATACATCTAATGTTACAGAAAATGATTTCGCGAAATATAGGATTGTGGATGGTGTCCATCGTATACAAGCTCCATACAAAAAAGCCAATAGATTGTTTCACGAAGATGACAGTGTCATTGATATAGATGGTGTGAAGGTAGGTGCAGAGAATTTCATGGTCTGTGCCGGCCCATGCTCCGTTGAACATGAAGATGATATGGTGGCACTCGCCCAAAAGCTTAAAGCAACGGGTGCAAACACATTCCGAGGCGGAGCGTTCAAGCCAAGAACCTCCCCATATGCATTCCAGGGGCTTGGTCTCGAAGGATTGAGGATCCTCGATGTTGTAAAGAAAGAAACTGGCTTGCCAATCGTATCTGAACTCATGTCTACAGAATACATCGATGAATTCGTAGATACAGTGGACGTCATCCAGATAGGTGCGCGGAATATGCAGAATTTCGATCTTCTCAAAGCAGTAGGTGAGACCGATAAACCTATATTGCTGAAGAGAGGGATGTCAGCAACGATGAAGGAGTGGTTGATGTCTGCAGAATACGTCATGGCTGGGGGCAATGATAACGTCATTTTCTGTGAGCGTGGTATAAGAACTTTTGAAACGGCCACACGAAATACTTTGGATATTCAGGCAGTGCCAGTCATGCAGAAAGAATCCCATCTACCAATCATTGTTGACCCGAGTCATGCAGCGGGAGTCAGACATGTCATCCCTTCAATGGCGAAGGCAGCTGTCATGGCAGGTGCCAACGGGTTGCAGATAGAAGTTCATGAAGAACCTGAGAATGCGTGGAGTGATGGCCAGCAGTGTTTGACGCCTGATGAACTCGGTGACTTGATGCAATCGATAAACATGTTACTCGACATCGAAAAGAAAACCGCCAATAATCAACAAGTTATCCAACAATAGGATAAAGGAGGGGAACGCCATGAACACCCATGGAAAGTTGAGAGGGAAAATTGATGAGATAGATACAGAGATGATCGCTCTGTTTGAAGCACGCATGGAAATTGCTGAGGAAATAGCAGAATATAAAATTGCACAAGGCATACCAGTGTTTGATGGCACACGGGAAGAAGAAGTGATATGCAGGAATGTAAATAAACTTCAGGATGATGCCTTGAAAGAATACGCCAGCTCATTTTTCAAACATCTCATGGCGCTCTCCAGAAAAAAACAGCAGGAAAATTTTGAAACAAGCAAGATCTCCCATGAAATATAAAAACCGTTACGTATAAAGCCTCTGAAACTGGATCCAGTTTCAGAGGCTTTTCCGTTATTATTCCTCAAGGTGTGTGAGGTCGTAATAAGTATTTTGATATGTTTCATTGATCCAATTACTGAAAAGGAGATGGGCGTGGCTCTTCCAGGAGAACAGAGGTCTGGAAGTAGGGTCATCCTGGATGAAATAATTGCAGGGTGGCAGAATTTTTCCGCCCGTGCGCAAATCTCTTTCATACTCCTCCCCTAAAGTGTTTCGCCCATATTCCAGGTGACCGAGGACGAAGAGGTCACGCTGATCACCAGTACTCATTATGTCTGGGCCAAAGCGGTCGTTACTAGTCAATATCTCAAGCCCCTTTGTATGCTGAACCGCTTTATAATCTATTTGAGCATGCCTGGATTGAGGGACCCGGTAGACATCATCAAACCCTCTCAGTAAGGGGTGACCAGGTTTGAGGTTATCATAGTCGAATACACCGAACAGTTTGTCTGAAAGCAAAAACTTCTGAATGCCAAAATAATGGTTCAATGCGAATTGAGCTCCCCAACAGATGAAGAATCTTGAAAATACATGAGTTTCGGACCACTTCATCATATCGCGCAGTTCGTCTATATAATCCACTTCGTGAAAATCTAGTTTTTCGACTGGCGCGCCGGTCACAATCATACCGTCATACCGCCTGTCAGTTATTTCCCTGAATGTGTGATAATACTTTTGAAGGTGGCTGGTGTGTGTGTTCTTACTGATATGGCTGTTCATATGCATGAAATCCACATCGATCTGCAGTGGCGTATTGCCTAAGAGACGGAGAAGCTGTAACTCCGTCTCTTCTTTTTTAGGCATCAGATTCAGAATGAGAATGCGTAGTGGGCGAATATCTTGAGTATGTGCACGATGCTCTTCTATAGTATAGACATTTTCATTGTGCAAGTGTTCCCTGACAGGTAGACCTTCGATTATTTTTATAGGCATTTAAATCGCATCCAGAGCTTTTTCGAGGTCACCGATGATATCATCGATGTGTTCCAACCCTATAGATACTCGGATGGCTTCAGGTCTGACGCCGCCTTTCAACTGTTCAGATTCGTCGAGTTGCGAGTGTGTCGTTGAAGCGGGATGGATCACCAGAGATTTTGCATCGCCGACGTTAGCGAGTAAGGAGAAGAGCTCCAAAGATTCAATGAAACGTTTTCCAGCTTCATACCCTCCCGTCACACCGAAAGTGAATATGGCGGAGGCGCCCTTTGGAAGATATTTTTTCTGCAGAGCGTTATATTTACTGGATTTAAGCCCCGCATAGTCCACCCATTGTACTTTTTCATGAGCTTCGAGGTATTCTGCTACCACTACTGCATTTTCAACATGTCTCTCCATCCTCAAGGATAATGTTTCGATGCCCTGTATCAGTAGAAATGCATTGAAGGGGGATATCGCAGCGCCTGTATCACGTAATAACGTAGTTCGAAGTTTGAACACGTAAGCGGCCGGGCCGAATGCTTCGGTAAAAACAAGCCCGTGGTATGAGTCGTCAGGTTCAGTAAGCCCCGGGAATTTGCCGTTGTTCCAATTGAAATTCCCGCCGTCCACAATCACCCCGCCTATAGAGGTGCCATGTCCGCCGAGGAATTTAGTTGCAGAATGGACAACAACATTGGCTCCGTGCTCAAGTGGACGGCAAAGGTAAGGTGTGGCAAATGTATTATCGACGATGAGAGGGAGGCCATGAGTTGAAGCAATCTGAGCCAATGCTTCAATATCCTCTATATTGCCCTCAGGATTGCCGATTGTTTCAATGAATATCGCTTTTGTATTATCTTTAATTTCACGTGAAACATTGTCAAGATTCTTTGTGTCGACAAAACTTGTCTCGATGCCGAATTTCGTGAAGGTATGGCTGAATAGGGTGTGTGTGCCTCCATATAGGCTAGTCGTTGAAATGATATGGTCTCCGTTACCAGCAACACCTTGGATGGCATAGGTGATGGCAGCCATGCCTGACGCGACAGCCAAGCCTGCAACCCCGCCTTCAAGATCGGAAACCCGTGTTTCAAGGGCTGCAGTCGTAGGGTTCATGATGCGCGTATATATGTTGCCGGCATCCTGAAGACCGAATAGATCGGCCGCGTGCTTAGTATCATCGAATACATAAGAAGTGGTTTGATAGATTGGGAGCGCGCGTGATTTGGTGTCCGTATCGACTTCTTGGCCTGCATGCAATTGCTTTGTTTCAAAACGATAGTGTTCCGACATTTCCATACCTCCAGATAATATATTAAAATTAAAAAAGAGTCTGCCCAAAGATAAAGGGAGACTCTCGAGTCGCTCATCTTTCAGGACATGCCTGTTGGATTTAGCACCTTACTTAAAAGGTTGCCGGGTTTCATAGGGCCAATCCCTCCACCGCTCTTGATAAGTGAATATTGAATTAAAAGCTATAATACTATAGTCAGTATTTAATTGTCAAATATTTTAAAAAACTTTAAAAATGTTTGGTAGAGTTCCTAATAAGGAAAACGAAATAAAATAACGAAAAGGGGAATGAGCATGAAGATTGTCAAACCTGCTCCTATATATCATGAAGGTGGTTATAGAGCGATCATCCTATTGCATTCTTTTACGGGTACAGTAAGAGATGTGAAAACCTTAGCAGAACATTTGAAGAATGAAGGCTATACGGTATTGGCGCCCAGTCTGGCAGGACATGGCACGGGTCCCGATGCAATGGCGGAAGTTGGTCCTCGAGATTGGTGGCAAGATGTAGAAAAAGCTTATGATAACCTCAAGAAAGATGGCCATGACGAAATTGCGGTTGCTGGTGTCTCTCTTGGGGGACTCCTTTCCTTGAAAGCGGGCGAAGAGCTTGAAGACATAAAAGGAATAGTGGCGATGTCGGTGCCTATGGATAAGGATAGTGATGGCATCAACAGAAGATTGATAGATTACACGCGGAATTTCATGAAGTTCGTTGGGCATTCGGATGAAGAGATAGAAGAAAAGGTTAAGGAAATTGAAGAAGCGCCTATGGAAGGTCTAAAAGATTTCAAAATAATGATGGATGAAGTACATGGACGGTTAACGGAAATCGATGTGCCCGTATCGATAAAATACGGTGAGAAGGACGCTGAATCCTATAGACATAGTGCGCAGCAGATTTATGATGAACTGCAGATCGATGAGAAACATATCAAAGGATATTCAGATACAAGCCATCTCATGACTCGTAGCCGGGAACAGGAAACACTCTTTGAAGACATTACCAGATTTATGGATGGTCTCCCGTGGAAGCGCTAAAAATATCGACGATATAGCTGCAAAGTGAATGACTCCAAAGCTCGTGCGCTTGAAAATCTCTAGGAAACCAGTTAAACTTTACATTAAATTCATATGAAGCCGTCTAGGGTTCCGCCATCTAAATGGGACTGGTCCAAGAGATGGCGCATGAGCGGATCATGACACGGAGGGATAAAAGCCTGGGAGAGAAATCTATTTTCTCCCAGGCTTTTTTTACGGACTAGGAGGAGAATGATGAATATACAATGGATAAAAGTATTTATTGCGAGTGTTTTTGAAGTGGGTTGGGTGATTGGTTTGACCCATTCAACTTCATGGTATCATTGGCTGTTTACAGGCATTGCAATTTTTGTCAGTTTCTACTTGATGATTAATGCGGGGGAATATCTACCTGTAGGTACAGTCTATGCGGTTTTTGTAGGACTGGGTGCATTTGGGACTGTGCTCTCTGAAATCATCTTATTTGGGGCGCCCTTTATACCATTGAAGATCACTTTGATTTCATTAATATTGGTGGGTGTAATAGGTTTGAAGATAGTTACAGATGACAAGGAAAGGCAGGGGGATTAGTATGGCGTGGATATCACTTATAGTTGCCGGAATGTTTGAAGTATGTGGTGTGCTATCTATCAATAAATTGCATAAGGACAAATCGCTTCCTGCCTTGTTGCTCCTTCTCCTATGCTTTGGCCTGTCTTTCTTCTTTCTGGCAGTCGCACTGGAAACATTGCCGATGGGAATGACATATGCAGTGTGGACAGGGATAGGAGCTTCAGGAGGGGCACTTCTTGGAATGTTCTTCTTCGGAGAATCTAGGGATTGGCGTCGCATATTGTTTATACTATTGATTATTTCTGCCGTTGTAGGA
This sequence comes from Salinicoccus jeotgali, assembly GCF_039538805.1. Lineage (GTDB taxonomy): Bacteria > Bacillota > Bacilli > Staphylococcales > Salinicoccaceae > Salinicoccus > Salinicoccus jeotgali. The sequence goes on along the minus strand of NZ_BAABCK010000065.1, from coordinate 11,476 downwards.
CTGAAACTTATTTCCTAGGAACCGTCTAGGATCAGCGGGAGCTTTAGTTAAGCTGTTCAAAGACGAGGGATGTAGAAGTAGAGGCCGCTTTCAATAAAGGCGGCCTCTACACATCAGTCTAGATACTTTTCCAGATCGGTATTATTTGTCACGATTAAAACTGTCTCCCCCTCATTGGAACTAGTTGCATAACGCTCGGCTTCATCTTCGCTGAAACCGAAATCCTGGAACTGTTTTCTCATGGTTGTATCCTTGTCTTCTAAAGTAGCTTTTATACTTTCTTTGACTCCCATTTCAATGACACCGGCTGTGTTGATGCCCATCTTGCTGACAATTTCCTTGGTATAATCATAATCATATGAAAGGATATAGATATCACTGCGATTTACATCGTTATTGATAAGCGTGTCTACGGCCTGTTGGAAGACATCCTGATCTTTATAGAGTCTAATGAATGGTTTCATGAAATTTCCTCCGATCCATTTACATAATTCCTATTAAGTTCCCGGTAGACAATCCACCTAAACATAAGAACTCCCACCATAATTTTAAGCTACATTTACAAAAGTGTGGCTATATACAAACATTGACAAAACTTTGGCCACTCTTTAGTATTACAATATTATAAATCCCAAAGAACGGAAGGTGTCTGATTGTGAACGCAGTCCTTATAGCAGTACTGGTAATGATATTATTGAGCCTCTTCAGATTGAACGTAGTATTGGCCCTTTTCATAGGCGCGCTTGCTGGTGGACTTGTGGCCGGTATGGGGTATGGAGAGGTTATCAGCATTTTTACGGAAGGAATCGTTGGTGGTGCAGAAATAGCATTGAGCTATGCATTGCTTGGCGGATTTGCAGCTTTAATCGCCTATAGCGGCATCACTGAAGTGCTGGTGGGTTTCATCATCAGAACCTTGAAAAAAGAGCAATCCAAGAAAGCACGGATTGTCGCCAAAGTGTCGATTGTTTTTGCTTTGTTGGCAATCTCCATAATGAGTCAGAACTTGATTCCGGTACATATTGCCTTTATCCCCATATTAATCCCACCTTTGTTGAGTCTGATGAATGAACTTGGATTTGACCGTCGTCTCATCGCAGTCGTTTTGACTTTCGGATTGACTTTTCCCTATGTTGTACTGCCGATCGGGTTTGGACAAATATTCCAGAATACCATCGTGACCGGGTTCCAATCAGCAGGGGTGGACATTGCTTTTAGCGAAGTCGCTCCTGCGCTTATTATACCGGCGGCTGGCTTTGTAGCAGGGCTGGCAGTGGCACTGTTCTTCTATAGGAAACGCCGTTATTATAAAACGATTGAAATTGGTGACGACACACCTAAACAAATCAACAGCAAGACCATAACCATTGCGATAATCGCAATCATTATAACATTCAGTGTTCAAATAATGACCGATTCCATGATATTTGGGGCGTTGGCTGGAATAATGGTCTTCTTCTTATCTTTCCAGTTCAAATGGCAACAGCTTGATGATGAATTGGTGTCCGGCATTAAAATGATGGCGTATATCGGCATTGTAATGCTTGCAGCAAATGGATTTGCGTCTGTCATATCAGAAACCGGACATGTCAATTCATTGGTTGATGGCATCGCAGGTGCATTGGAAGACCAAAAAGTCCTGATAGTCATTTCGATGCTTCTCGTTGGACTTGTCGTCACTATGGGGATAGGATCATCATTTGCTACAATACCGATCATCTCAAGCATTTTTATTCCGATGGGGATGGAACTTGGACTATCGATTACTGCCATTATTGCAATCATTGGCACCGCTGGTGCTCTTGGAGACGCAGGCTCACCTGCTTCCGATTCGACACTTGGCCCGACGGCAGGGTTAAGTGCAGATGGCCAGCACAATCATATATGGGACACTTGTGTACCCACCTTCGTTTTCCTTAATATCCCAGTCCTCATTGCCGGATTTGTTGCAGGAATGGTTCTATAGGTTGGTGGAAAGCGTCTGCTGTACAAATAGTGGATTAATGGAGAGTTGAGGAGTGACGGAATGTATCATACAGAATCTAAAAGAGAAATGTGGCAGCAATTCATCACGATATTATGGCCGATACTGATAACACAGGTGCTGCTATATTCCATGAACTTGGTCGATACGATGATGTCGGGAAGGGCAGGGGTGGCTGACTTGGCAGGGGTGGCAATTGGTTCTAGCTTTTGGGCCCCTGTTTCCACTGGGATCAATGGCGTTCTTTTAGCCGTTACAGCGATTGTTGCACAACTGTTAGGTGCTGGCCTGAAAGATGAAGTGAATCACACAGTGAACCAAGCGATGTATATTGCCGCTGCTTTAACTGTTTCCGTGGCTGTATTAGGTTTCTTTTTCCTCGATGACTTGTTGGTTCTGATGTCATTAGATGCTTCAGTTCATGATATTGCGTACAAATACCTTGCAGCCCTTTCTACAGGTATACTGCCGTTATTCTTATTCAGTGTATTGCGCAATTTCATTGATGCACAAGGTTTAACGCGTATATCGCTATACGTTATAGCGACATCATTACCGTTGAACGTACTCTTCAACTATGCATTCATATTCGGTAAATTTGGACTGCCGGCACTTGGTGGTGTAGGGGCAGGTGTTGCCACAGCGATTACTTATTGGCTGATATTATTCATCGCAGCCGGCATGGTCTTGAAAGTCGAGAAGTTGAAAGACTTTCAAGTACTAAAGCGGTTCACTCTGCCTGACTTCAGCGTCATAGGCCATCATCTTGCAGTCGGCATACCGATTGGCATACTTATATTTGTAGAAACGAGTATCTTCTCAATGATGACACTGCTGATTGGTATCATGTTCACGACGGAAATCATTGCTGCGAACCAGATTGTCTTGAATTTTACAACGATGCTCTTCATGCTGCCACTCAGCATCTCGATGAGCATGACTATTGTTGTTGGCTTTAGTGCAGGCGGGGGACGATTTGAAGAAGCAAAACTATATAGGACGATGGGAGTTGCTTCGAGTCTTGGGTTGGTAGGTGTGGCTTCCATCATACTGTACTTATTCAGGGAACCCATTTCATATCTGTACACCAGAGATCCTGATGTGGTTATGATAACGATGCCGCTATTCCTGTTTGCCATTGTCTACCAGTTTTCTGATGCTTTGCAGGCAGCTTTCCAAGGTATATTGAGAGGTTATAAGGATGTAGTCTGGCCTTCCATCATTGCAATCGTATCCTATTGGTTTATAGGAATGACTACAGGATATATTCTTGCTGCCTATTCAGCGTTCGAATTCTACGGACTCTGGATTGGAATCATAGCAGGGTTGACTTGTGCAGCCATTGGATTTTATTTACGTCTCAGGCTTATTGAGAAGAAGAAATTACAAGAGCATCTACAAGAGGGATTATAGGTATTCAATTGAAATTGAGTATAAGAAAATAAAGGCGGATGCTTTGGCATCCGCCTTTATTTATTTCCATATATACTTGATGACTTTTGAGAAGATTTTTGAACTGGGATATCTGAATGGGAAATCAAAACAGGTTGTCTGGTCAAGCACACTCTTTTTATGTGTAAAGGTATCGAATGAATATTTGCCATGGTAATTTCCCATACCGCTGTTACCGCGTCCACCAAATGGGAGATGTGGATTGGCCAGATGAAAGACGGTATCGTTTATTGCACCACCGCCGAAAGGAACAGCGCGCACTACACGCTTGGCTTCAGACTTTTTATCAGTGAATATATAAAATGCCAATGGGTCGGGGAGGTCTCTTACATCTAATAATGCTTTATTCAGTGAATCGAATTCAAGGACAGGGAGTACTGGGCCGAATATCTCCTCCTGCATCGCTGGGTGATCAAAATCAGCATTGTCTATAATGGTAGGCTCGATGGCAAGATCATTGCTGAAGGAGCGCCCGCCGTAAATGATATCTCCTTGTATAAGACCTTTTATTCTGTCGAAGTGGTTTTTGTTTACAATGCTCATGTAACGCCCTTTATTGAAGTCTTTGTCATAGAATTTCCTTGTGTAATACTTCATGTGGGTGATTAGTTGCTCTTTTACTTTCGAATCGACATAGACAAAGTCTGGTGCCACACAAGTTTGGCTGGCATTTAGAAATTTACCCCAAACAATGCGCTTAGCGGCTAATTTGATGTTGGCATGCCGCGTTACTATGGCAGGAGATTTCCCCCCCAGTTCTAAAGTGACCGGCGTCAAATGTTGTGACGCTTTCTCCATTACAATTTTCCCGACATGTGAGCTACCGGTATAGAAGATATAATTGAAAGGGAGATCAAGGAGTTCCTGATTGGTCTCTATTCCGCCTTCAACAGAAGTGACATGTTTTTCTGGAAAAGCCAGTGCCATAATATGGGTGATGACTCGGCTCACATGAGGTGTATGTTCTGAAGGTTTCAGAATTGCTGTGTTACCGGCTCCAAGAGCACCAATAAGTGGTGATACGGTGAGATTGAATGGATAGTTCCACGGTGCGATAATCAGCGTTACTCCGAAAGGCTCTTTGTGGATTTTAGAAGTTGAGCCAATATGTGTTGGAGGTGTCTTAACTTTCTCCGTTTCAGCCCATTCTTTGAGATTTTTAATGGTGAAATTGATATCGTTGTAGACATAGCCGATTTCAGTCAGATATGCTTCAGATTCGCCCTTGTTGAAATCTGCTTTCATAGCTTCAAGGAGCATTTCTTCATGGTACTTGATGCTGCGTTTTAACTGCTTGAGCGCTTCTATTCTGAAAGGTATAGGAAGCGTTTTTCCGGTTTGGAAAAATTGCTTTTGTCTTGCGAACAATGATTCAATCATTCAATCACTCCTTCTTCATATATTTAAACCCTACCCGTTTGTACCTTTAGTCAGTCATTTTTCATTAAGGTAACAATCTATATAGAATACGTATGTTCAATTGGAAATCTACTACATTTACTTAATTTTTCTTATTGAAGGCATTGTTTTACGGAGACATGTATACTTTATAGATGCATGTGACCTTATCTTGTGGATTCCTAACAGATGTATCTTCTTTAAATTACCCTATAAAGATGGACTTGTGGTATAATTAATTCTAATCTTACGAAATTGATTGAGGAAGGTGAATGTATGGATATTGGTGTAAACTTCGATCTGATGACCGAAAAATTGACGGCTTATCAAATAGGTAGGGCGGTCGACATTTCTGTTGATCAGGCTCAATCAATAATAGATGGCGATGTAAAGATTCATGAATTAGATGAAGAAACAGTGGCAAAACTAAAAAATTTAAACGATAAATTGATGAACTGAGGTCGGCTGCTGCCAATCTCAGTTTATTTAATACAACCTTTGACGGGTATAATTTAACTGCCTATGATGCTATCATGATGTATAAATGCAAAATAATGGGCAAAGGAGTCTTTCGAGATGAACTTATTGATTCTTTCAGGGAGTGCTTTTCCTGGTTCTCATACACGTTCAGTTGCAGAAACTATTGAAAGTCTCGTAGGACAACCAGAACATGAAGTCACGCATATAGATTTGCGGGAGTTAGACATCCCGATCTTCGGGCAAGGTAAGACGGATGATACAGAGTATTTGAAGCGCCTTGTGGAAGATGCGGATGCGGTCATTATCGGCACACCAAATTATCACACTTCATTTTCCGGAATATTGAAGAACGCATTGGATCATTTATCGATTGATGAGTTCGAGATGAAGTTCGTGGCACTATACTGCAACAGCGGTGGCATGCGGAATTCCGATCCCCTTACGCAACTCAGAATGGTCATGAGAGGGGTTCATGCGATGGTGATCCCAACTCAAGTCTGTACATGCAACGAAGATTTTGAAAAGACTGAAACAGGGTATACACTTAAGAATGAAGCACTCAGAGAACGCTTGAGCGTGATGGTTGATGGATTGATTAAACAATCTAATTCAGAGAGGGTGAGCATCTGATCTTCAGATGCTTTTTTAGATGGATAAACTGGATGTATGGAGAAAAATAAATGAACAAAAAACAAAGAGAGAATATACCTATTTTGATACTGATGGGTATCATAGCGATATTTTTCTTGTCTTTTGTGGATTCGGAGACGAACTTTATCAAAAAAAATAAAGATTCAAATTCATTCGAAGATGCTTTGGATAGACAGCTTTCAAGCGATGCGCTGCATTTAAAATTACAGGAAGGGGCCACTCGAAAAGCAACACCGGAAGAAATCGAAATGGCGATGGAATTACCTGGAGATGGCCTTCATTACCAATTTTTGGTGCTGACAGAATCTGTGGAGACATCAACAGAGGAACTGGATGAAATTCTAGAAGGTAAAGGGATATTGGAAGGACAGGGCGGGGCTTTCATGGAAGCCCAGTCCAGGTACGGAGTGAACGCATTATATCTCATCAGCCATGCACAATTGGAAACAGGAAATGGACGTTCACAGCTTTCTCAAGGCCAGGAACTGGAAGGGGAGCGCTATTACAATTTCTTTGGTATTGGGGCATTTGATTTTGAAGCTGTAGAGGCAGGAACGAGCTATGCAGTACGTGCAGGATGGAATGAACCGGAAAAAGCGATTTTAGGAGGGGCTGATTTCATCAAAAACAACTACTTGGATAAGGGTCAAAAGACCCTCTATGCAATGCGGTGGAATCCTGAATCTCCAGGCGATCATCTTTATGCTTCCGATATCGAGTGGGCGAGTAAAATCGGCAATATCATGAAGGGGCATTATAGACAGTTGGATCTGGAAGGTCACAACTTCATCCAAGATTATTATGATGAATAAGAAAAGAGTCCAGCCTAGTAGCTGGACTCTTTTCTTATTCGCCAAGGGTGGCTGTAAATATTGAAAGAATCTCCCCTTATAAATCCAACTGCAGTAATATTCAAATCTTCAGCCATCTTTATGGCTAGATTCGTAGGAGCGGACTTGCTTAAAACAATACCGACACCAATTTTAGCAGCTTTTGTCAACACTTCCGATGAGATCCGGCCGCTGAATATGAGTACCTTATCTTTTACGGAAATACGGTTCGTGAGGCAATGACCGTATAGTTTATCCAGTGCATTATGCCTGCCGATATCTCCCCGATGGAGAAAGGCGCCATCTTTAGTGCCAAGGCTTGCGTTGTGGATACCACCGGTCTTCTTGAAGATCATACTGCTAGATTGCATTTCTTGCATTAAACTGATGCATGCAGAAGGGGTAAGTGTGGTTCGGGACATTGAGATTTTAGTGGTTTCCGCATCATTCTGGAAATAGAATTGCCGGCTTTTACCACAGCATGAGCCGAGCACTCTCTTTGAATAGGTGAAGTGATCGGTCACGACTTCATGAAACAGTCGGACATGACAGAAGCCACCTCTGTCATCCAAGTTTATTGATTCAATTTCATTAAAATGCCTAATGACACCTTCGGAGGCAAGAAATCCAACCACCAGTTCTTCGAGGTGCTCAGGAGAGCACACCAGTGTAGCAAATTCGATATCATTTATATATATTGTGAGAGGGAATTCTTCAACGAGTGTATCCTCGATGTTTGTAATCCCTGCACTGTCGTAGCGGGTAATGGATCGCTTGGTCGTAATTTTCAAGGCAGTTTCCCTCCTCATCTTCGTGTTAAAAACGAATTCGTTCCTGCACCAACAACTTTGCCATTTCACATTTTCACCTATTATCTAACACTGCTTTTTTCTGGAATGAAAGTCAGTATATCTATGACTAGTTTAAAGCACAAATGGACTTATTAGTAACTAAACTGCTCTTTTATCACCATGCAAAACATGGCAGATCTGTCACTATTGCTTGACTTCATTTAGAATAGTCATGACCTAATATAATCATAAATGAATTTCAATCATCAGCATACCTAAAATTATTTGCTGGTGGCAAGAGTATCCTGATACTGATAAATTTATAATTCATATTCTAGGAAATAGGGCGGATAATGTTCGATATGATGATTTAAAAATGATACAGGCAATAGAATATTCATTGGACTATAACAGTCGATTTATGATGCAGAGTATTCAAACATCTGGAATATGTGCTAATATATTAGGAACTGTATGTGTAAAATCATATTGAATATACCTATAAAGTGAGGTTAGTGTATGAATAGTTCCAGATGGGGATCTAAATTAGGTTTTGTGCTCGCTGCAGCAGGTTCAGCAATTGGCTTGGGCGCGCTTTGGCGTTTTCCGTACATGACAGCTGAGCACGGGGGTGGCGCTTTCCTTCTTGTCTTTCTTCTAATGACACTTTTTATCGGCATGCCGCTTCTTCTATCAGAATTCGTCATAGGTAGAGCCAGTCAGCGTAATCCCATTGAAGGATTCGAATACCTCGGAGGGAAAAAATATTACCGTATATTCGGTTGGCTTGGTAATATTGGTGTCTTCCTGCTTTTGTCTTTCTATAGTGTCATCGGAGGTTGGATTCTGATATATCTGGTCATAGCACTCGGAGAGAGCATCAATATGATTCAGATTGACAATTATGGGGCGGCTTTCGAAGGCATAATATCCAACCCGCTCTATGCTGTGATCGGGCAAGGTGTTTTTATCTTCCTGACAGCCTTTATAGTGGCAAAGGGTGTACAAGAAGGGCTTGAGCGCGCATCTAAAGTGATGATGCCCCTCTTGTTCATTCTATTTTTGATTGTAATCATCCGTTCCGTAACTTTACCGGGAGCTGTGGAAGGAATCTCATTTTTCCTGACGCCAGATTTGAGTGAAATTGATTCGACCGCAATATTATATGCATTGGGTCAATCATTCTTTGCTTTGAGTATAGGTGCAACGACTATGATCACTTATTCTTCCTATCTTGGAGAAGAGCATAATCTGACTAAATCAGCGCTTTCCATTGTTCTTATGAATGTAACAATATCCATAATGGCAGGGTTGGCAATATTTCCAGCAATTGCATCTCTTGGCATGGAAGCAGCAGAAGGTCCAGGGCTCGTGTTTATAGTGCTACCTCAAGTATTTGCCGAGATTCCTCTTGGATTTCTATTCTATATTCTGTTCCTTGGAGCATTCCTGTTTGCGACTTTGACTTCTTCAATTTCCATGATTGAGATAAATGTGGCGAATGCGATAAAGGGCAATGAGAGGAAACGCCGCAGTATGGCTTATATATTCGGTTTCTTTGTATTTTTAGCCGGTATACCTTCTGCCCTCTCCTACGGAGTTTTGAGTGATGTATTGATATTCGGCAAGTCGATATTCGATAGCGTGGATTTCCTGGTCTCAAACATCATGTTGCCAATCGGAGCGCTTGTCTCCACTCTGTTCGTCGGATTTGTAATTGACCGCCGTGTCACCATGCACCAGCTCAATGTCGATAAAACTAGTGGTATGTATGGTTTCTACAAATTGTGGATGGTTATGCTCAGGTTTGTATTACCTGTCATAATATTGATAGTCTTTGTAGTAAGTATAGTAGGATAAATAATCTAAAGACCGTTGATTGAAGAACAATCAACGGTCTTTGTCTTATGACGTCATCAGTTTTAGATTGAATTTATGTTAGATTTCTGAAAAATCATGTGCTAGTATATTAATATGATTTGGGAAGCGGACATTTTGGTGGAACATCAACTGCTGTAATGACGTATATGATCAAATTTCAATGCAGATAAAGTCTTATAATTTATGGGAGAGTGAATAATGAGTCAGAGAAAAAAGCAGGACATCATCAACATGGCGCAAAAAGAAAACGTCAGGTATATCCGTCTACAGTTTACAGACATTCTCGGAACCGTCAAGAACGTTGAAGTGCCGACAAGCCAACTGGGTAAAGCGCTCGATGGAGAGATGATGTTTGATGGCTCTTCAATAGAAGGCTTCGTTCGAATTGAAGAGTCTGACATGTATCTTGTTCCAGACTTGGATACTTGGAGTGTTTTTCCATGGACCGCTGGAAAAGGTAAGGTCGCAAGACTCATTTGTGATATTTATACGATAGAAGGCCAACCCTTTGAAGGAGACCCAAGATCTAATTTAAAACGTGTGCTGAAAGAAATGGAAGAGCTGGGCTATAGTGCGTTCAACTTAGGGCCTGAGCCTGAATTCTTCTTGTTCAAACTAGATGATAAGGGTCAACCGACTACTGAACTTAATGATCAGGGAGGCTATTTTGACTTAGCCCCGACGGACTTGGGGGAGAATTGCAGAAGGGACATCGTACTGGAATTGGAAGATATGGGTTTTGAAATAGAAGCGTCACACCATGAGGGTGCTCCAGGACAACATGAAATCGACTTTAAGTATGCGGATGCCATTACTGCATGCGACAACATACAGACTTTCAAGCTCATAGTCAAAACTGTTGCGAGAAAGCATGACCTTCATGCAACGTTTATGCCGAAGCCGATATTTGGTGTAAATGGTAATGGGATGCATTTCAATGTATCGCTATTTAAAGGGAAGGATAATGCTTTCTATGATGAGAGTGAGGCTTCGGGCCTTAGTCAGGATATGTCCTACTTCATGGCAGGAATTCTAGAGCATGCACGAGGATTCACAGCCATCTGCAATCCCATCGTAAACTCCTATAAAAGATTGGTGCCAGGCTATGAAGCGCCAAGCTACGTGGCTTGGAGCGGTAAAAACAGGTCACCATTATTGAGGATTCCATCTTCCCGAGGGCTTTCAACGCGTGCAGAAATCAGATCCGTAGATCCAGCAGCTAATCCATATTTGGCATTGGCGGTCATACTAAAAGCTGGGTTGGAAGGAATCAAAAATGAAGTGGAACTTCCCGAGCCGGTCAATGTAAACCTCTATGAGATGTCTCGTGCTGAGAGGGAAGCTGTAGGAGTTGAAGACTTGCCTTCTACGCTTTATACAGCTTTGAAGGCACTTAATGAAGACGAGATTGTGAAAGAGGCACTTGGAAACCATATTCATAAGCATTTCGATAAAAACAAAAGTTTGGAATGGGAAATGTACCGTTCACAAGTAACGTCATGGGAATTGAAGCATTATTTAAAACAATACTAAAAATACGGGGCGGGAGCCCCGTATTTTTCATTTAATAATGGCAGTCGTTATAACGACCGGCATAATAACGGGCATAAATATTTTTTTGTTTCTCCATAATACGTGGTTTTTATCGGTAACGTAATGCGATATCAAGAGCGACAAATATGGTGGCGTTATAATCAGGTGGATATATTAAAAAGATTAACATCAAAAAGATGATTTGATATAAATCTTTAAAATTGCTCAGCCTCTAGAGTGGGGTTACGAACCTATTGAGGTGTACCCAGTTATCTGTGTGACAATGCGGAATGCTATCGCGGAAGAGGAAATTTTTATCTTATGATCAATTTTGGGATAAGAGGGATATTATTTCGTTTGTCAAAATAAGCTAGACAGTTCCTTTTCACCCATGTAACTCAAAAAGACTTCCAATGGTGTCCGGTAGTTCAATGATTTTCTCGGTATGTGGTTTCTTCTTGAAGCGACAGACGAGA
>NZ_BAABCK010000064.1:0-50598 GCF_039538805.1 Salinicoccus jeotgali | reverse complement strand
GATTTCCCCATTAGATCCCTCAGAGATGATGAGGTAGATAGGTTCGGCGTGTAAGTGTGGCGACACATTGAGCGGACGAATACTAATCGATCGATGACTTATTCAAATGAAGAAAACCGTGTATGGTCTTCTACGCAACGCATTGCTTCTATCCGGTTTTGAATGTCCAAGGGGCATTCAAGCATTCCATATTGTCCGGTGGCAATCGCGGAGAGGTTCCACCTGTTCCCATGCCGAACACAGCAGTTAAGCTCTCCAGCGCCGATGGTAGTTGGACTGACGTCCCGTGAGAGTAGGACGCCGCCGGGCAGTATGTACAGCATTATATTATGGATGCGATGAGCCGCATTGAGACCTTTATAGGTCTCTTTTTTTTATACCTTTATACTGAAAGGATCGGTTTGATGGTACTGTATCAGGCGATTACAAAACTATTAGAAGACGACTCGATTTCCATGCATGTTCCAGGACATAAAAACAATACGATTGGTCAACTTGATTCCTTTGATTTCAGATATGACATGACAGAAATCAATGGACTCGATGATCTACATGAAGCAGATGGGGTCCTCCATCAGCTCAATGAAAAGATTTCTGCAAAGTATCCAGGTTACATTTCTCAGATGATGGTGAATGGCACGACGAATGGTATTTTATCTGCGATATATGGCCTTAAACATTTAAACAGAACGCATTTCATTGTTTTGGAAGGTGCCCACAAGTCAGTTCATCATGCGCTTGAAATTGCCGAAGTCTCTTATAAAGTCGTTTCAAAAGAAGTTTTCTTCTCCTATAACTTTACCGAGCGTGATACTGCTGTCATCACTTACCCTACATATACCGGAGAATGTTTTGATATAGGCGCACTTATAGATCATGTGCATGCAGGGAATGGTGTGGTCGTCACAGACGAAGCACATGGCGCCCATCTGGACATTACCGGAGCTTTTCCAGCTTCGTCTATGAAGTATTCCACAGACATCGCAGTCCAGTCTTACCATAAGATGCTCCCTGCCTTGACGATGTCCTCTGTCATTTTTATGAAGTCCGAATTTTATGAGGCAATCCTTAAATATATAGATTACTTTGAAACATCCAGTCCTTCCTATATGCTTATGCTTTCGATGGAACATGCCCATGATTTCTATATATCCTATTCAGATGAACAGTTCCATAAGAAGAGGGGAGTGCTGATAAATAAGCTTCGTGAAACGGAATTGGAAGTAACAGAGATGGATGACCCCTCGAAACTGCTCATCAATCATGTTAGGCACTCACCCTATACAGTTTACGATGCCTTCGTCGATGCTTCGGTTTATCCAGAGATGGTCACAGATGAAGGTGTGCTTCTCTGTCTGCCACTCTTCCATGAAGGTGACCGCTATCCGTTTGAGCTTCTTCTGTCGCGCATCGAATTACTCGTATTTCAAGATGTGGAAAATGATCCTTCACTGGACCTTTCCTTCTTAAGGGACAAAGTATGCCGGAGGACCATGATTCCCTATCCTCCCGGAATTCCGATTGTTTTTGAGGGAGAAGTCATTACCAGTGAGCATCTAAAATCGATTGCACATGCTTTAATGAATCATGTTAGAATAGAAGGTATAAAACAAAATATAGCGTACTATACGGGTAAGGAGAAGCAATGAGTCATTTCATTACGTTTGAAGGTCCGGAAGGCTCCGGTAAGACAACGTTGATTTCAGCAATCCATGCTCATTTGTCGAAGACTCATAAAGTGGTTACGACGCGTGAACCCGGGGGGATCGGCATCAGTGAAATGATCCGGGAAATACTTCTCTCCAAAGGCAATGATATGGATGAACGCACAGAAGCATTATTGTTTGCAGCTTCAAGGCGGCAGCATCTTGTTGAAAAGATACTGCCGGCACTCGAAAACGGCAATATCGTACTATGTGATCGTTTCATCGACAGTTCGATTGCCTACCAAGGAGTTGCGCGTAATATAGGCTCTGATGCTGTTATGGAAATCAACCGTTTTGCGATAGAAGATCACATGCCTGATTTGACACTGTATCTTAAACTGGACCCTAAAGTCGGTCTCGAGCGTATTAAACGCAACAAGCGCGACGACAACAGACTTGATGGCGAAGAATTGGATTTCCATGAATCAGTGGTCATGGGGTATAATCAATTGAGGGAAGAATATCCCGAAAGAATTCGAATGATCGATGCAGCACAAAGCCCCGAAAAGGTTTTTGCAGACGCAATGGACATAATTGAACAATATCTGAATCAAGAGGTGAACCAATCATGAAAATGGTAATTGCAATCGTACAAGATCATGACAGTCAAAGGTTGGCTGATCGTCTAACTAAAAATGACTTTAGGAACACCAAGCTTGCGACTACAGGCGGATTCCTAAGAGCTGGAAATACAACTTTCCTATGTGGTGTTGAAGATCAGCGCGTCGATGAATTGCTTCAGCTCATCGATAACACATGTGGAAACAGGGAGCAGACGGTCGCACCCGTCACCCCGATGGGTGGAAATGCAGATTCCTATATTCCATACCCTGTAGAAGTGGAAGTCGGCGGAGCGACAGTATTCGTATTGCCTATTGAACAATTTGAAAGATTTTAAGTGAAGCAGTAATGACAGCTGAAAACTACACTGTTGAATACCAATTGGATAAAATCATAGAAAACGACAGGCTCAGCCATACCTACATGTTTGAAGGGGACGCCATAGAAACCTTAAAACGCTACAGTGAATATTTTGCCCTAAACATACTCGGCGACACAGCCCGTAATGCCAGATTAATCTCTGAAGGGAATCATCCCGACTATTTTTATCTTGCGACTGCAGAGACGGCCATCAAAAAGGAAGCTGTAGAGGATCTTGTGCGCAGGATGAACCGCAAACCAACCGAGTCGGACTATAAGGTGTACGTGATAGAGGCATTTGAAAAACTGACGCCGCAGGCTGAGAATAGTGTCCTTAAGTTTTTGGAGGATCCTCCAGCCAGGACTGTGGCCATTCTCTTGACGATAGATAAAAGCAGTATATTGCCGACCATCCATTCAAGGGCCCAACATATTCATATTCGGGGGGAACGGGATGACCGGATCGGAATGCTTGAGGATTTGAATGAGGCGGAACTACAAACAGTGGATATACTGGCTCTCAATGCCGAACATGTAAAGGAACTGGGTGAAGTGTTCCCCCGTTTACGCCAGGCAGCAATGGACTTTTCGAGAAAATGGGTCGGAGGGCATCCACTCGTGTTGATAGAAATAAAATCAATGCTGGATATCTGCCAAAACAGAAAAGACCATGCGCTGTTACTGCAGTTGATTGATGGATTCGTAAGACAATGCATGCATGAAGTACTGGAGCTGGAAGATTTTAGGCCATACGGCAATGAAACAGGAAACACCGGGGTAGGACAGCGTGTTGAACATCTGGCACGCATGCTGGAAGAGATACAGACTGCAAACCGCATGTTGTCATCTAACGTGCATCCTATGCTTGTGTTTGAGAGTATGGTCATATGCTCGAAAGGTTGAATGATTATGATAGAACTCATTACTGCTACGCAGTTGGATTATTTTGAGAATATATATTTGCAAGTTAATGGAGAGTCGACGGAACGCGACGATTATATCATCGCTGAGACAAAGCGCGGTATAGAAATGTTGCGGGTGGTGAAGCCGAACTATCAGGTTCCTGAAGATGATATTGTGGAACCGGATGGCAAATTGATCCGGGCTGCGACTGATAAAGATATGGAAAAGTTCCATGAAAACCAATCGAGTGCAGAAGAAGCGCTTCAGTTCTGTAGAAAAGCCATTTCTGAAGAGAAATTGGATATGCAGCTCGTCAATGCCAAGTATACGCTGGAGCGCAAAAAACTCATATTTAATTTCACTTCGGATGAACGTGTGGATTTCCGTAACCTCGTCCGGATTCTTGCGAACCGTTTCAAGACACGCATCGAACTCCGTCAAATCGGGGTAAGGGATGAAGCGAAGTATCTCGGTGGCATTGGTCCCTGTGGCCGTGCACATTGCTGTTCGACCTTCCTTGGGGATTTTGTGCCAGTCAGCATCCAGATGGCAAAGAATCAGGACCTCTCGCTCAGCCCCACCAAAATATCAGGCGCGTGCGGACGTCTGATGTGCTGCTTGAATTATGAGGATGAATATTATGAGAATGCACGTGAAGCATTACCGGATGTCGGTCAGATGATCGAGACGCCTGACGGTAGAGGTTTGGTAATCGGCATGAACATTCTGGACCTTGTGGTGAAGGTGAAATATAAAGATGATTATATACGTGAATTCCATTGCGACGAACTGGACGCAGTCGGCGGGGTGCAGTGATGGAACGTGAGCGCCTATTTATGCATATAAGCAAGATGGAAGCAGATATGGACCTCATGTATGAAGATCTTCAGACATTGAAGGAGCTTTCTGTCCGACTCGTTGAGGAGAATGTCAGTCTTCAGATGGAAAAGGAAAATTATGAACAGTTATTGGCGAAAGAAGCCTCAGAGAAAGGGGCATCCTTCAAGCAGAACACATTGAATAACTTGTATGAGGAAGGGTTCCACGTATGCAGCGTCCACTTCGGTACGCATCGGCACGGGGAAGATTGCCTGTTTTGTCAGGGCTTTCTCCAACATCGAAACAACTAGGCGGCTTCGGCCGCTTTATTTATTGGGGGTGGATATATGTTGCAAGAAGGTGAAAGAGTGGATGAATTGTTCCGGGAATCCATGCAGATCATCCAGAGCAGCGAGGTTTTTTCATTTTCAGTAGATGCATTGCTGCTGGCTGATTTCACAAGATTTTTGAAACGGGATAAACATATCATCGATCTATGCTCAGGAAATGGCATCATCGCGCTTCTTTTATCCCATCGCACGGCTTTGCCGATAGATGGATTGGAACTTCAACCCCAGCTCGTAGATATGGCCAGAAGAAGCATCACCATGAATGGTAAGGAAGAACAGATCGACATCCGGATGGGTGATCTGAAAGAAGTCAGATCACTCTACGAACATTCTTCCTATGACGTTATTACTGTGAATCCACCTTATTTCACAAATAATCAACCCTTAAAGGAAAAAGGACCACACAGCATCGCACGGCACGAGATACATATCGACCTTGAAGGCGTCATAAAAGCAGCGCGTTTCCTCATCAGGAATAAGGGCAGGCTCCATATGGTCCACCGGGCAGAAAGAAGTATGGAAGTCGCGCATGAACTGTCAAAGGCAGGCTTTCGTGTGAGACGTGTCCAATACGTCTATAATGATAAATCTGCACGAACCGCACTGTTCGTTCTGATTGAAGCGGTGTTTAATAGCCATGCGTATGCAGATATCCTGCCACCCCTTTATATCTATGATCAGCAAGGCCGTTACACTGATGAAATGATGAAGGTCTATTATGGCTGAGCATTTCGTGTATATCGTAGAATGTCGTGACGGTACATTGTATACAGGTTACGCAAAAGATGTGTCCAGAAGAATTAAAATGCATAATGAAGGCAAAGGGGCCAAATATACACGGAACAGGCGTCCGGTTCATCTGCTCCACAAAGAAGTTTATGAGACGAAGAGTGAGGCCCTAAAACGGGAATATGCCATAAAAAAATTATCGCGGCACGAAAAATTGAAGTTGATCAGGAGGGAATGACATGCATCTGTATATTACAGGGACACCGCTTGGGAATCTTGATGATATGACTTTCCGTGCAGTCGATACGCTCAGGAAAGTTGATGTGATATTGTGTGAAGATACTCGCAATACCCGTAAGTTGACGAACCATTTCGAGATTGATACGCCGCTTAGGGCGTATCATGACTTCAATAAGGAGAGTGTCGAGGATCAGATTATCGAAGAAATGAAGGACGGCCGTACTTTCGCTCTCGTCAGCGATGCTGGCATGCCGGTCATTTCGGACCCTGGCTTTGAGCTTGTATCAAGAATGCAGATGGAGGGGTTGGAATATGTCATTATCCCTTCGGGAACTGCTTTCACAATGGCCTTGGTCGCAAGTGGTATTCCTTCGTATGAATTTACCTATTTTGGTTTCCTCCCGAAATCGCGCAGTAAAAAGAAGAATAAGATTCAAGAGATAATGGCGCGACAATCGACTTCAGTGCTCTATGAATCACCGCATAAGATTAAAGATACGCTTACGGAGATAAACGCGATCGATCCTGAGCGGATAGTCAGCATATCCAGGGAAATCACTAAAAAATTTGAGCAGCATGTCCGTCAACCGGTGAAGATGCTTCTGGATAAGATGGAAGAGGAAATACCGCTGAAGGGAGAATTTGTCATTGTGGTGGAGGGCGCAGCTCCTAAAGAAGAAACTTTCGACATTCCCGTAAAAGAGCATGTGGAGGCGTTAGTGAAAGAAGGACTAACACCGAAACAAGCCATCAAGAAAGTAGCAGAAGCAAGAAGTTTGAAAAAACAGGATGTATACGATGAATTTCATGATATAAAAAAATAAGCGGCCCGAGGCCGCTTATTTGATTAATTCATTTTCGATTGGATTTCTTTGATGAGCTGTTCTGCACCTTCTTGACTCAAAATGATGCGGCCGTCAGCCAGACGCATGTTCTGCTCGGAAACGTCTCCCGTTACAGCACATGTCATTTGTGGCTTATACTTTTTCAAGATGATCGTATCGTCATCTGTATATATTTCAAGTGCGTCTTTAACTTCGATATCAAGCACGCGTCTGAGTTCTATAGGTATAACCACACGTCCGAGTTCATCTACTTTACGTACAATGCCAGTTGATTTCATAGCCTTTCCCTCCATTTTCTCATTTTGCATACGACTATTCATTCCACCTCATAATGAAGAGAAAACATTATGGAGAAGAATTAAGTTGCGGACAACTTTATTTCCGGGAATGGGCCTAGTTTGTTCGTTTGCCATAATTATGCTTTAAAGTCAATAAACATATTGGGTTTTTTTGTCTAATTCTTGATGATTATAGCATATCGCCGTTGTGTAAGCCAATATAAAGTATCCATTTCATTGAAAAGAATCCTTAAATTAGTTATATTTAAAGAATGAACAAATAGGAGGAAGAGCATGGAAAAACCAACTTACTATATCACGACGCCGATATATTACCCAAGCGGTAAATTACATATTGGTAATGCCTATACAACAATTGCATGTGATGTCACTGCGAGATATAAACGCATGCGCGGCTACGATGTCTATTATCTTACAGGTGCTGATGAACATGGCCAAAAAATTGAACAGAAAGCCGATGAAATGGGTATCTCGCCGCAGAAATATGTAGACGATATGGCAGATAGTATGAAAGCGCTCTGGTCCCTTCTTGAAATCACCCACGATCAGTTCATCCGCACGACGGATGCAGGCCATAAGATAGCCATCCAGAAAATATTCGACAAGCTGTACCAACAGGGTGACATCTATCTGGGGGAATACGAAGGGTGGTATTCCGTTCAAGATGAGGAATTCTTTACAGAAACACAACTGGAGGAAGTATATAAGGATGAAGCCGGCAACATGATCGGTGGCGTTGCGCCGAGTGGTCATGAAGTGGAACTTATCAAAGAAGAAAGCTACTTCTTCAAGATGAGCAAATACGCAGCCCGTCTTGAGAAATATTATGAAGATCATCCGGAATTCATCCAGCCTGAAGCACGCAGAAATGAAATGCTGAATAACTTCATCCGCCCGGGGCTCGGGGATCTTGCGGTTTCCCGTACGACATTCGACTGGGGCATCCCAGTAAAATCGAACCCCGAGCATGTCGTTTATGTATGGATTGACGCGCTGTGCAACTATATCACTGCTTTAGGCTATGCTTCTGATGACGAAGGAATGTTTGAAAGGTATTGGCCTGCAGACGTCCATATGATTGGTAAGGAAATCGTAAGATTCCACGCAATCTACTGGCCGATCATGCTCATGGCCCTGGATCTGCCTCTGCCCAAAAAAATTGTAGGGCATGGTTGGCTTGTGATGAAGGATGGCAAAATGTCCAAGTCCAAAGGAAACGTCATTTATCCCGAAATGGTAGTTGAGCGCTACGGGCTTGATGCGCTACGGTACTACTTGATGCGTGAAGTTCCATTCGGTTCAGATGGCGTATTTACACCTGAAGCATTCGTCAACCGCACCAATTACGATCTAGCCAATGATCTCGGAAATCTGGTCAACCGCACCATCTCCATGATCAACAAATACTTTGATGGTGAATTGCCGGCATATGGCGGTCATGGTGGCGCGCTGGACGAAAACCTTGAACAGACAGTATACGACAACGTCAAGCTCTATGAAGAGGGCATGGAGGATATGGAGTTCAACAAGTCACTCAGGGCAGTCTGGACCATCATCAGCCGCACGAACAAGTATATTGATGAAACGGCACCTTGGATACTTGCGAAGGACGACTCTGAAAGGGATGCGCTCGGCAATGTCATGATCCACCTTGCAGAGAACATACGCATCATCGCCATCCTGTTGAAACCTTACCTGACGCATGGTCCGGAAGAAATCTTCAGGCAGATGAACATAACGGATCCGGAGCAGCAGACTTTCGATTCGATCATGGATTACGGCAGCATAAAAACTGCAGGCAGAATGGTTGAGAAGCCAAAGCCAATCTATCCGCGATTGGATGTAGAAGAAGAAGTGGCGCATATTAAAGGATTGATGACGCCGAAGGAGCCGGAAGAGCCGGCGTCAGAAGCGACTGAAATTACGATAGATGATTTTGACAAAGTAGAAATGAAAGTCGCTACAGTCATCAACGCCGAAGGGGTCAAAAAAGCGGATAAACTTCTTAAGATCCAAGTGGACCTTGGAGAAGAGAAGCGTCAGATTATTTCTGGCATAAGGGAATCTTATGAGCCTGAGGAGATCATCGGCAAGAAAGTGCTCGTCGTTACAAACCTCAAACCGGTTAAGCTCAGGGGAGAACTTTCCGAGGGAATGATCCTGACAGCAGAAAAAGGCAATCATCTTACATTGATCTCTGTACCGAGTGGCATTGAGAACGGCAGCATAGTCAAGTAGACAGGAGGGTTATTTATGCTTATAGATACACACGTTCATCTGAACGCCGACCAATATGATGATGATCTGGAAGAAGTGTTGGAGCGGGCAGAATCTGCTGGCATCGAAAAGATGGTGGTGGTGGGTTTCGACCGCAAGACGATTGAACGGACCATGGAGTTGGTTGAGCGATACGATAATGTCTATGGCGTAATAGGCTGGCATCCAGTCGACGCGATCGATTGTACTGAAGCAGATCTGGCATGGATTGAAAAATTATCCGAACATGAGAAGATAGTCGGCATCGGCGAGACCGGTCTTGATTACCATTGGGACAAATCACCCCATGACGTCCAAAAGGAAGTATTCAAAAAACAGATCGCACTCGCAAAACGAGTCGATCTGCCGATTATCATCCATAACCGCGAAGCCACAGAAGATTGTGTGGAGATCCTCAAATCTGAAGGGGCGCACGAAATCGGAGGCATTATGCATGCTTTCAGCGCATCACCGGAAGTGGCAGATGAAGTCATTGATATGAACTTTTATGTATCCTTAGGCGGACCTGTGACCTTTAAGAATGCACAGGAGCCTAAAGAGATTGCGAAGCATGTCCCGTTGGATCGTCTATTGGTCGAAACGGATGCACCTTATCTTGCACCGCATCCATACCGTGGCAAGCGTAATGAGCCTGCACACGTCAAATTGGTCGCGGAGAAGATTGCAGATCTCAGGGAGATCTCCTATGAAGAACTGGCTAAGCAGACTACACTTAATGCCGAACGTCTTTTTGGCATATAGATAAAATCACCGCCCGGCGGTGATTTTATTTTTTGCAGTGCAAATATGATATTATGAAAAGAGGTGCAGACATGGAGAAACCAGTCATAAAGGAAGTCATCATCGTGGAAGGCAAGGATGATACGAGACGGTTGAATGAAGCTGTTTCCTGTGAAACGATCGAAACAAAAGGGTCGGCCATAGATGAGGTTGTGCTGAAGGAAATAGAAGTGGCGCTGAATACAAGAGGGGCCATCATCTTTACAGATCCCGATTATCCGGGCCAGAAGATCAGAAATACCATTCTTGAACGCTTCCCTGACATAAAAGAAGCGTTTGTCTCGAGGACTAAGGCAAGAGGCAGAAATGGCAGCATAGGCATCGAACATGCTTCAAAAGAAAGCATCATCGAGAGCCTATCAAAGGTCTACACGAGTGTTTCTGATTATACCCCCCACATCACCATCAGTGACATGGTGGGCTGGGGGCTATCCGGCAGTCAGGAAGCCGCTGTAAAGCGCACTCGTCTGTGTGAAGAATTGAATATCGGCTATGCAAATGCCGGACAGCTGAGGAAGAAATTAAACCGGTATGGCATTCAGCATGAACAGATCGAAGATATATTAAAAGCAATTGAAGGGGAATAAGATGAAAGATATCGCAACGGCGGGAAGAACGAAGCAGATACTGGCTGACCATGGTTTTAAATTCAAGAAGAGCCTGGGCCAGAACTTCCTTGTGGATTTGAATGTAATCAGGGAAGTACTCGATAAGGCTGGCATTTCAGATAAGACGGGCGTCATCGAAGTGGGGCCTGGCATCGGATCATTGACTGAGCAACTGGCGAAAAGGGCGCAGAAAGTAGTAGCCTTCGAGATAGACCAGCGGCTGATTCCGGTGCTTGACGATACGCTATCGCCTTATCCCAATGTAAAAGTCATCAATGAAGATATATTGAAGGCAGATATCGAAGCCGTCATCAAAACAGAATTCGACGGATGTGAAGAGGTCATTGTAGTGGCAAACTTGCCGTACTATATTACGACACCGATACTGATGCACTTCCTTGAGTGGAATCTACCGATTTCGCGCTATTATGTCATGATGCAGAAAGAAGTGGGGGAACGCATCAGCGCACGTCCGAACAGTAAGGCGTATGGCTCATTATCGATCGCCATCGATTATTTCACAGAAGCCAGAATCATCCGTAATGTACCTAAGGCAGTCTTCATGCCGCCTCCTAATGTCGATTCCATCATTGTGGAAATGGTTGCGCGGACGAAGCCCAAAGTTGCGGTTGAAGACGAAGAATTATTCTTTGCGCTGACGCGGGGTGCATTTGCGCAGAGGAGAAAGACGATACTGAACAATTATTCGATGCTGTTTGAAGAAGGAAAAGAGAATAAGGCCAGAATTGAGGCTATGCTGACACAGGCAGATGTCGATCCGAAAAGGCGGGGGGAGAGCCTGGCGATCGAGGATTTTGCACGCATATATGAAGCTTTGGAATCGTTTACTGAATTGAAATTGGCACCTAAAGCATAAAACTGTCGCAATTACCATGAAATTTTGACAAATTCATGTAAACTTGCTATAATGGTTTTAGTGAGGTGGGCCAAATGCCAAAAACTTTGATCGACATCAAAAAAATTCTTGATTGTCAATTGGGTAACCCAGTTTTACTCCGTGCAAATGGAGGGCGCAAGAAATTGATTGAGCGACGAGGTGTTCTTAGAGAAACGTACCCTTCTGTATTCGTCGTGGAATTAGACCAGGAGGAGCACAGCTTTGAAACAGTGTCATATACATATACAGATGTATTGACATCCAATGTTGAAGTGACATTCTATAACGAAGAAAAAGAAGCATTTGTAATCCAGTAACTGAACGCAGTTGCTATCTTTGATGGCAGCTTTATGCATGATAATAAAAATAACGGACAGCCGATGGCTGTCCGTTATTTTTATTTTATCTGATTGTCTTCAGGCCTTTCGACCAGTTTACCGTTGTAGTGATGACGTTCTCCACCGTAGCATTATGGATAGGGTTCGGTTTGAATGTCTTCATATCTTCAAAGTCGGTGAATAGGCTGAATGCTCCAAAAGGTGTTACGGTCGCAACATTAAGGTTGCCGAGTATTTGGCGCAGCGACAGAGAAGCTGCTACGCCAAGCGTCGAACCATAACCGATGATGCCGGCGGCTTTATGCCCCCACTCAGGACCGATGTAGTCAATGGCATTCTTGAGTGATGAAGTGATGCTTTTATTGTATTCAGGAGTGATGAATATGAAGCCATCCAACTCATCAATCTTTTTTGACCATGCATTAACTGTATCTTTAGAGTAGGATTTGTTAGCCATTGCCGGCGGCAGATCCTCATTGAACATCGGAAAATCATATTCTTTTATATCCACAATCTCAAATTCAGCTTCCAAATCCATTTTTTCTGCAAAATCCTTGACCCATTCTGCCACCTGGAGATTGACTCGAGCAGGGCGTGTACTACCAGTTACGATACCTATTTTAACCATTGCAATTGCCTCCATCATAAAATATTATCAATTTACGCAGTAGACTATTAAAAAGTAACTACCGTTTATAATAATATCTCAAATTCGTATTAGTGCAACCTTTTTGTCTGCGAAGCGGCGTGTTGTGGCTTCATATATCATAAAGTCATATTTTATATATGCTTTTTATGATAAACTGATAAAAAAATGACCGTATGATGGAAGTGAAATTATGCATTTTGAAACGGCACCCGCCAAAATCAACTTGACTCTGGATACGTTGTACAAAAGAAAAGACGGCTACCACGAAGTGAACATGGTCATGACGACAGTCGATCTGAATGATCAGCTCTCGTTCGAGAAGCGCAATGACCGGAAGATCGTAATCCATACGGAACATCGGCATGTTCCCCTGGATCGGAGGAATCTGGCCTATCAGGCTGCTGAACTGATGTTCCGGGAATATGGGATTGAAGCGGGCGTTACGATAACTATCGATAAAAATATTCCCATCGCTGCCGGACTTGCCGGTGGTTCTGCAGATGCTGCGGCAACGCTTAGGGGCATCAACGCACTCTTTGGACTCGGCATAGACATCGATACCCTGGCCCATCTAGCCAGTCGACTCGGGTCTGATATTCCATTTTGTGTATACGGGGGGACTGCATTGGCAACAGGCAGGGGCGAGCAGGTGGAACGCCTGCCGAAGCCTCCGAAGGGTTGGGTCGTGCTCGCGAAGCCAAATATGAAAGTGTCGACTAAAACAATCTACCAGGCATTGGAGCCGGGGAAAAATGCGGCGGTTTCAACGGCTATGGCAGAAGCGCTCCGTGCAGGGGATCACGAAAAGATGATGCGCCTGATGAAAAATGATCTGCAAGAAGTGACTGTAAAGAATTACCCCGAGGTCAATAAGCTTATAGATACGATGCTGCGCAACGGTGCTGAAGGCGCCATGATGAGTGGTAGCGGCCCCACGGTCTTCGGCCTGGTCCAGAAAGAACGGCAGGCGATCCATCTCTATAATGCGATCAAAGGATGCTGTAATGAAGTATATAAAGTCAGATTGTTGGGATGATTGCTAAAAACCGAACTTTTATGTTAAAATCACTATATTAAATACGGTTTAGGAGTCAGTGTATGAAATTCAAACGCAGTGAACGGCTGGTCTTCATGACCCAGCATCTCACTTCACATCCGAACCAGTTGATCCCACTGACCTACTTTGTCGATAAGTTCAGTCAGGCTAAATCTTCCATCAGTGAAGATATTAAAATAGTCAAAGATGTCTTTGAAACAGAGGGTATCGGACTGGTTCAAACTACCGCAGGAGCTGGCGGAGGCGTGACATTCCGTCCAAAGATCGATCATGTACGCTCAGTGGAGATCGTTGAGCGGTTCATGGAAGTGCTTAAAACTAAAGATCGGCTACTGCCTGGAGGCTACCTTTACATGTCGGATATAATGGGGGATCCCCATATGATGTCCGACATCGGAAAATTGATCGCCACGATGTATGGAGGGGCGTCCATCGATGCCGTCGTCACCGTCGCCACAAAAGGGATATCACTGGCAAACGCTGTGGCAAGGGAACTTAATGTATCGGTCGCGGTCATACGCAAAGACAACAAAGTGACTGAAGGATCCACTGTTTCCGTCAACTATGTATCGGGATCGACTCGTAAAATAGAAACGATGGTCTTATCGAAGCGGACTTTGAAGGAAGGAGCGAAAGTCCTTGTAGTCGATGATTTCTTGAGGGCAGGCGGGTCTATTACAGGCGTCATCAATCTTATGGAGGAATTTTCGGCCCAAGTCGTCGGTGTAAGTGTCCTGGTTGAAGCCAAGCAGGTGGAGAACCGGAGATTCAACGATTATACATCATTGCTCAAAGTATCGGAGATTGATGAATTCAACCAATCCTTTGTAGTGGAAGAAGGCAATTGTCTGGAGTATATTGAAAATGATACTGAGGAACATCAGTCATAACAATAAAAGGAGTTTTGAAATATATGGAACCAATTAATGCAAAAAAAGCACCGGAAGCACTCGGTCCCTATAGCCACGGCGTCAAGGTAGGCAACATGTTCTATTCATCGGGACAGATTCCGCTCAATTTGGAGGGCGAGGTGATTTCCGAGGAAGTACAGGCCCAGACTAAGCAAGTCATGGACAATGTCGGCCATGTCCTCGAAGCTGCAGGCCTCGGTTATGAAAACGTGGTCAAGACGACGATCTTCATCAATGACATGAATGACTTCCCACAGATCAATGAAGTTTACGGACGTTATTTTACGGGTAAACTACCAGCAAGATCATGTGTAGAGGTCAGTCGTTTACCGAAGGATGTCAAAGTGGAAATAGAAGTCATTGCATCTGATGTGATTTAACAATATGGTTGACTGAAGCAGTACACATACGATCCAACAATAATTATTATTGGGGGAAGCGGATAATGAAGATAACAGACGTAAGACTGCGTAAAGTAAACAACCAGGACACTCGGATGAAAGCACTTGTATCAATCACTTTTGAGGGTGCTTTTGTAATCCATGACCTCAGAGTCATAGAAGGGAACAACGGACTCTTCGTCGCGATGCCGAGCAAACGTACACCGGATGGAGAGTTCCGTGATATCGCCCATCCGATCAATTCTGAAATGCGGCAGCATGTGCAGGAAGAAGTGATGCGGGTATATGAGGAAACGGAAGATCCTGAACCCGCAGGGGAAGCATCCGATGAAACGTCGGAGACAATCGTGGACCCTTCTGAACAGGAGACGATCCGACGCGAAACAGATTCTGACGAGGCCGGACAGGCCCAGATAAAAGAAGAAGAATAGCCTGAACCCGCAAAGTACCCGCTTTGTGGGTTTTTTAGGTTCCGAAAGTATGGGAATGATGACGGTTAAACCTTGAAACTGGAAGGTTACTAAAATATAATTGAATGTAGCTATAAAATGGGGGGACATTATGCAGACGAGAGCGATAATCTTGGCAGCCGGAAAAGGTACACGGATGAAATCAGAGAAATCTAAAGTGCTGCATGAAGTGGGCGGAGTCCCTATGATCCAGCACGTCATCGACAACTTGAGAAAAGCAGGGATAGAAGAGATCCACGCTGTGCTGGGGCATGAAGCGCAAGTTGTGCGGGATCGTCTTGATGACGACATCAAGACTACGATCCAAAAAGAACAGCTTGGAACTGCACATGCAGTACAGCAGTTGCAAGAAGCACTTGGCGGTACCGACGGACAGACGATGGTCATATGCGGAGATACGCCGTTGATCAGCGAGACGACAATGCAGACATTCATGAAATATCATCTGGAGTCAGGCGCAAAGGCGACGATTTTATCAACAAGGACCCAAATACCTTATGGTTATGGCAGAATCATAAGGAAAGAGAATGGGTCGGTCAGAAGGATTGTGGAGCAGAAGGACGCAAATCCCGCCGAGCAGGAAATCAAGGAAGTAAGCTCAGGAACCTTCATTTTTGATAATAGACTACTGTTTGAAGCATTGGAGAAAGTGGATAATGATAATGCACAAAATGAGTACTATCTGCCGGATGCCATAGCGATAATGCGCGACAGGGGTGCCCGTGTGGAAGCATATCTCACACCCGATTTCGAAGAGGTGCTCGGCATCAACGACAAGATGGCGTTGGCGAAGGCGGAAGAGGTGTTACGCGAGCGGATAAATACGCAGCATATGCAAAATGGTGTCACCTTGATAGATCCGAACGCCACTTATATAGACGCAGAGGTGCAAATCGGTCCTGATACCATCATATATCCTGGAGCAGTGCTCAGAGGGCGGACCAGAGTTGGAGAAAATGTAGTCATTTCTTCAGGCTCTGAAATCAAAGATTCGTTCATCGACGATGAGGTGGAGGTCAAGCATTCGGTTGTGCTTGGTTCTAAAGTCGGCAAAGGCACAACTGTCGGTCCATTCGCCCAACTGCGGCCAGGCTCTGAACTCGGCAAATCAGTCAAGATCGGCAATTTTGTCGAAGTGAAAAAATCACAGCTTGCGGATGAGGCGAAAGTGTCGCATCTCAGTTATATAGGAGATGCTGAAATTGGTGCGAGGTCGAACATCGGTTGTGGTACAATTACAGTGAACTATGACGGCAAAAATAAATTCAAGACTGAAATCGGCGCGGATGCCTTCATCGGGTGCAACTCCAATCTGATGGCACCGGTGAAGATCGGGGACCGCTCCTTCATAGCCGCAGGATCGACGATTACAGACGAAGTGCCGGAAGATAGCTTGGCCATTGCGCGTAACAGACAGACGACAAAAGAAGGATACTTAAAAAAAGACAATTAATTGGAGGATCAACATGTTAGCTTCTAGCAATCAATACAAAAACTCGAATCTGCGTCTCTTCTCCCTGAAGGCCAACGAACCACTTGCAAAAGAAATTGCAGACCACATCGGCATTCCCCTCGGCAAATGCCAGGTCAACAGGTTTTCGGATGAGGAAGTCCAAATCAATATAGAAGAGAGTGTCCGCGGCTGCGACGTCTTCGTAGTACAGCCGACAAGCCAGCCGGTCAACGAACATCTGATGGAATTGCTTATTATGATTGATGCATTGAAGCGCGCCTCTGCAGCAACGATAAATATTGTAATGCCCTACTATGGTTATGCCCGTCAGGATAGAAAGAGCAGATCCCGCGAACCGATTACGGCGAAGCTTGTTGCAAACTTGATAGAAACAGCTGGAGCGGACCGCGTCATTTCACTCGATCTGCACGCCCCGCAACTGCAAGGTTTCTTCGATATCCCGATAGACCACCTCATGGGCGTTCCGATCCTCAGTGATTACTTCGTAGAGCATAAGGGTCTGGACTTTGAGGAAGTAGTCGTAGTTTCCCCGGACCACGGCGGTGTGACCCGCGCCCGTAAGATGGCGGATCGTCTGAAGACACCGATTGCCATCATCGACAAAAGGCGGCCGAAACCGAATGTTGCAGAAGTGATGAACATCGTCGGGGAAATCGAAGGCCGGACGGCAATCATCATTGATGACATCATCGATACAGGCGGCACGATGAAATTGGCAGCTCAGGCGTTACTCGATAAAGGCGCCAAGGAAGTCTATGCATGCTGTACACACCCTGTATTGTCAGGCCCGGCCATTTCGAGGATCGAAGAGTCTGTCATCAAGGAACTTGTAGTCACCAACTCCATTCAAATGCCTGAAGAGAAAAAGAGCAGCAAGATTGTCGAACTATCAGTCGGCGAGTTGATGGCTCAGGCAATTGTACGTGTCTATGAAGAGGAATCTGTAAGTATCCTGTTCGACAATTAACTGAATATCACAAGATTTTTTACAAACACCATGGTAATATGCTATTATTATCCATGGCTATGTGTTAAAT
Organism: Salinicoccus jeotgali; assembly: GCF_039538805.1. GTDB lineage: Bacteria > Bacillota > Bacilli > Staphylococcales > Salinicoccaceae > Salinicoccus > Salinicoccus jeotgali. The sequence goes on along the minus strand of NZ_BAABCK010000064.1, from coordinate 32,886 downwards.
TAGGCAATGCTAAAACAACTGTCTGTAAATGAAAGGTGGAAATATACCATGGCAAAATTGGCCTCAAAGCATAGAGAAGGCAAAGCGAAGCGTTCAGAAGTTACTGAACTGCGCAGAACGGGACAAATCCCGGCGGTCATCTATGGCTATCAAGTGGAAAATACTGCTGTTGCAGTAGACGAGAACGAATTCATCAAAGTAATACGCGAAGTTGGACGTAACGGTGTCATCGACCTTGATATCGACGGAAATACAACTAAAGTGATGGTTACTGAGTATCAGTTCGATTCCTTGAAGAACCAGATCACGCACATCGACTTCATCGCAATCAACATGAAGTCTGAAGTGACGGTTGAAGTAACCATTGAAGTAGTGGGTGAAGCAGCTGGAACTAAAGAAGGCGGCATCGTTGAGCAGCCGATATTCGAAGTTTCTGTAACAGCAACTCCGGACAACATTCCAGAATCCATCGAAGTCAATGTCGAGGAAATGGAAATCGGAGATACACTCTACGTTTCAGATATCCGTGAAAAAGGCAACTTCACCATCGAAAATGAAGATGATGAAGCGCTTGTCACAGTGGTACCTCCTCAAAAAGAAGAGGAACCTGAAGAGGACGAAGAAGCTGCTGAAGGTGAAGAAACAGAAGCTGCTGAAGAAGAGAAAGACGAAGAATAATAATGTGAATGAACATGGCGGTGGATTTCCCATCGCCTTTTTTCACGTTGTATGAGGTGAGTATATGAAATGTGTCATCGGTCTTGGAAACCCCGGAAAGAAATATGATGGTACGCGTCACAATATTGGGTTTATGGTCATCGATCACCTGTCGGATGACCTTGGTATAGAACTGTCGAACAAAAAGTTTAAGTGCCACTTTGGTGTGGGTTATCATAAAGGTCAGAAAGTGATGCTGGTAAAGCCTCAAACTTTCATGAACCTAAGCGGTGAAGGTGTCAGACCCCTCCTTGACTATTATAATATTGAGACGGAGGATATCTTGGTGCTGTATGATGATCTGGACCTTCCTGTCGGCAGATTACGCCTGAGGCAAAAAGGGAGTGGTGGAGGCCATAATGGCATAAAATCGCTGAACCAACATCTTGGTACCGAAAAGTACAACAGGATCAGGATTGGCATTGACAGGCCGGCTCCCGGCTCCTCGATCCCGAATTACGTATTGGACAAATTTCCGAAGGCTGAGCACAAACTGCTCGATAAAGTCATTCAGCGGTCTGGAGCAGCTTCAGCTGCATTTGTTACAGATCCCTTCCAGGAAATCATGACAGAATATAATGGTGATGTAGATGAATAAGAATATATCCCGGCGCATCCAGGAAGATGAACGCTTCTTGGAAGTGGCGAATCATCGGGATGCCCTCAACATGATGGTGACGGGCATCAACGATGACTTTAAACCTGCCCTGTTGTACGAACTCGCGCAAGCTGAAAAGCGTCCGATTGTAATATTCGTTCAGAATAACCATCAGATGGAAAAACTGGCCAACCCCTTGATGGACATGATGGATAATGTCCATACGTTCCCGGTCGGCGATATCATGGTGGAAAACCATGCCAAACAAAGCCCTGAATTCATGAAGTCGCGCATGAGCAGCCTATTTGCTCTGGCCCACAATGAACCGGGCTTATTCGTCGTGCCTGTACACGGGCTTCTCAAGCCGGTCATGCCGAAGGATAAGCTCCTAAGCTATGAGAAGACCATCAAGCTTGGCAGTGTAATCGATTATGACCAGTTCATAGAAGATCTTGTAAGCCTCGGGTACAGGAGGATGAATCAGGCAGTCCATTTTGGTGAATTTGCGGTGCGCGGAGACATCATAGACGTCTATATGTCAGAGCGACTTGTACGGATCGAGTTCTTCGACGATGAAGTTGATTCACTCCGATCCATAGATCCTGAAACGCAGCGCTCCATCGAAAATATCGATGCAATCACGATGGAGCCCCATGCAGAGCATATCATCGAGCGGCAAGAGCGGGAGCAGCTACTCGAAAGGATCGAAAAGCTGTACCAGGAGACACGCGAACAGCTCGACCAGGCAGGGAAAGAAGCACTTGATGAATATTATGATACCGTCACGCATCCGGATCAGACGTTCAATCATCTGGTCCAGTACAGCCATCTGTTGTTTGAACGGCCGATATCCATCATCGACTATATTACAGAGGACCACCGTGTAATCGTCGACGAAGTGAAGAATATGGCTTCAGCGTACGAGGCGGAATTCACATCGGTAAGCAGCTATTATGAGTCGATGGTTGCCGCAGGGCGGATGTTCAAAGGTGGTGGGAACTTCCTTGAAGGCCAGTATGAACGCATGCTGTCGATAAAAGGTGCGACCTACTTTACGCTCTTCACTAAAAGCATGCCCGTCGACATCGGACATATAGTGAAGATTTCGGTGCGTCCGACTGAAATCTATTACGGCCAGTATGATATTCTGGCGTCCAATTTGAACCGCATGCTCCAGGATGACTATATGATAAACATCGTGCTCCGTGATGAAGATGAGATCATGAAGACACGTCAACTTCTTGAAGACTTGAAGATACCGAGCTATATCCGGGAGATCCCCGTGGACTCCGGGATCGTCCTTACGGAAGGGGCACTCCCTAAAGGCTTCATATTGCCGTTCATGAAGGTGGCGGTACTCGGCTCAAAGGAACTGTACAACAAGACCAGCCGAAAGAAGAAGCGCCAAAAGAAGCTCTCCAACGCCGAAAAGATCAAATCCTATCAGGAGTTGAATGTAGGCGATTACGTCGTTCACCTCCACCATGGTGTAGGCCGTTACCTTGGCATTGAAACGATGGAAGTATCCGGCATCCATAACGACTATATGAAACTCCAGTATAAAGGGACCGACCAGCTGTACATTCCGGTCGATCAGATGGATCTTGTCCAAAAATACGTGGCGAGTGACGATGGCCAACCTAGAATGCACAAGCTCGGCGGTACGGAGTGGAAGAAGACGAAAGCCAGGGTCGAGGCCAATGTCAACGAGATAGCGGATGAGCTGATCAAGCTCTACCAGGAACGCAGCCAGGCGAAAGGGTACGCGTTTGCCGAGGACAATGATATGCAGATGTCTTTTGAAGAACGCTTCCCATATGAACCGACGCCCGACCAGTATGCTTCAGTCAATGAAATCAAAAAAGACATGGAGGCAGAGCAGCCGATGGACCGTCTGCTCTGCGGGGATGTAGGATACGGCAAGACGGAAGTTGCGATCCGGGCCGCCTTTAAAGCCGTCCAGGATGGCAAGCAGGTGGCTTTTCTGGTCCCGACCACCATCCTTGCAGCGCAGCATTTCGAAAGCCTGATCGAGCGTATAGAGGACTTTCCGGTGAACGTGGCAATGATGAGCCGCTTCAGGACGCCGGCGCAGCTGAAAAAGACAAGGGAAGGACTCAAAGAAGGCACCGTCGATATTGTGGTGGGCACACATAAGATTTTGTCGAAAGATGTCCAATTCAAAGACCTTGGCCTGCTTGTCGTAGATGAGGAGCAGCGTTTTGGGGTAAAGCACAAGGAAAAGATCAAGCAATTGAAGACGAATGTGGATGTATTGACGCTGACGGCTACTCCGATCCCCCGTACGCTGCATATGAGTCTGTCTGGTGTCAGGGATCTGTCGGTCATCGAAACACCTCCGGAGAACCGCTTCCCCGTCCAGACGTATGTCCTCGAATACCAGGCGGACTTCGTCCGGGAGGCGATAGAACGGGAAGTGGCCAGGAACGGCCAAGTATTCTACCTGTATAACAGGGTCGATACAATCTATCAGAAGAAGGCACATGTGGAAGCACTCGTACCCGATGCCGAAGTCGGCGTCATGCACGCCAAGATGAATGAGAAGGAGATAGAAGAGACCATGTTCGCCTTCGTCAACGGCGAATATGATGTCCTGGTGACGACGACGATCATCGAAACGGGCGTCGATGTGCCGAATGCCAACACATTGATCATCGAAGACGCAGATCGTTTCGGCCTAAGCCAGCTCTACCAGCTACGTGGCCGTGTTGGACGAAGCAACAGGATCAGCTATGCCTATCTCTTCCATCAACCGGATAAGGTTCTGACGGAAGTGGCCGAAAAACGGTTGGAGGCAATCAAAGAATATACAGAACTCGGCAGCGGCTTCAAAATTGCTATGCGAGATCTGAATATACGGGGTGCTGGAAATCTGTTGGGTAAACACCAGTCCGGGTTCATAGACTCGGTGGGCTATGAGCTCTACTCTGAGATGCTGGAGACGGCAGTCAAAGAAAAGCAGGGGATGGAGCCTGAATCAGAACCGGTGAACATCCCAATCGATGTCACGTTGGATGCCTATATTCCAGCGACCTACATTCCGCATGAACAATCGAAAATAGATATATATAAACGTCTGAGGCGTGCAGAATCGATAGAGATAATCCGTGATATCGAGGATGAACTGCTCGATCGATTCGGTGAATATCCAGTAGAGGTAGAGCGGCTCCTGCAACTGGTGCGGATTAAAGTCTACGCCCTCATGTTCGGCATCTATCAGGTGAAGGAAGACAAACGTCACTTCTATCTGTATGTCTCGAAGAAATCGACAGAACAGATTGATGGGCAGAAACTGTTCATGGATACCCAGGAATTCGGGCGCATCATGAAGGTTTCTGTGCAGAACGGTGAAATGAAGATTACCATCCAAAGTCGGGATGTCGCCCAACTGGTCAAGATCCTTGAAGTGATACAGGAAAGCAGAATGGAGGAAGTCCTATGAAAAGAATAGAAGTGATCGGTCTGGGCAGTTCGGACCTTGCCCAGATGCCGCTTGGCATCTGGCAGCGACTGACGCAGGCGGAAAAGATCCATCTGCGCACTAAAGACCATCCGGCAGTGCAGGCACTGGAAGAAGAGGGCATGGTGCTGTTGGATTTTGATGGGGTATATGAACAGCATGAATCCTTTGAGGGGACGTACCGGCATATAGTGGATGCGCTGCTTGAAGCGGCGACGGAGGCTGATGTATTGTACGCAGTCCCGGGACATCCGCTCTTTTATGAAACGACTACTGAACTGCTTATGCAACATGCTGCGGCTAACGAAGTCGAGTTGAAGATAACCGGCGGGCAGAGCTTCATCGATGCAGTTGTCACGGCACTTGAAATACCTGTGAATGAAGGCTTCCAAGTCATAGATGGCATGAACATCACCACAAAGGACTTGAACCATCGTCAGCACACCTTGGTCACACAAGTGTATGATCAGCATAGCCTTGGGGAAGCTAAACTCTCCCTGCTGGAATATTATCCGGCCGATACAGCAGTCCGGGTTGTAGATGCAGCAGGCAGTCCCGAGCAAAAGATATATGACGCAGCACTCCACGAAATAGACCATGGCGGCATAGCCGGTAACCTGTTGTGTCTGTATATCCCGAAAGTGGATGACGAACGTCTCGACATGCGTGATATCGACTATATGGTCGAAGTTTTCGATGTGCTCGTCGGGGAAGATGGATGTCCATGGGATAAGGAACAGACGCACGAATCGCTCGAACGGCACCTTATAGAGGAAACATATGAAGTGATAGAAGCCATTGAAAACGAGGATGATGAAGCCATCGTCGAAGAATTTGGTGATATCCTGCTTCAGGTGGCCCTGCATAGCGCAATCGGTAAGAAAGATGGCTTCTTCGATTTCTATGATGTGCTGGAGAGCCTGACGGCAAAGATCATCAGACGGCACCCTCATGTCTTCGGTGAAGAAATTGTGGAGACCCGTGAAGACCTCGACCGTGTCTGGGCTCGTGCAAAGCAGAAGGAAGGCAAGCGCGAAAAGATCAAGCACGAGAAAGCATACGGGGAAATTGTCTTGGGCTGGATGAAGGAAACGATCCATGAAGGTAAAGCTCTGGACGAGATCCTGAAGGAAGGAGGATACAAAAATGAGACTTGATAAATTCCTGAAAGTGGCCAGAGTCATCAAGCGCCGTACGTTGGCCAAGGAAATCAGTGATGACGGCAGGGTGAAAGTGAATGACCGGGCGGCAAAAGCGGGTACTGTTCTATCCGTCGGCGACATCGTCGAAATTGAATTCGGTCGTAAAATTGTAACTTTGAAGGTCATGGAGCTCGGTGCTCATGCAAAGAAAGAAGATGCCGAGCGTATGTATGAAATAATAAAAGAACAGAAAATTGAAAGAGATTCTGATTTTCTCTAGCAAACGGCGCCCTTATGGTGTATTTTAAAGATAGAGAACGGACAAATTAAGGGTGTGTTGCCGTGAGTAAAGTTGTTAAAGTAATCAACAATTACACAAAAAGGCGCGAGAAAGAGAAGAAAGTGGAACGGGCGGAGGACCGCGTCGTCAAAAAACGTACGATGGTCATCGGCAGTCTGCTGCTTCTTGTCGTTGGCGTGATGCTTCTTATCGCCTTCAATCAGAAAAACGAGAATCAACTGCTCCACGAGGAGCGGGTCCAGGCCCAGGTGGTCTTGGAAGAGCGCATTGAAGAATCCAAAGATCTGGAACAGCAGATCAAGCAATTGAATGATGATGATTATATAGCGCGCATCGCAAGGAGTGAGTTTTCCCTATCGGAAGAAGGGGAAATCATATTCAATCTCCCTGATGTCAAAGAACAGAATGGAACAAAAGAAGAGCCAAAAGAAAATAAAGAACATGAAGAATAATCATTGCATATTGTAATGATTATTTTTCTATTTAATGGTATGATGGTAGGAGATTAAATGCTAATTGGGAGGATCATATATCAAGATGTCAGTTGAAGTGGGCAGTAAAGTAAAAGGTAAGGTCACAGGTATCAAGAATTTCGGTGCGTTCGTACAATTACCGGGAGGCAAGACAGGACTTGTGCATATCAGTGAGGTTGCAGATCAGTATGTGGAAGATATCAACGAACACCTTAGTGTGGGCGAAGAAATAGAAGTGAAAGTCCTATCCGTTGGTGACGACGGTAAAATCAGCCTGTCCATCAAAAAGGCAAAAGAACAGAAACCTAAACCCAAGCCGCGCAAGGAATCATCTCCTGAGGATTTCGAGAAGAAGCTCTCAAGCTTCATGAAAGACAGCGAAGATCGCCTCTCGACAATCAAGAAGCAGACGGAGTCACGCCGAGGCGGCAAAAGATAAATATATAATCAGACGATTCCTGTAATCGTCTTATTTTATTTTGAGAAGGATGAGGCTATGGAACTCTTCATACCCTGGCATCAGGATGAAACGGTGGGGCTTGCCATATCGGGTGGAGTCGATTCGATGGTGCTCTATCACCTGCTGCATACACGCTATGCAGACAGGCAGGAGAAGCTCGTGCTTTTTCATGTCAACCACGGACAGCGTGAGGCATCGTTGTACGAGGCAGAGTATATCGGTGATATGGCTATGCGCGATGGCCATCAATTTGAAATGGTCACTCTGGATATCCCGGAAGCATCATTCAATCAAGAGGTGGCCAGGGCCGAACGTTACCGTTTCTTCGACAGAATGATGAAAAAGCATGGCGCCGGGGTACTGGCTACTGCACATCATCTTGATGATCAGTATGAAACGGTGCTGCACAGTCTGCTGTCCGGGCGTCATCTCCCGGGTGCGATGGGGATTCCGGATATCAGGAGGTCAGATTCATATGAAATCGTCCGGCCGATGATCGGCGTTTCCCGCAGAACGATTGAAGCCTATTGCACCGAGCACGCCATTACATTCTTCGAAGATGAAACAAACAGTGCCAGCGACTATACAAGGAATTACATCCGGCACAATATCATACCGCCGATCAAAGCGAGCAATCATCTTGATGTGAGTCATCTTCTCCAGATCAAGGAAGACATGGGGGCAATCGACGCCATGCTTTCGGAAATGGCAGAGGATTTCCTTACAGGGCAGGAGCAGGGCCTTAATCGTTCCAGCTTCAATGGCCAGCGCGCCATTCTAAAGTTCTATATTCTGGTGAAATGGTTGAAGCGGTACGGCGCTACCGTAAGAAGGCGCCATGCCGAAGAGATTATTGGAATCGTGGCATCAGATCTATCGAACGCTTCGTTCGATATCGGGGATGTACGTCTGGTCATTGCATATGAAAAAGTGATGGTTGCATCCGGGGAAGTGTATACCGAAGATACCCTGGTGATCGATTATGGTGGCACATACATGTTCAATGGCTACAGGATCACCGCCACCCTCCACCCAGAGCATTATCCACTTACCGTCAGGACGAGGCAGCCAGGGGATCGGATGCGCGTGCCGGGCACAGGCACAAAAAAACTATCCCGCATCTTCATCGATAAGAAGGTCCCTGCTGACGACAGGGAGGAGATGCCGGTCATCCTGGATCAGGATGATCAAATCATTGCACTGGGTGAAATTTATAATATAATGGATGACAAGGAAAAAGATAGTCGATTACTTATTGAGAAGGAGTTTACTGATGAGCCTAAGAAATGATATTAGCGAAATTGTATTATCTGAAGAAGAAATACAGGATATAGCAAGACGGCTCGGTAAGAAGATTACTGAAGATTATGAAGGAAAAACCCCGATACTGGTCGGACTGCTGAAAGGTTCGATTATGTTCATGGGTGATTTGGTCAAGTACATAGACACGCATCTCGAAATTGATTTCATGGATGTCTCGAGCTATGTGGGAACTGAATCTTCAGGGGAAGTCAAGATATTGAAGGATCTATCGACCTCTGTGGATGGGCGCCATATACTGGTGGTTGAAGACATCATTGAGACGGGGACGACGTTGAACTCCATAGTCGATCTGATCGAATACCGCAACGCAGCATCACTTGAGATTGTGACCCTGCTTGATAAGCCGGTAAACAGGAAACTTGAAGTGGATGTCAAATATGTGGGCACTGAAATTCCGGACGGCTTCGTTGTGGGATACGGACTTGATTTCGATGAGAAGTACCGCAACCTGCCTTATATCGGTCTTTTGAAACCGGAATTATACAAGTCGGTAAAATAAATCAAAAAAGTGGAATATTGCTATGAAATTATGGTACTATTCCTTTTAGTTGTATTAGAAATGGAGGTTTACGAATGCCTAAGAATATAGGCCGTAACATCGTGCTGATATTGATTTTATCAGTTATAATGTTTGGTATATTTCAAAGTTTTAATGGTGATTCAGCTCTTGAAGAAGAGCTTCAATATGGAGAATTCCTCGAGGAGCTGGATGCAGGCAACATAGAATCGCTCACGCTCCAGCCCGAGCAGAACGTATATCTCGTCGAGGGGCGTCTGGCAGATCAGAATGAGCAGGAGTCTTTCACTTCGGTCATTCCATATAACAGCACGTCGGACCTCGATCAGATACTGGAAAGTGCAAAAGCGCAAGAAAGCTTGGACTTTACCATTGAACCTGCCGAAGAGCAGAGTCCTTGGACAAGCATGCTGCTCACTTTCATTCCGCTATTGCTTATCCTCTTCCTCTTCCTGTTCCTGATGAGTAAGGCACAAGGTGGCGGCGGTGGCGGCGGTGGCCGTGTGATGAATTTCGGCAAGAGTAAAGCGAAGCTCTATGACGAAAGCAAGAAGAAAGTCCATTTTGATGACGTCGCAGGGGCAGATGAAGAAAAGGCTGAACTTGTGGAAGTCGTCGACTTCTTGAAAGATCCACGCCGCTTTGACCGTATCGGTGCACGTATCCCTAAAGGGGTGCTGCTGGTTGGACCACCAGGTACCGGTAAGACATTGATCGCAAGAGCTGTAGCAGGGGAAGCGGGTGTACCGTTCTTCTCCATCAGTGGTTCCGACTTCGTCGAGATGTTCGTCGGTGTAGGTGCCTCCCGTGTACGTGACCTGTTCGAGAACGCCAAAAAGAACTCCCCATGCATCATCTTCATAGATGAGATTGATGCTGTTGGACGCCAGCGTGGTGCCGGCGTCGGTGGTGGACACGATGAGCGTGAACAGACATTGAACCAGCTGTTGGTCGAAATGGATGGCTTCGGTGAAAACGAAGGCATCATCCTGATTGCTGCAACGAACAGACCGGATATCCTGGACCCTGCACTACTTCGTCCAGGCCGTTTCGACAGACAGATTCCGGTTGGCCGTCCAGATGTCAAAGGCCGTGAAGCAGTACTGAAAGTACATGCCAAAAACAAGCCGCTCGATGAATCCGTCGACCTCGGTGCAATCGCAGCCAGAACGCCTGGATTCTCCGGCGCAGACCTTGAGAACCTTCTGAACGAGGCAGCTCTCGTGGCGGCAAGATCCGATAAACGCAAAATTGATATGCGGGACATCGATGAAGCGACAGACCGCGTCATCGCCGGACCTGCCAAGAAGAGCCGCGTCATCTCCGAGAAGGAACGCAATATAGTCGCCTATCATGAAGCGGGTCACACCGTCATCGGCATGGTGCTTGACGACGCCGATATGGTGCACAAAGTGACGATTGTACCGCGTGGCCAGGCTGGTGGTTATGCAGTGATGCTTCCTAAGGAAGATCGCTACTTCATGACCAAACCTGAACTTGAGGATAAGATTGTAGGGCTGCTCGGTGGCCGCGTATCCGAAGAAATCTCATTCGGTGAAGTATCCACAGGTGCCCATAACGACTTCCAGAGATCCACAGGCATTGCGCGCAGCATGGTTACGGAGTATGGTATGAGTGAAAAGCTCGGACCGCTTCAATTTGGAGATTCGAACGGCCAAGTATTCCTTGGTAAAGATATGCAGTCAGATCCGAACTACTCTGATGATATCGCGTATGAAATCGACCAGGAAATGCAGCGTATCGTCAAGACACAGTACGAGCGCTGCCGTCAGATATTGACGGAACACCAGGAACAGCTCAACCTGATCGCGGAGACGCTCCTTACTGAAGAGACGCTCGACCGTGAACAGATTGAAGGACTCTTCTATCATGGTGAGCTCCCTGTTCGTGTCTATGACGAAGATCAGGAAGATAAAGAAGAAAAACCAGGTTCATCTTATAAAGAGGTGAAGGAGAACTTGCACCACTCGTCAGAAGATGAGGAAGAAATGGTGGAGCAGGAAGAAACTTCACAATACGATGGGCCAGACGATGACAAAGGTTATCGCAATGGACAAGATGCATCTGTCGGTGATCGAAATGATCGTGGACATAACTAGATGGCAGAATAACTGAAGAAATTGATGCCAAAGTCGCCTGAGGGCGACTTTTGGTGATTTATAGGAGGAAATTGGATGGACCACTTGGTCAGAGGAATTGGAATGAATGATGAAATACGTATTTTTTCAGTGGATACTACAGAAACGGTAAATGAAGCAGTAAGCAGACACGGGGCATTGCCGACGGCAGCTGCCGCTCTTGGACGCTCCATGACTGCAGGATTGATGATGGGATCAATGCTTAAAAATGAAGAGAAGGTCACACTGACGCTGCAAGGTGGCGGGCCGGTCGGCGCCATAGTGGTCGACAGCAATGCCAAAGGAACCGTGCGCGGCTATCTCAGCAATCCTGAAGTGCATTTTCCACTTAATGATAAAGGTAAGCTTGATGTCAGTCGTGCAGTGGGCACAGATGGCTATTTAAGTGTGGCGAAAGATATCGGTTTGAAGGAACACTTCACCGGTTCGACGGAAATTGTGTCCGGAGAGATCGGGGAGGATTTTTCCTATTACTTCTATACGAGTGAACAGGTGCCTTCCATCGTAGCGCTTGGTGTGTTGGTCAATCCGGATAACTCAATCAAGGCCTCCGGTGGCTTCATCATCCAGGTGATGCCAGGCGCAAGCGATGAAACCGTCCGCTTTTTGGATGAGCGTGCAAAAGAGATGACGCCTGTTTCCAAGCTGATTGATGCCGGATTATCCCCTGTAGAAATCATAGATGAAGCGATAGGCGCAGAGAACTGGAGGGTGCTTGACGAATCACCGGTGAAATTTGAATGCAACTGCTCAAAGGAACGCTTCCTCAACGCCATCGCTTCACTCGATCCGAAAGAGATCATCGCGATGATACAGGAAGATGGCGGGGCGGAAGCAGATTGCCATTTCTGCCGCAACAAAGTATGGATTGAGAAGGAAGAGCTGCAGGCGCTTCTGACCCATTAAAATTGATTGAATACGGATAAAATGGTATATTATCCATAGTCAATAAGTAGGAATAGGGGAGTGTTTATATGAGCAGACTGTATAATAATATTTCTGAAGTGATCGGCAATACGCCGCTTGTAAAGCTCAATCGGCTGACCGGTGAAGGCATGGCGGACATCTATGTCAAACTCGAATTCATGAATCCGGGCAGTTCCGTCAAAGACAGGATTGCGCTGTCGATGATCGAGCGTGCTGAAGCGGACGGCGTGCTGACTGGAGACACGACCATCATCGAACCTACCAGCGGCAACACCGGCATCGGACTTGCGATGGTTGCTGCAAGTAAAGGGTATAAGACGGTTCTCGTCATGCCTGACACAATGAGTAAGGAACGCCGTAACCTCCTGAAGGCATATGGTGCGGAACTCATCCTGACACCAGGCGCTGAAGGCATGAAGGGTGCAATCAAGAAGGCAGAAGAACTCGCCGGTAAGCATGGCTATTTCATGCCGCAGCAGTTTGAGAACATGGCGAATCCAGAGATCCATGAAAAGACTACAGGACGTGAACTTGTGGCGCAGGCTGAAGGCCTGGATGTCGGCGCATTCGTAGCTGGAATCGGGACGGGAGGCACGATATCAGGTGCCGGTAAAGTCCTGAAAGAGAACTATCCGGATATCGGCATCTATGCAGTCGAGCCAAAAGATTCCGCAGTGTTGAGCGGCGGTGAGCCTGGTCCGCACAAGCTGCAAGGCCTAGGCGCGGGCTTCGTCCCAGGCACCCTGGATACAGAAATCTATGACGAAGTGCTGCAGATCGGCAATGATGAGGCGATGGATTGGGCACGCAGGCTGGCCGCGGAAGAAGGCATATTGGGCGGCATCTCGTCAGGTGCAGCCATCAAAGCGAGCCTCGACGTGGCGAAGAAGCTTGGCGAAGGCAAGGCGGTCATCACAGTATTGCCGTCAAACGGGGAGCGTTACCTTTCCACCCCACTATTCAACTTTGAAGATTAGAGGAATTGAAGAAATACCATATCCGACATAGGATATGGTATTTTATTTTGCCTTCAGGAGGAATATATTTCATGCTTAAGTTGTGATATACTACACCTAATATTGTGGAAAAGGGTGAGTGTATGGAGCGCCTTCAAATCATGGGCATATTGAATGTGACGCCGGATTCTTTCAGTGATGGTGGCAGGTATAATTCAGTGGAGGATGCTGCCGCTCGTGCTGAAGAAATGGTCTCAGAAGGTGCCGACATCATCGATGTCGGGGGCTACTCGACCCGTCCCGGGCACAGCGCAATCAGTATAGAAGAAGAAACCGAAAGGGTCGTTCCTGTCATTGAAGCAATCCGCGGAATAGGAGTGGATATAGCGGTCGATACATTCAGGAGTGAAGTCGCCAAAAGTGCCCTGGAGGCTGGTGCGACGATGATCAATGACCAGTGGCGGGGTCAATACGATGAAAAGATATTCGATGTCGTGAGCGACTACAATGTCCCGATTTTTCTGATGCACAATAATACCCATGCAACGTACGGAGATGTAGTCCGGGATATGATCGGGGAACTTGAGACTTCCATTAAGATGGCCAAATCCCGCGGTGTCAAGGCGGATAAGATCTGGCTTGACCCCGGCATCGGCTTTGCGAAGACGCGTGAAGAGGAGCTTGAGGTCATGCGGCGCCTAGAGGAGCTGGTGGCAACAGGTTACCCTGTGCTTTTGGCCACAAGCCGTAAACGCATGATCAAAGAATTGATGGCTGAAGCGCTGCCCGCTGCCGAACGTGACGAAGCCACTGCCGCAACGACAATCTACGGTATTGATAAAGGCGTCAGGGCGGTGCGCGTCCATAATGTCCGGCTTAATAGAAAGATTGCCGATTCCTATATGAAGCTCAAGGAGGATCTGGATGGATAACATTAAGATAAATGGCATTAAAACATATGCGTATCACGGGGTATTTGATGCGGAGCGTCAGCTCGGACAATTCTTCATCACAGATGTCACCATGCACCTCGATCTGACAGCCGCCTCCACGACGGATGATCTCAATCTGACGGTCAATTACGGCGAAGCCTATAAGTTGATAGAAGATGTGATTGCAGGAGAACCTGTCAACCTTATAGAATATTTGGCGGGAAAGGTGTCGCAGACCTTGTTTGACCGATATGATAAAATAGTAGGAGTAGAAGTGACGATAACTAAAGTGAACCCTCCAATTGAAGGGCACTACGAAAACGTCAGCATCACTCTGAATAGAAAGCGGGAAAATTAATGGCGGTTGTATATTTAGGATTGGGAAGCAATATTGGAAAACGCAGCGATAACCTGGAAATGGCCATCCAAAAACTGGATGAGCAGCCAGAAGTGGAAGTCGTAAAACGTTCTTCGATAATCGAAACCCTGCCATACGGAAAGACGGATCAGCCTGACTTTTTGAATATGTGTCTGATGATCAAAACCCGTGTCTCACCACTTGAGCTTCTGGAACTGATCCACATCATCGAACATGATATGGGGCGTGTCAGGGAAGAAGTCTGGGGGCCCAGGACAATTGATATCGACATACTGCTCTATGAAGATCTGGAGCTTGAACTGGATGAGTTGACCATTCCGCACGTTGAGCTGCATAAGCGTGACTTTGTCCTTAACCCACTCTCAGAAATCGCCGCAGATGTCGTCCACCCCACTTTCGGCAAGACGATCGGCACCTTGAAGAAAGAGCTTGAAGCAGGTGGGCACAATGTTTAAGATCGGTGATGTCGAGATAAATAACAGGGTCGTCCTTGCACCTATGGCTGGGGTGTGCAATGTGGCCTTCAGATTGACTGTGAAAGAATTCGGGGCTGGCCTTGTCTGTGCGGAAATGATCAGTGATAAGGCTCTTCTGTTCGGCAATGAAAAGACTAAGCGCATGCTGTATATCGATGAAAATGAACATCCAATGTCACTCCAGATATTCGGTGGCGAGAAGGAGACGCTGGTTGAGGCGGCAAAATATGTGGATGAGAACACCTCAGCTGATATCATTGACATCAATATGGGGTGCCCGGTTTCTAAAATCATCCGGTGCGAAGCAGGTGCGCGTTGGCTGCTCGATCCCCCGAAGATATATGACATGGTCAATGCTGTCGTCCAGAATGTCTCCAAGCCGGTGACCGTCAAAATGAGGATCGGATGGGATAGCGCGCATATTTATGCAGTGGAGAACGCAAGAATGGCCGAAAAAGCAGGCGCCGCTGCGATCACGATGCACGGGCGTACCCGCGAGCAGATGTACGAAGGGCAAGCGGATTGGGAAATCATCCGCCAGGTCAAGGCGGCGGTGGACATCCCGGTCATCGGCAACGGCGATGTCACGTCGCCGGAGCTGGCCCAGAAGATGCTCGATGAAACAGGGGTCGACGCAGTCATGATCGGCCGTGAGGCGCTTGGTAACCCGTGGATGATCTACCGCACGGTGCATTACTTGGAAACAGGTGAACTCATCGGGGAACCCGATCTGAAAGAGAAGATGGATGTACTTAAACTGCATATGGACCGTCTGATCGACCTTAAAGGTGAAAAGGTGGCACTTATGGAGATGCGCAAACATGCTTCTTGGTATATGAAGAATATAAAGGGCAATGGCCGGATAAGGAAAGGGATCAATCAATCTGAAACGAGATCCCAGCTTGTTGCAGTGCTCGATGAATTCGTAGCGGAACATCAGGCAAACAATACAGAATTGATAGTATAGGAGAGAGAAACTGTGAGTGAAGAAATAAACGACCAGATAAACGTCAGAAGAGAAAAAATGCAGCAGCTTATCGATCTTGGCATGGATCCATTCGGATCGAAATACGAACGTAAGGCATACTCAAGTGATCTGAAGGAAGAATGGGATGCATTCTCTAAAGAAGAGCTTGCTGAAAAGGAAGACCAATCTGAAACGATGATCGCAGGACGCCTGATGACCAAGCGTGGTAAAGGTAAAGCCGGATTTGCGCATATCCAGGACATCAACGGCCAGATCCAGATCTATGTCAGGAAGGATCAGGTGGGTGAAGCCGATTTTGAAATATGGCAGCAGGCTGACCTTGGAGATATAGTCGGGGTCAAAGGTGTGATGTTCAAGACCAACACGGGAGAACTATCCGTCAAGGCACAGGAGTTTACACTGCTGACTAAGGCGCTGCGCCCATTGCCTGACAAGTACCATGGCCTAAAAGATGTTGAAGAGCGTTACCGCAGACGCTACCTCGATCTGATTACAAGTGAAGACTCAAAAGAGACGTTCATCAAACGCAGTAAGATCATCCAGGAAATGCGCAACTATCTGAATCAGCGCAATTTCCTTGAAGTCGAGACACCGATGATGCACACGATTGCAGGTGGGGCACAGGCACGGCCTTTCGTGACGCACCACAACGCTCTTGATATGGAACTGTTCATGCGTATCGCAATTGAACTGCATCTGAAGCGCCTGATTGTTGGAGGCCTCGAAAAAGTCTACGAAATCGGCCGTGTGTTCAGGAATGAAGGCATTTCAACGCGCCACAACCCGGAATTCACGATGATTGAATTGTATGAAGCATATGCAGATTTCAATGATATTATGGATCTTACGGAAGAGATGGTTGCCCATATCGCCAAAAATATCAATGGCACGACAGTCGTCGAATATGGTGGTGAAGAAATCGATCTGACACCAAGATGGAAACGGGTGCACATGGTCGAGGCGGTCAAAGAGAAGACGGGCGTTGACTTCTACAGTGTAGAATCTGATGAAAAAGCCCACGCACTCGCCAAAGAGCACGGCATTGAAGTGCGTGACAATATGCAGTATGGTCACATATTGAACGAGTTCTTTGAACAGAAAGTGGAAGAGACGCTCATTCAACCGACATTTGTCTACGGCCATCCGGTTGAGATTTCACCACTGGCTAAACAGAACACCGACGATCCAAGGTTTACAGACCGCTTCGAGCTGTTCATCGTCGGACGCGAGCACGCCAATGCATTCACGGAACTCAACGACCCGATCGATCAGAGAAGGCGCTTTGAAGCTCAAGTTGCAGAGAAAGAAGCGGGCAACGATGAAGCGCATGATATGGATGAAGACTTCCTGGAATCGCTTGAATACGGCATGCCGCCTACAGGAGGGCTTGGCATCGGCATAGACCGCCTGGTAATGCTGCTGACCGATTCTGCATCCATCCGGGATGTCCTGCTATTCCCTTATATGAGACAGAAATAGTAATGGGATACACTCCAGTAAACTCTGGAGTGTATTTTTATTCCATTAAAAATGTAAAGGAGGTTGACTTTATGATGCTAAATGGAGTATGATGGAAAAGGTTGATGGTGAAATGATCATCTAGGAGAATTAGCTCAGCTGGGAGAGCATCTGCCTTACAAGCAGAGGGTCGGCGGTTCGAACCCGTCATTCTCCACCATTTAAGTCCATACTCAGCCGCTCTAGCTCAATTGGCAGAGCAACTGACTTGTAATCAGTAGGTTGGGGGTTCGATTCCTCTGGGCGGCACCATTTTACTCTTGACGTACCGGGAATTAATTGATAAAGTAATATCTGTTAAACTTATTTGCGGAAGTAGTTCAGTGGTAGAACACCACCTTGCCAAGGTGGGGGTCGCGGGTTCGAATCCCGTCTTCCGCTCCATTTTTTATTAAGCGGTTATGCCGTTTTATTTTTTTTGCTTATGCGCCCGTAGCTCAATTGGATAGAGCGCTTGACTACGGATCAGGAGGCTAGGGGTTCGAATCCTCTCGGGCGCGCTCAGCAACCACGGGAAGTAGCTCAGCTTGGTAGAGCACTTGGTTTGGGACCAAGGGGTCGCAGGTTCGATTCCTGTCTTCCCGACTCTTTTAGATTCATCATATCATGGGGGCTTAGCTCAGCTGGGAGAGCGCCTGCTTTGCACGCAGGAGGTCAGCGGTTCGATCCCGCTAGTCTCCATATTTCAATTACATATACCGGGGGCCTATAGCTCAGTTGGTTAGAGCGCACGCCTGATAAGCGTGAGGTCGGTGGTTCGAGTCCACCTAGGCCCACTCAAGAGACATGGAGGATTTCATGTCTCTTTTATTTTTGGCCTAAAAGGTACCGCATTATAAGCGCGCGCAATCTTCCAGGAAGGCCTTTAGGATGCTGATGATTTCATTACTGTCCTTTTCCCCGATACCGATTACGACCGAGTCGGTCAGATGATTCGAATATGAATAGGCGTCACCGTGGACCAGCCCATGCTTTATGGCCTGGTCTTTTATATTTTTGCCTTTGAGCTTGAGGATGAAGTGCATTCCTGTATGCTCCCCCTCGATGTGGACGGCGTAATGGGTGCGTACCCAGCTGGTGATCTCTTCCATCTTCTTCTTATAGACTTTTCTCATGCGGTTGATGTGACGGTTGAAGTAGCCATCTTCCATGAAGCGCGCGACGATATGCTGGTTCTGCCGCGGCACATTGCATGACATCTCTCTTTTATAGTAGAGTTCTGCAAGCGTTGGTGGCAGTACCATGCACGACAGCCGCAGAGAAGGGTAGAGTGATTTGGAAAAAGTGCTCATATAGATGGTGCGGTCGTTCTGATCCAACCCCTGCAGTGAAGGGAGGGGCCGCCCTGTATAGCGGAATTCACTATCGTAGTCGTCCTCTATGATGTAATGGCCTTCGTCCCCTGCATAGTTGAGCAATTGGATGCGCTTTTTAAGCGACATCACCGCACCGCTCGGAAATTGGTGGGAAGGCGTCACATGCACTACAGGATTGCCATAGGCCGCCACCTGATTAATATCTATACCATCCCCAAAGACCCGGGCGGGATCCATCCCGCCGTCATATTTCTCCAGCACTTTCTGTATTACAGGATAGCCCGGGTCTTCAATCGTCATACGCGGGTATTTGAGCAGATAGAGCACCTGCTCGAGGAGGAACTCTGTCGACGGGCCGATGAATATCTGGTCGATGGAGCATGTCACCCCCCGGTTCAGGTGGAGGTATTTCTGTATCTGGGCCTTCAGTCGGGATTCACCGCTGTCTTCACCTTTATTCAAAAGTTCGGCGTCCGAGTATATCTCCCGTGCGATCTGCTTCAGAGCATCACTTTGGACAAGGGACGTATCGATGGTGCCGAGCGGCAGCCGGTATTCTTTTTTTCGGGGGCGCTCAATATGGGGCACACTCGGGGTGTCAGTTTGCTTGAGCTGTTCAATCGCTGATACATAATAGCCGCTCTTTTCCTTGCTGTAGATCAAGTCTTCATCCACCAGGAGGTGGTAGGCATGTTCGATCGTGGTCTGGCTGACCGACAAGTCCTCCTGTAGCTGCCGTTTGCTCGGTAACTTCTCATCGGCACCACGATCTCCGTTTAGAATCTGGGATTTGATAATGGTGTAGAGCTGTTCAAAAAGTGGTTGGCATGCGGTTTTATCCAAATTGATAAGCATAATCTGACCCCCTGAATTTGTTTTAATGTGGCACTTATAAGTGATCAGATTTAATTTTATACTAAATTAATGGAAAATCAATTTAGGGGGAGTCATTACATATGCCACAAATTCAAACTGACAGCAGCAGGAACAAACTCGAGATACAAAAAGGCGGGGTCATCATGGACGTCGTCAATGCAGAGCAGGCAAGAATAGCCGAAGCCGCGGGCGCTGTAGCGGTTATGGCGCTAGAGCGTGTACCGTCCGATATCCGTGCAGCCGGAGGCGTAGCGAGGGCATGCGACCCGGGGATCGTCGAACAAGTCGTCGATGCAGTGTCGATACCGGTAATGGCGAAGTGCAGGATTGGCCATATCACAGAAGCAAGGGTCCTTGAAGCCATGGGGATCGACTATATAGACGAGTCTGAAGTACTGACGCCGGCAGACGAAGTGTTCCACTTGAAGAAAGATGATTATTCAGTACCGTTCGTATGTGGTTGCCGCGATATTGGAGAAGCCGCAAGGCGTATCGGAGAAGGTGCCTCGATGCTCAGGACGAAGGGTGAGCCGGGCACCGGCAACATTGTAGAAGCCGTCAGACATCTGCGCATGGTCAGCCGACAAGTCCGTGAAATCAGCGTCATGAGTGATGATGAGCTGATGACGGAAGCGAAGAACCACGGTGCGCCCTATGAAATCCTTAAGCAGATAAAAGAGGCGGGCAGGCTGCCGGTCACCAACTTCGCAGCCGGCGGTGTGGCCACGCCTCAAGATGCTGCGCTGATGATGGAGCTGGGCGCAGACGGCGTATTTGTCGGCTCCGGCATATTCAAATCGGACCAGCCTGAGAAATTCGCCAGAGCCATTGTGCAGGCGACCGCAAACTATCAGGATTATGAACTGATCGGCCAGCTTTCAAAAGAACTGGGTACAGCGATGAAAGGGCTCGACATCAAGCAACTGTCCGCTGAAGAACGTATGCAGGAGCGTGGATGGTAGAATGTTGCCTTCCAGAATCGATCTGGGGCCACGTAGCGTAGAAGTATAGAGGGGTTGGAGGATTTGTCTCCGGCGCTTTTAAACTTGAACCAGCCCCTTTATTTGAAGGTCTGTGCCTACTCACTGGAAAAGCCTCTGACTTCTCGTCAGAGGCTTTTTCCATTACCATTCATCTATCTCCCCGCGCACTTTATAGGTGAGGTCCTGGCCGTGCCGGAGCTTCAGGTTATCCTCCACTTCTTTGAGGGAAACACCCTGATTTTTCAAAAGCACAAGCGTATGATAAAGCAGATCGCTCGTCTCGTCGATCAGCTCATCCCTATCGCTATTTTTTGCAGCGATGACGACTTCCGTCATTTCTTCCCCACACTTCTTCAGGATCTTATCCGTGCCTTCCTCAATGAGGTATTTGGTGTATGACCCTGCTTCAGGCGCTTCCACCTTGCGTCCAACTATCCGATCCAGCGTCTGCAGGTTGAAATGCGTATCCCCGAAGCAGCTTTGACTGCCGAGGTGGCAAGTCGGCCCTTTTGGTTCGACCTGGATGAGCAGGGCATCCGAGTCGCAATCGAGTGCCATGCTTTTGACAATCTGGACATTGCCACTCGTCTCGCCTTTTTTCCACAGGCGCCCCTTCGACCTCGAGTAGAAACAGACCATTCCTTCTTCGAGAGTCTTCTGGTATGCAGTTTCGTCCATAAAGCCATTCATCAGCACCTGCCCTGTATGTGCGTCCTGCAGAATGGCGGATAGGAGGCCGCCCCCCTTTTCGAAATCCGGTTTCATATAATCCTCACCTCTATATCGCTCGCCTTCAATTTTTGTTTCAGATCTTCAATTTCTACTTCTTCATTATGGAAGATGGAAGCGGCCAACCCTGCAGAAACATCCGTCTCATTGAAGAGTTCTATGAAATGTTCCGGGTTGCCGGCGCCTCCGCTCGCAATGATCGGGATCTGGACTGATTCATTGGCCTTGGTCAGAAAATCGATGTCGAATCCTTCCTTCACCCCGTCATGGTCGATGCTCGTGATCAGCAGTTCCCCGGCGCCGAGTGATTCACATTGCGCAATCCACTCGAATGCCGGAATTTCAGTCTTTACGGACCCTCCATGGGTATGGACGAAATAATCCCCAGCTTCAGCATCGTATTTCACATCGACGGCGACACAGATGCACTGGCTGCCGAACATCCGGCTGGCTTCTTCTATCAGCTGCGGATTTTTGATTGCCGCGGAATTGATGCTGACTTTGTCGGCCCCTGCATTCAGAAGATCGCGTATATCTGAAACGGATGAAATGCCGCCGCCTATAGTAAGGGGGATGAAGAGTGTTTCGGCTGTATTCCTGATGACGTCAAGCATCAGATCATGGCCCTTCTGGGTCTTTGAAATATCGAGGAAGACGAGCTCATCGGCCCCGGCTTCATTGTAACGGGTGGCGAGCTCAACCGGGTCCCCGATATCCCGCAGCCCGACGAAGTTTATCCCTTTGACGACCCGTCTCTCTGTCACATCGAGACAGGGGATGATACGTTTTTTAATCATGTGATATCCCTCCAGAAGTCATCATTGTGGCTCGCCTTGCCGACGATGGCGTTATGGATGCCCATCGCCTCAAGCGCGTCGAGGTCTTCTTTGTTCCGGATGCCGCCGCTTGCGATGACGGTGTGGTGCGTCAAGTCGTTGATGCGGCCCGTATTTTCAAGGTTCGGACCCTGGCCCATGCCGTCTTTGGCGATATCCGTATAGATGATGCCGGCAAGCGCCAGATCTTCAATTTCTGTCAGGTAATCATCGATCGTGATGCCGCTGTTTTCGGTCCAGCCATTTACATAGATGTCGTTCTGCCTGGCATCGATGCCGACGAAGATCCTGTCCGGGAACTTCTCCACTGTCGACTTGAGCCATTCCATATCCATGATGGCCCGGGTGCCGAGGATGAAATGATCGATGCCGATCGCGTCATAGTGCTCAATCGTGTCAATGCTTCTGAGCCCGCCACCGATCTGGATCGGCAGGTGGGTCTTTTGTTTCAACTTCTGGACGAGGGTCGTTTCCTTGGCATCCTGCTTCAGAGCGCCCATCAGATCGATGATATGGATACGTGAAACTTGCTTGAAACCACTGTAGAATTTAACGGCCGCTTCAGGTGTGCGTGCCATCGCAGACTTTTTGCCGTAGTCTCCTTGTGTGAGACGGACGTTCTGTCCATCGATGATGTCGATTGCCGGGATGATGTTCATCTATATGCCTCCTTCAATGGCTTGTTTGAGGATTTCGAGTCCTGTGCGTCCTGACTTTTCCGGGTGGAACTGGATGCCGATGATGTGCCCTTTTTTGACGACTGCCGGAATGTCGATGCCGTATTCTGATGTTGCGATGACGGTATCGGTCCGGGTGGCGATATAACTGTGGATGAAATAGACGTCCTTGCCATCCAGGACTTGGTTAGGGCTGGATAGCGTATTCCAGCCAAGGTGCGGCACCGGGTGCTCTGTCTCCATACGCACGATATCGCCAGGCAGCAGACCCAGCCCGTTGGCGTTCCCTTCGGTACTGTGTTCGAAAAGGAGCTGCATGCCGAGGCATATCCCGATCAGTGGCTTATTTTCAGCCAGTTTAAGGAGTGTCGGCTTAAGGCCAGAAGTCTCGATGTGTGTCATGGCATGACCGAAATGGCCGACGCCGGGCAGCAGAATGGTGTCACATTCCTTCAGCACTACGTAGTCGCTTGAAAAGAGGCTCGGGTAGTCCAACTTATCAAGGGCGTTTTTGACGTTTTGTATATTGCCGAGTGAATAGTCGATGATGCCGATCATTCGATGACACCCTTTGATGAAGGGACGCCCATGCTGCTCGGCTGCAGTGCGGCGGCAAGGCTTCTGGCGAATGCCTTGAAGATGGCCTCGATTTCATGGTGGGTATTGCCGCCCTTCAATAGGTCGATATGGAGTGTCATGCGGCTGTTCATGCTGACGGCATTAAAGAATTCCATCACAAGCTCAGTGTCGAAGTTTCCGACTGTCGACTTTGAAAACTCCGCCTGGAAATTGAGGTGCGGGCGGCCGGAGAGGTCGAGTATCACGCGGGCCAGCGATTCATCCATCGGAATATACGTGGTGCCGTAACGCTGATAGGATGCCTTCGCCGTATACAATTCGCGGATGAGCTGCCCCAATATGATGCCGACATCTTCCACAGTGTGGTGTGCATCAACTTCCAGGTCACCCTGTGCTGAAATCTCCATATGAAGGCCCGAATGGAATGAGAGGAGGGTCAGCATATGGTCGAAGAAGCCGGAGCCTGTTTTGATGGAAGAGGCGCCGGGTGACTTTTCCTCATCGAGTGCTATTGAGATTGCCGTTTCTTTTGTCGTGCGTTCCTTGCTGATCATGTCGATTGCTCCATTCTTTGATTAGTTGGTTGAACCGGTCATAGTCTTCATGCTTTATGATGGAGTATCTGACCGCCTCATCGAGTGGTGCCGTGTCGTACATCCGTGGCTGATAGCCGCGCGTCTTCATGAAATGGCCGAGGTCGCGTGCATGCTCACCGTATGTGAAGATGAAGTTTGTGGAGGACTCGAGCACGGCCACTTCATCGGAAATATTGCCGAGGGCAGCCGCGAGCTGTCTTTTTGACTCCAACTGGTACTCGATGAATGCCTCGAGTGCCTCACGATCTTCGAAAATGCGGCTGGCGATGTTCAAAGACAGCGCGTTGACGGGATACGGGTGGTTGATCCGTGTAATCCTCCTGAATGCTTCCCCTTCGCCGATGGCGATGCCGATGCGCAGTCCGGCCACTCCGAACATTTTGCTCAATGTGCGGATGATCAGTACATGCTGGCCGGTCGGGCGCACATATGGCGAGGCGAATTCATAATAGGCTTCATCAAGTATGAGGTAACCACCATGTGACGCCATCGCGTCCGACAGCCGCTGCAGGTCGTCCGGGCTGAACATCTGCCCGGTCGGATTGTGCGGCACCGATATAAGGAAGAGGGAAGGCCGTTTCGCCTCCACTTCCCCTATGACTGCCGAGAAATCGAAAAGGAAGTCGTCATCGCACGGGATGGTGTGGACAGGTACATCTATTTGACGGGCGTATTCGTGATACATGACAAAATCAGGTTCGAGCGTCATGACGCCGCCTTGGCCAAGTGTCATGATCGCCTTCTGGATCCATTCGTCAGAGCCGTTTGCGACTTCGACGGTATCGCTGCCGATATCATAATAATCGGCGTAGAGGCGCTTGAAGCGGCCTATCTCGACGCTCGGATATTCATTTAAAGCAGTTTCTCCTACAGCTTCCATCAGGGCTTCATGGCTGAGCGGTGGCAGGGGGCTCGTGTTGCGGTCCATATGAATCATATCGTCACTCCATTCGGATATCCAAAGATTGGTGATGGGCGTCGAGGCCTTCGCGCTGTGCTATGATTTTTGCCGGTGGTGCAATTGTTCCGTAAGTGTCTTTTTCGATGGAGATGACAGCATGGCTCGTCAGGAAATCATTGATGTTCAAGCCATGGCTGAAGCGGCCTGTGCCATCCGTCGGAAGTACATGGGAAGGTCCGGCCGCATAGTCGCCGATCGCTTCAGGTGAATAGTAGCCATTGAAGACGGCGCCGGCATACTTGATGTTCGATATGATCATCTCAGCATCTTTATGCTGGATTGAAACGTGCTCTGGGGCCACATCATTGATCAGGCTGATTAGGGACTCGCGTGAATCGACGATGCGGTAGTGGTTGTGGGCGATGGATTGGTGGATGATGCTGCTGCGTGACTGCTGATCTATCAGCGCGTCCATCCGTTCTGCAATCCGATCGATGACCGCCGGGTCCTCACTGAGGAGGAATGTCCGTGCGTTGGCATCGTGCTCCGCCTGGGCGAAAATATCATACACGATGGCATCGATATGCACAGCATCGTCCACATAGATCAGTATTTCACTCGGTCCGGCGATCATATCGATGCCGACTTGGCCGAACAGCAGGCGTTTGGCGAGTGCGACATAGTAATTGCCGGGTCCTACAATCTTGTCGACTTTTGGAATCGATTCGGTACCGTAGGCGAGTGCTGCAATCGCTTGGGCGCCGCCTGCCGTATAGACATTTTCTACCCCACATGCGTAAAGTGCGGCGAACGTGATGTTGGTCGACTCGAAAGTCGGGGTGACGGCATGGATCTCCTGAACGCCCGCTGCAATCGCGGGCACGACTGTCATCAGTACGCTTGAGGGATAAAGGGCAGTGCCGCCCGGGATGTAGACCCCGACCTTTTCAAGCGGGTGATAGACATACTGGAATTCTCCCTCTGCTTTATCTTCATATTTGATGCTGAGCTGATACTGCTCAATCCGCCGACGGATTGTTTCGAACGCCTCTTTTTCCTCATATGACAATGCATCATAACTTTCCTCGAGCCTTTCTTTAGGCACTTTGAAGGACTCCGGTGATTGTCCGTCGAACTGTTCGGTATAGCTTAGTAGCGCTGCATCCCCTTCTGTACGGACGCGTTCGATGATCTCCATGACCCCTTTGTAGCCTTCGAATCCGGCCGTCTCCTGTTCTTTTTTGAAGTTGGCCTTAAACGCCGCTGCATTCATTCAATCACTCCAATCTCAGTCAGGAAGCCATATATTTCATCTTCCTTTGTATAGAAAGTCCGTTTGTTCGCAATCAGGCGCGCATGGATATCCATGATTTTTTCATATTCGACCAGGCCGTTATCTTTCAAGGTGCTGCCTGTCTGGACGATATCGACGATGCCGTCCGACAGGCCAAGGAGCGGCGCGAGTTCCACCGAGCCATTCAAGTGGATCAGGGAAATATCCTGCTTCTTGTTTTTGAAGTGCTCTTTTGCGATATTCGTATATTTCGTTGCGATCACTCCGAAACTTTCCTGGCCGGGCAGAGCTGCTACAGAGAAATGGCAGTCCCCAAACGGCAGCTGCGACACATTCAATATGTTGAACGGATTCTCGGTGATGATGTCCGAGCCGACGATGCCGAGGTCCGCGACACCGCTCTCTACATAAGTCGGCACATCCGGTCCCTTGGCGAAGATGAATTTGACATTGTTCACTATCGTGTAGAGTGAACGCGTCTCATCTTCGAGTGCAGTGCTGTAGTCGGCGAGGTCATTTTCACTCATATATTTCAGGAAGTCTTTGAAAAGGCGCCCTTTCGTCAGTGCCACAGTTATCATAATAACCCTCCATCGGATAGGTTTACAGCAATGCCGAAAGCACTGCTGTTGTATTCCCCGCCGCTTAGGAGCGGGTGGTCATGATCCAGGAATGCCTGGAAATAGAATCCGTTGTAGTAGGACTGGGGAGAGCGGAACGACAGGTCCAGCATGAATTTCATTCCATACTTCTCCAATGTCTGCCTGAGTCTCGCGATAAAGCGCATGATGTCATGTTCTGCAAACTCTTCATTGACCAGATCAATCTGATCGCTGACTTTTGCAGACAGGAGTGCATAGAGTGGATGCTCCACTCCAAGACATTTCCTCAGCTCGGATAGGTTCTTCTCATGCACAAGATGGCGTATGTCTCCGTCCAGTCCATATTTACTGAGGTAGAGGTCGAGCAGTGCATCATCGTTGACCACGATGGAATGGAACGACTGCGCATATCTATCGGTGATGAATGACAGGTGCATATCGATGCTCTCCAGAATTTCATCATTGGAAGGGCGGTACAGTTCCACTCCTGCCTGATGGACTGTAGCGTAGTCCCGCACGACTGGGCCGAAGTAGCCGAAAAAGCGCTGATCAAGGTGATAGTTCTCGCTGTAGTTCAGCAATGAACGCGTCCAGTCGCTCCGTATGGAGAACAGCTGCTCATTGCGTTCGAGGATGATGGCGGAGGGATGATGGCGTTTATCCTCGATGGTGAAAGGCTCGACCATGTTCATGTCCACCAATCTATATTTTTCATCGTCCAATAACCGGGTGTAATCCAGGGCAAATTCCAAGCGTCTTATGACCAGATCATTTTGCATGCAAAGCCTCCTTTAATGCTTTAGCGTAATAAAGAATAATCAATAAGTCTGATAATAACAAAATATATGGAGGGTGACAAGAGATTCGGGCACATTTTGTTCATCACTTTAAAATACTAAAGTGTTTTGATATGATGAACGTATTCAAATGGAGGGAAATATATGCAGATAGACAAGTTGAGGGGTCAGGAACTCGATGATCTGTTCGAAGGGATATTAAAGCTTGAGACGGTGGAGGAGTGCCATCAATTTTTTGATGATCTGTGCACGACAAATGAAATGATTTCCCTTAAGCAGCGTTTCCAGGTGGCGAAGATGATAAAGGAAGGACAGACGTACTCCAAGGTGCAGGATAAGACAGGTGCCTCCAGCGCGACAGTATCGCGGGTGAAGCGGTGCCTGGATTATGGAAGTGACGGGTATCATACGATCATCGACCGGATGGATTGAAGCGACAGAGTGTTGAAATGATAAAAAGGCCTTGCTGTATTCAGCAAGGCCTTTTTATGGTGTCATCCCTTAAACGGACACCTCGTTATAATCATGCTCTGCCAACATGAGTTTTGCGCACTAGAAGCAATATTTGTGAGACGAGCATCAGGACGGGCAATTCGATGAGCGGCCCGATGACCAGCGCCAATGCAATCAACGGTTCGTCGGGGAAAGCTGTGACGGCAATCGCCAAGGCAACAGGGGAGTTGCGTGCGATGATGGTAAGGCTCAAACTCGCCGTATCCTCGTAGGAGAACTGCATGTGTCTCCCCATGACTTGCGCAAGGATGAAATTGATGAAGAAGAAAAGCACCATCGGCAGGATCAATATGTAGATGACTTCGAGGTTATCGAGCAGACGGTTCCCCTGTGACGCGAACATGGCCATAATCGCCAAAGAGAGGAAGATCATTTGCGCATTTGTAAAAAATGGAATCAGTCTGTCATTAAGTAAGTGTGCTTTCTTCCTCAAGGCATAGCGGGTCAGGTGGGCAAGGGCGAAGGGCAGGACCAAGACCACTATCATGCTTTGTCCGATAATCGACAATGGGACAGGCTGGATGGCACCGGCGAATATATACAGATAGACGGGCAGAAGTACCATCTGCAGCATAAGATTGACCGGCAGGATGGTGGTGGAGAGGGCAGTATTGCCTTTAGCCATGGCAGTGAACAACAAATACCAGTCGGTACACGGCGTGACCATCAGCATGATGAAGCCGATCCATAGGGCAGGGTGATCGGCGAGAAATAATGCGCCGAGACCCCATGCCAAAATAGGCGACCATATGAAGTTGATGATGGCCGTCTGATATTTTTCGAGCATGCTCATGGGTACACTCCTTCACGATCCATCAAATGAGCAGATAGGCGATGATGGACACAAAAACAGATGTGAGGGTCATGGCGAGCAATGGTTTCATTGCCCTGTGCCGCAGATCCCGCAGACTCACATTCAATCCGAGTCCGACCATGGCAGCAGTCAGGATCCATGTCGTCACGCTATATATGCCCTCCATGACGCCAGCCGGTGCAGGAATAAATTTGCCCAGCACAAAACTGCCGAAGACACTCATTAAAATGAAGCCAATCAGAAACCATGGGAACGGTACGCTGTTTTGTCCGGTGCTGCCATCACTCTTACGCTTCATGATGAAGATAAATATGAAAGCGAGCGGCACCAGCAGAAATACACGTCCCAATTTAGCCAGCAACCCGATGGCGAGCGCTTCATCACCAGCCGGCGCTGCAGCAATGGCGACATGCGCCAGTTCATGCAGGCTTGTGCCGGACCAGACGCCGTAGTCCACCGGGGACATGGGCAGAAGCGGGCCGATGATGGTATAGCCGATCGCAAACACCGTGCCCATCAGGGCAATGATGCCGACGCCGATGGCCGT
Organism: Salinicoccus jeotgali; assembly: GCF_039538805.1. Taxonomy (GTDB): domain Bacteria; phylum Bacillota; class Bacilli; order Staphylococcales; family Salinicoccaceae; genus Salinicoccus; species Salinicoccus jeotgali. Next base: position 3,479 of record NZ_BAABCK010000064.1, on the reverse strand, counting down.
ATCTTCATCTTTGGCCTTAACGGTCGGGGCGATGGCTGCGATGGCCGCTGCACCGCAGACGCCTGTCCCGATGCCAAGCAGAAGGGAAATCATCTTATCCGCTTTCAGCAGTTTGGCGAGCCACACCATAAAGAGCACGGCAAAAGCGATGATGATGATATCCCGCGCAAGTAGGCCCAGCCCGTCCTGGAATACCGTATCGATGCTCAGTTTCAAGCCATACAAAATGATGGCCAATCGTAGTAGTTTCTGTGACGAAAAGGTAATGCCACTACGGATCGCTTCCGGATAGCCGAAAAATTGACGGTATATGACAGCGATGATGATGGCGGAAGCCAGTTGTCCGATCTGGTTGAAGCCAGGCAGCAATGCCAACAGATAACCGGCTAAGGCAATGGCGAAAGTGAAGAGTATGCCGAGGGTCCAAGCGCCCCATGCATGATTATGTAAAAAACTATGTAGTCGGTTAGACATAAAAAAGCCTCCTGATACTCACCATGATAGGAGAATATCCCTTATGATTAAACGATTATGCAGATCTGGACAAGGCGATGCCATGAGTGCCGGATCGCAGTCAGATATATTTATTTTAGACCGGACAGCAGGTAATGAATAGCATTTTCCATGAATGGATGAAATGAATGCAGCATCAATACACAGCGTCCTAGACCTTTTGAGTGACCTGGAGAAATCAGGACATCTGACTGGGTTATATATATCTGACTATTCAGATATTTAATTGACATAATTTGTATGGATGTTATGTTTTAGATGAGAAAGGATCAAGGAGGTCATTAAATGGGACAAACTTGGATTAAATTGTCCGTAGTCTATCTGGTCATCGGCATTTCAGTCGGATTGTTCATGTCATGGACGCTTCAATTGAACTGGGCGGCAGGCCATGCCCACGTCAACGTCGTGGGATGGTTGTCGACCCTTGGGATCGGCGCAGTCCTCTCCATCTATCCGCACCTCGCTAAAAACGGTCTCGGTGTCGCCACGTTCTGGCTGTATCACATTGGCGTACCGCTATTTCTGTTCAGCACATTTTTTGTGCAGGTGAACCCTGGCGTTGCGCATATCTTTACGTTTGTCGGGGGACCGATGTTCCTGCTGGCCATCATTCTATTCGGAATCAATCTGTTTTTGAACTTGAATGTACCGAAAGAGGAATAAGCGCTGCATTGACATCAGTGTCGAATTGGCAGAAGCATCGATGCCTAAAACACATGCGATAATATCTGCCGCTACATGAAATCCTATAGCGGCAGATTCCTCTTTTTGAATATAAGGAGTGTCAGGACGCACGCGATTACACCGATTGATCCAAGGATGATCGAAGACATCAGAATATCCGCCTCGCCATTCGCAATCCGGCCAGGTTCATAGAGGGAGAACGGAGTGAAGTTGCGGATCCAATCGATATCCGTCACTATCTTCCCGATCATATCCATGCCGTAGAAGAGGAAGGTGATGCCGCCTGCCAATGCAAAGGCGTTTCTTTCGTCATTGAACAGCGCTGAAATGAGCAGTGAATAGCCACCCACCGCAAAGAAGAGCAGGAATCCGACAAAATTGATGAAGAAGAACTGGTCGAATGCGATGTTGCTTTCGATATCAACCAAAAACTCTGCTGCGATATATCCACCGGCGAACGTCATCAGGTGGATGAGGAGGAGTCCGCTTACAAAAACCAATATCTGCGTCATAATGATCTGAGTACGGGAGACGCGCGTTGATAACAGGTAGGCCATCGAACCGCGGTCAACGAGTCTCGCTATCAGTTGGATGGCGCTCATCACACTGAATACGGCCAAAATGATCAAGTAGAAAAGTCCGTAGTATTCCGCTGATATGAATTGGCCATAGCTGCTCAGCGACTCCAATCCCAGTGCCCGGAGCAATGGTTCCGGGAAGAGTTCGATCATCTTGTCGAACTCTTCCATATTGTCATTTAACAGGGGGAACACTAAAGTCATCAGGGTGACATATATGGCCGAGCCCAATCCGAAGCCGAGGAACATCTTCAAGTTGATCCTCATCATCTGTGTATAAAAGGACATGTTCATGACTCCACCTCCTCCCTGCTGTAGTAATCCATAAAGATCTCTTCCAAGCTTTGATCATCTGCACTGATATTTTTAATGTGGTAACCCGACAGAGTATCTATGAAGGCACTATAATTGCCCTGCAATTCTATCTTCACTGTCAGCTCATCCACTTTTTCCGTCTGCATTTCGGATTCGAGGAGGGAGGCAACTTCTTTCTTTTCCGTCAACGTTACATTGAACGCCTTCCGCTGCATCGATTGGAGCTCATGTATATTTTTGGTTGTGGCTATTTTGCCATTCCGTATAATGGCCGCCCGGTCGCACGTGCGTTCAATCTCAGCGAAGCTGTGTGAAGACATCAAAAATGTTTTCCCACGCGCCTTTTCTTCCATGACCAGGTCGATGAAAAGGTTCTGCATCAAAGGATCGAGCCCCGATGTCGGCTCGTCCAAAATGTAGATGTCCGGGTCATGCATGAACGTCGCCACGATGCCGACCTTCTGCTTCGTCCCCTTCGACATTTTCCGGATGGGATCCTTCGGATCAAATTGGAGCTTATCAATGAGGTCCGCGCGCCGCGCCTTATTGTGGACGCCTTGGAGTCCGGCCATCATATTCAGGAACTGATGCCCCGTCATGCCATCCAAAAACGCAATTTCACCCGGCAGGTAGCCGATATGGCTGCGTGCTGCCGATTGCTGATGCCATGCATCCAGCCCCTTGATCTTGGCATAGCCCTTCTGTGCCTTCATATATCCCATCAGATGCCGGATCGTCGTGGACTTCCCGCTGCCATTCGGTCCGAGGAAGCCAAACACTTCACCATCCTCGACATTGAATGTCACATCGAAAATGCCTTTTCCATTGGAAAACTCCTGAGTCAGACCATTTATTTCTATCATCATGCTCACCCCTTGATTGATGGAATCAAAGATCATCTGTTGTTTTAATTTTACACCACCAATACGGTGGCGTCATTCATTATGGGTAGGGAGTGTGATACTAAGAAACTGAGGATTATTTTGGGTTATAGTCCTTTTCCTAGCAGTGGACAATGTCCTTAGAATTCTAATTAAATATATATTACGATCAGATTATTAAAGTTTTTTCATTTTATTTCTTATAATGAGATGTTGTTATCGGTTATGTAATTAGTCTGCTCAACAAATCGATCGTTATATAGTAAATGTATTGAAAAAGTTTAAACCTTAAATTCTTATTGCAAAAAATTAAGAAATAACAAAAATATTAGATGTTAAATTGCACTGATTGGATACAATATAGCCCTATACCAATCATGTATCGCCGATTGTAAAATTAAGCTAGACACATAAAACGGTCACACATGATACACTCAAAATGGTTTTCCGACAAAAGAAATCATAGGAGTGATCATGCATGACCTACACCCATATTACCATGGATGAA
>NZ_BAABCK010000063.1:0-34932 GCF_039538805.1 Salinicoccus jeotgali | reverse complement strand
GTGCTCTGACTCGTTGCGGTTTTACTTGTCGCCCAAGTTGAATGGTAAAACCATCCAGTTTTATTGGAATTAACGTTGACATATTGTCATTCAGTTTTCAATGTTCTCTCGTTGACTGCTTTACTATCGTAGCATTTGACTTACTCATTTGCAATCTTTATTTTTCTTTTCCAAGATTGCTCTTGTAGATTTCAAATACTTGCCTGCTGTTTTCAGCGACTTCTCTACTATAACATCTTACCGTTTCGCTTGCAACCTTTTTTTATTTTTATTTTAAGTTGCTTGCTGCTGGTAAGCTGCCGTCTGTTTTCAGCGACTTTTATATCATAACAAGGTCTCTTTAGAGTGTCAACGGTGCGCAGCTTTTTTATCGTGCATTGTTACACCAATTGAAAAGGCAGTGCTATGCACCGCCTTTATCATTTCTTCTTGGATGTATTCTGTCTCGTCTTATTCTTGTACTTCATCTTATTGTTTACTTTAACCTGGCCAGCTTCTTTTTGTTTCTGGCGCTCATCGCTCTGTGCCATTGCTCTTCTCTTTTCTTCGTTGCGTTCTGCCTTTGTGACCCTACCGCGTTCACGTTTTTCCTGCTCTGACGCTTCAATATACTTAGGTAACATTATAAGTTGGAATGCATTTACTGCCACCAACGTAAAGATTGAACGATAGATCCAAGCTGTATCTTCTACGTTCAGGAAAGGAATCAGGGCAATCGAAGTCATGAATACCATATAGAAGAGTGACGGTATGAAAACTTGTGTGCCGCGCGCATCGCGGTCTTTCCACCACGCGACTATAAAGCCGGCAATGACTACAATGATCGGAATCCATATATAGTCGATTACATCACCCGCTTCTTTGCCAAAGCGGTAAAATCTAACATAGAAAAGATCGAATACTGCATAGATTACCAATAACAATTGTATATATGGCCATAGCTTCCTGAAAAGCCCCATACCTAATGGATGAATGAACAGATAGATGAAGAATGCCACTTGACTTACTGTAGCAATCAACAACCCATACCCAAGAAACCAAATCAGGCCAGCAAGAAATTCACCAAATTGCCCTACAAAAAGATATCGCGTTACATTCTCATACTCTGTAACCATGCTCACCAGAGCTGTAATGATCATACCGAGGAGCAGTGTCCTGAAATAGAACCTCACAAGATACTTAGATGTCATACTATAATCCCCCGGCTATTTACTTTCATCAATTACATTTTCTGCAATCTCACGATAGATCTTTCCTATCTGATGATCTGCCCCGTAGACTGAAGGCGCAAAATCTTCTTTGTCCCATTTAGGTTGGCCGAGAGGCAACTGGCCAAGCAGTGGCACACTTAGTTCATCAGCAAGTTTCTGTCCACCGCCCTGTCCAAAAACATATTCCTTCTCTTCTGTAAGTTCACTCTCAAAGTAACTCATGTTTTCTATGACACCAATGATATCATGATCAGTATGCTGTGCCATTGCACCTGCCCGGGCAGCGACGAATGCGGCTGTCGGATGTGGTGTGGTTACTATTATTTCCTTACTGTGCGGCAACAGCTGATGGACATCAAGTGCTACATCTCCAGTACCAGGAGGTAGATCCAGGAGAAGATAGTCAAGGTCTCCCCAATCGACTTCATTAAAGAAACTGCTGATCATCTTGCCGAGCATAGGACCTCTCCAGATCACCGGTGTGTTCTCTTCGACAAAAAATGCCATGGAAATAACCTTTACCCCGTATCTTTCAACAGGAATGATTGTTTTATCCTTAATTCCAGGTTTTTCGGTAATGCCCATCATATCAGGCACACTAAATCCGTATATGTCCGCATCTATGAGTCCGACTTTCTTACCTTTCTCCGCCAATGAGACCGCCAAATTGACTGCTACCGTCGATTTACCGACCCCACCTTTTCCGGAGGCGATAGAAATGAACGCTGTATCATTATCTTTGAAGCGATTTTCCACTTCACTGCCCGAAGTGCCTCTATGGCGTTCGATTGTCTCTTCATCCAGTTCATCGAACCTGAGGCCTACTGTATCTGCGCCTGCTTCTTTTACTGCATTTACGATTTTCATCTGCAGATCAAGCTGCTCCTGACCACCGAGGCGGCCGATTGCCACTTTTACACTTACATGATTTTTTTCCTCTTTGATGCTGATTTCCTGGATGCCCTCTGTTTCAGATATAGGTACATTCAAGATTGGATCATTTATGTTGCCGACGATTTCTTCCACTTGCTCTCTAGTAAGCATTTAAAAATTCTCCTTTACGCCTTATGGTTAATACATCCATGATAACACAACATATTCTATTTATAATGAAAAAAACCAAACACTTTATGGCCGAAGTGTTTGGTTACTTTACTCATATTTAGTTGACGCTAATGCATATTACTCTTTTTCATTTACTTTATTTTCGAATTTCTCAAGCTGTTTTTGAGCAAACGGTTTACCACCCATACCAAAGCTTATTGCGAAAGCAACAGCTACAGCGCCAAGGATGATCAAGAATGCCAGATTTACGATGCTTTGTGCGAAATTCAATTGATCAAGCGTCATGAAGACCGCGACAATTATAATTAGATATTTAGCAATCTCGCCAATAAAAGCATTGCCTGTACTCTTAGTTATTACAGTAGAAAGTAAATTACCTCCAACAAATCCTAGAGTCAATATAATGAGGGCTGATACGACAAGTGGAATATAGGCGATAATTGCTGTTCCAATCGTATTGAAGACTTCCAAGTTCAATACTGTCAACGCCTGTACAACGAAGAACAGGCCTACTAGTACTGATATGACTACACCGGAAGCTTGTGGAATGTCAATTCCTTCTTTTGTCTTGTCGCCAAAGTTTACGTATGAATTGAATCTGCTCATATTTAAGCCCTGGAGTAGATTTGTAACCAATCTACCTAGAATCTTAGCCAAGTACAGCCCCAATACTATCAGAACCGCAGCAACAAGCAGTTTCGGAATGAAATTAAGCACTGCAGTCATCATTTCCTTAATTGGAGCCGATACCGACTGCATATTCAATGCGTCGAAAACTGGTGGCAGGAACAAGATAAATACTAGAAAGTATGCCAGCTTCCCAAGTGTAGTGATGAGGCCTTCTGATTCTTTTTTAGCTTCGTCCGGACTGCTCAACTCTTTTTTCTGCAGCCATTTATCGAAGCCAACTGCCTTCAAACCTTTTACAATAATGTTTTTAAGTACTACCGCGATAATCCAAGCTAACAGTAAAAGTAAAAGTGCACTGATCAAGTTAGGTATAAAAGCGATGATCTTGTCTAATACTGACATTAGCTGATCTCCTACGTTACCCAAAAAATTACCTCCTTAAAATGTATTATGGTTAGCTATTACCCCGTTTTATGGCACCCAAACACATTTTTCCATTTTATTTCAAAACTAAAATATTATATTTGGGGTTAACTATCCTCATATTGGCTATAAAGAGAGTATTACAATAGAGAGGAACGGGATCATAAATGAACTTAACAATCATGCAATATTTCGAATGGCATCTCCCCGATGACGGCGAACATTGGAACCGTCTCAAGGATGACGCCCAAAGAATAAAGGATAAAGGCTTTGATGCCGTATGGCTGCCACCACCCACTAAAGCGGATAGTACGACAGATCCAGGGTATGCAGTCTATGATGTGTACGACCTTGGTGAATTTGATCAGAAAGGAGACGTCCGCACCAAATATGGTACGCGTGAACAACTCGAAGCGGCGATAGCAGCATGTAAGGAGGCCGATCTACTGGTCTATATCGATCTTGTGATGAACCATAAGGCTGCCGGAGATGAAACTGAAACATTCAAAGTCATCGAAGTGGATCAGGAAGATCGGGAAAAGGATATTTCTGAGCCTTTTGATATAGAAGGGTATACACGGTTCTTCTTCCCCGGAAGAGATGGAAAATACAGTGACTTCGTTTGGAATTTCAACCATTTCAGTGGAGTCGACTATGATGCACGAGAAGACCGGACAGGGATTTTCCGTATCTTGGGTGACTACAAGGATTGGAACAGTAATGTTGATGACGAATATGGTAATTTCGACTACCTCATGTTCTCAGACATCGATTACGATCATCCTGATGTCAAAGAAGAGATGATCGGTTGGGGCAGATGGCTCACTGATACTTTGAACGTCGATGGATTCAGGTTGGATGCCGTCAAGCATATCGACAGTACATTTATCGCAGAGTTTATAGAAGCGCTGGAAGCACATGCTGATCGTGACTTATATTTCTTCGGAGAGTTCTGGAATCCAGATGTAGAAGCAAAAGAAGGATTTTTGAAGGATGTGGAATTCGATATAGATCTTTTCGATGTCAAATTGCACTATAATCTTTTTGAAGCTGCAAATGAATATGAAGGCTATGATCTCACCCAGATATTCGACGGCACACTTGTGCAAGAAGATCCTTGGAACACCGTCACCTTCGTAGACAATCATGATACGCAGCCTGGAGAATCTCTTGAGTCATTTATTGATGACTGGTTTAAACAGTCCGCCTATGCACTCATTCTTCTGAGGGAGGATGGATTTCCTTGCGTATTCTACGGAGATTACTATGGAATGGATGGTGAAGAGGGGGTGGGAGAATTGATCGATCCTCTTCTATACGCCAGACATAACAAGGCGCTTGGAGAACAACAAGATTACTTCGACCACCCCAATACAATAGGCTGGGTGCGTTTTGGAGAAGATGAAGTCGAAAATTCCGGATGCGCCGTCCTCATTTCAAATGGTGTGGAAGAAGGGGTCAAAAAAATGTATGTGGGCGACAAGCATAGCGGTGAGGAATGGGTTGACGTTACAGAAAACAGGGAGGATGTCGTTAACATCGATGAAGAAGGCAATGGGGAATTCTTCGTCGATAGTCAGAGCATCAGTGTATACGCTCTTCCAGACGCATAATATATAATTAATCAAAGGGGATAAGCCATGGAGAAATTAATAGAATCAGTGACAGCCATTTCATCGTTCCTTTGGGGATACCCGATTATCATAATGTTGTTTTTCACTAGCGTCTACTTAACTTTCAGGTTGAAGTTCTTTCAGTTTGTCTATCCTTTCTATATTTTCAGGCAGACTTTTGGAAGCATCGGCAAAAAACCGCGGGGAAGAGGGACTGTCACACCTTTCCAGACACTTACCACAGCCCTATCTTCAACGATCGGCGCTGCGAATATCGTAGGTGTGCCGGTGGCAATAATGCTTGGCGGCCCGGGTGCCGTTTTCTGGATGTGGGTCATCGCCGTGTTCGGCATGGCATTAAAATTTGGAGAAACTGCACTCGGTGTACACTATAGGGAGAAAAATAAAGCAGGCGAATATGTTGGGGGCCCCACTTATTATATGAAAAATGGCATAAAATGGCCCATGATCGGTAAGTTTCTGGCAGCATGGTATGCCACCTTCCTATTAATTGAGTTGATACCAAGCATCATGGTGCAGAGTAATTCCGTCGCCAGTACGATAGCTGAGTCCTTCTCATTCAACCCACTGGCAACCGGCGTCATTATAGCCATTGCCGTCGGCGTCGTTGTCTTTGGTGGTGTGAAACGCATCGGCAAAGTGTCTTCTTACCTCGTCCCTTTCATGGCCTTGTTTTATATTCTGGCAGGGGTCATCATTCTTATTTTGAATGCCTCGGCCGTTCCTGCAGCCTTTAGATTGATTTTCACCGAAGCCTTCAATCCGACAGCGGCTCTTGGCGGCGGAGCTGGTGCGGTACTCGCTGAAACAATACGGTGGGGCTTCGCACGCGGCATCTACAGCAATGAAGCGGGGTTAGGTACTTCTCCAATTGCACATGCCGCTGCCCAGACAGATCATCCGATTCGTCAAGCTTTTTGGGCCGTGATCCAAATTCTGGTTGATACCCTGATTATTTGTACAGTTACAGCGTTGGTCGTCCTAACGACGGGTGTATGGCAACAGAGTGATGCACATAAGGAAAGTGTCAGGGAAGCTTTGACGACCCGGGCCTTCGAAGAATCTTTTGGACCGATCGGAAGTTATGTAGTATCGATAGCCTTGGTTATATTTGTCTTCTCGACCATAACGGTAGTCGTTTTTTATGGCGCACGGCAAGCAGAGTACCTCTTCGGCCTATGGGCCGGCACAGTCATGAAGAGTATCTACGTCATTTCGATCGTCGTTGGGGCGGTAGGGGGAGCAACTGCCTTATGGGCCTTCCTTGATCTCACTTTGTTCTTCGTAGTATTACCGAATATCATCGCCATAATACTACTTTCTCCAAAGATCATCGAATTGAAGAAAGAATTCTTCAACGATCCAAAGTACTATCAGAAAGATGTGGGAGATGGACGAGTTTGATTAAACGCAGTCCGTTCTGCACATATTAAAAAATACCCTTCAGTGGTTCTGTATTCTCAGAACCACTGAAGGGTATTTCATATTTTTGATTTTAGAATATGTTCGCCTAATAAGCTGGGGCTTAGTCCCGTGTATGATTATATTTCATGTCTTCATTCAATTGTGCCGGACTGCTATCCTCTATACCTAGCTTAGCCAAGGTCACACCCTCCTGGAAATAGTCACGTTCCAAAAGGACCCCTGCCAGCGTGATGACCGAGTCCATTACTGGTGTTTGAACCCCAACCATCTTTCCGATGCTTGCCCACAGTACTAACCCGTTGGATACATCTTCTGTGACATAACGATTGTCAAGTTCTATAGGCCCCTTTATATCTTTCAAAACCTTAGAATGGTTGTACTGTTCATCTAAGGTAAGCCCATCTTCAAAATACCCGCTTCTGAGGCTTCTTTCTGATTTCGAAAGTGCATCAAAACCAAGTGCTCTGCAGATCTCCTGACGCTCTTCATCGATTTTGTGTACCACATTCACAGTATGCTTGGTGATTCCTTCTTTGTAGAGATAGAAATCATCCCCAGCATAATCGATCCTCCCGGCATTCAGTATGGAGGGGCCTGGATGGCTCTCAGGGTTACCGTTGTTTAAGGTTGTTTCCAGTATATTTTCAGCGGGCTCGAGGTAGTCGTACATGCGATGGAATACCTCGAGCATTTCCTCGGTATGTCTCGCTGGATATGCGGCGAAGAGGTTATATTTGTTATAGGCAATGAGCTGCGCCTCATTTTTCTCAGATGAATAGCGTGAAGCGTAGGTCAACGACATCGTCTCGCCTACTTTCACATCCACGTCAGCCTTCATATTATGCAGCACACGCCTAAAACGAAGGCTGGACATTGCACTTGCGCCATTAATCAGTATATACTGCCCGTCCTCAATATAAGGTGCGATCGTTTCGCCAACCGGTTCAATTGCAACAGAAGGGACAGTAAGCATTATTACATCTTGACCCTTGACGGCTACTTCCGCTTCGCGTGTAAATTTATGGAGTGAGATTGGTTTTCCATTGAATGAAATTGCTCCACTCTCCTCAATTTGACTCAAATCCTTCTTTGATTGCGGCGACTGAAAAAGTGTCACCTGGTGACCCTTCTCAGTCATATCAGCGGCCGCAGTGATTCCACCATTGCCGGCACCAAAAATCCCTATTTTCAAACCCATCAAATCCCTCCTTCTATGGTTGTCCATCGTAGACGACTTCGCCGTCGACGATTGTTTTTATTACTTTTGTGGTCAATAATTCCTCAGGCGGCATCTGCATGACGTCACGCTCAAATATCGCAAAGTCAGCGTAATAGCCTGCATCGATCAACCCCGCCCTGTCACCTTTATAGATGATTGCAGCAGCATCATGCGTATACATTTTAAATGCTTCATACCGGCTGATGCATTCACTTTCATTGTAGACCTTGCTCTCCCCACGACGTGTTACAAGTGTATGGATCCCATGCATCGGATCGGCTGCTTCGATAGGGGCATCAGACGATCCCCCGAGTATCAAGCCATGATCGAGCATTGTCTTGAATGGATAAAGGTATTCAAGACGCGCTTTCCCAAGATATCTCTCGACCCAGGGCATGTCCGACGTCAGAAAGGTCGGTTGTACATCGCATATGATACTCAGTTTAGCCATCCTCTCAAGCAATGCTGGGTTCAGCAGGCTTGTGTGGATCAATCTGTCGTGTTTACCTTCAGGAGCCGGATGTTTTTCGATGGCGTCCACCACCATCTCACACGCTCTATCTCCTATGACATGCACTGCTACTGCATCTTTATTACATCGGGCCTTCAGAATGAGCGATTCCAGATCTTCCTGGGAGTGGATCTGCAGTCCATGCTCAGCCGTGCCTTCATAAGGGTCTTTAACAAGAGCGGTTTTACCACCAAAAGCGCCATCCATGAAAAGTTTCATGGCATCAGGTTCAATCCAGTCTTTTAGGTAATCCGGCTCATCTGTAACCATGTCATCGTAAACCTGTTCGTGCCGAAGCAGATTGACCCGGATCTTTTTACCCTCAGGCCCTACCGTCTTGAGATATGCCCCATGGGGCACTTGATAAGGACCGTGATAGGACATATCCTCTGTATGGACATTGGTGATGCCATACGAATGGAGATGATCGACTGCTGTTGATATGTCATCGCTTATTGAGTCGATATCATCTTCCACCGTCTCCGCTCTGACCTTCTCAAAAGCCTTATCATAGACCCACCCTGTCAATTCCCCGTCCGCATCCCTTTCGAAATATCCACCTTCCGGATCCTCTGTCGTACTATCAAGGCCGAGATGCGACATCACTTCCGTGTTGATCAATCCGGCGTGATGGCACACACGGGTGATCAGTGTTGGTTTATGGGTCAGCATATCCAACTCTTCGCGCTTCATTTTATATTGATCAGGAAAATTATTCTCATCATAGCCCAAAATGATATTCCATTTGTCCTTCGAATCAAATTCTGAGATCAATTTTTTCATCATATTCATATCATTGACTTCATTGAGTGTGAGTGATTTTAATTTTTTCCCCAACATGACAAGGTGCATGTGTGTGTCGGTCAATCCCGGCAGCATTGTAGCACCTTCCAGATCTACCAGGTTATCTGTTTCATGTTGGAATTCCGAGAAACTCCCTGTCCCTTGAATAGTCCCATCCTCTACAAGGACAGACTCCACCCTATCTTCCGGACGCTTCATCGTATATATATTCCCATTATAATATAATGTCTTCATTCATTACCTCCAGAAAAAATGCCTCATATATACATTATATATGAAGCATTCATCATTATCTTACAAAATGGTTGAATTAATCATCCTGGCTCAGTTCTTCACTGCGGTTAGCTGCCGCATTTAATGTTGTCATCAAGATGCTCTTAATTCCTTCACCATCTAAAGCGTCCAATCCCGCTTCAGTCGTTCCCCGCTTTGAAGTGATATTCTTCCTTAGTTGACTGAACGACAGATCGGAATCCTCCACCATTTTACCAGCGCCGATAACAAGGTTTGTCGTCAGGAACATGGCTTCGTTTTCATCGAATCCAAGCTCCATGAGACTCTCTGCATACTTCTCATAAATATAATATAGGAAGGCCGATCCCGAACCTGTTGCAGCAGTAATGTTATGCATTGCATCTTCTTCCACTACCACGGTCGTGCCAAAACTCTCCATCAATTCCACAAGCTCATCCTTATCCGGAAAGTTTTCGGAGTAGCTGATACCGCTGACGGAATGCTGAACCATCGCATTAGTGTTCGGCATCAACCTAGCTATTGGATTGTCACTTTTAAGTTCTCTTCTGATTGTTTTAATCTGGGTGCCTGCCATAACGGAAATAATCTTCGTCGCTTCTTCCAGGTATGGGCGCAGCCTCTTGGCTACATCAGGAAAACTTTGCGGCTTGCTCGCTAAGATGACATAATCTGCATTCTTCAACAGCTCTGAATCATCATAAGAGATATTGACTCCCAGTTTATCTTGAAAGAATTTTATTTTCTCTTTCTGACTTTTGCTCGTCAAATATATATCTTCTGGTTTTACCACTTTATTTTCAATCATCCCTATAAAGATGGCACTCGCCATATTACCCGCACCATAAAATACGATTTTCATAAGATCAGCTCCATTTTTGATTTTACGGACAGTAACAATCATAACAAACTGAAACGAATATTTAAAATGGCACTCTAATCAAGGTTGGATATAGAAAACAATGCCAACATAGTGTAGAAAACTCGCTATTATGATGAAGAAATGCCATATCATATGGAAATACCGACGTGTCTTCTGTGCGTAAAACCAAGCTCCCACCGTGTAGCTCACGCCTCCCAATGTAATCATAAATAAAAATACCCAATCTGTATTCGCTAATATTCTCGGGAAGAAGATGACTGCCATCCATCCCATGATGAGATAGACCGTCAGACTCACCCTGTTGCTCACTTTTGGACTCAGCACTTTATATAAAATGCCTAATACTGCCACCGTCCATTGGATAATCAGGGTCACTGTGCCCCAAGTGCCGCCGATCACTGACAGGGCAATGGGTGTATAAGTGCCTGCAATAGCAACAAATATAAAGCTATGATCAAGCAGACGCATGGTATATTTATGTTTCGTATTATGAGCCATGGCATGATAAAGAGTAGAAGTCAGGAACATGGAGAAGATGCTGATGACATAGATGGAGCCACCCACAGCATGCATCACGCCACCATTCTCATACATATAGACTGCCGTAAAGGGCAACAGCAATATAAATATGATGGCTGCTACACCGTGGCTGACGCTATTGCCGACTTCTTCTCCGAAAGACAGTGGGACCATGTGTTTCAATGAATCCACGACTCTGCCCCTCATATCGTGCTGTTTTCTGTATAAAGGGCCGCGTGTACCTGTATGCTTTAAAAACATTATATCAAGCCTTCATCCATCAAGTCCCGCCTAGCTGTTTCGACACTGTCTTTCCCCATCTTGTTTTTAAGTGGCGAAAATTCACCCTTCCGACCGACTTGTAGTGTCATATGAGTTTTTGCAAACTGGAACGCATCAAAATAAAATTTTTCGAATTTAAGGGCCTCCGCCTTAATGATCTTCAAATCATCATCGAGATGCTCCAATTTTTTCAATGCAAGATGATAGGGCATTTTTACGTCAGCTACCTTTTCAAGAAACTCGATATTGAAAACATGTATACCGATATTCCCATTCCTGAAGTTTTCCTCTTGACCCTCAGGCAATTCAGTATATTCAACTACGCTCTTCTGATCTTCCAGTAGGCACAAACGTCCAACACTTTCACCCGCCACCGGTTCTATCGACTTGGATGTCACTTCATTGTCATTTTGAATATGGAGTCCGACAAGTAGCGGATCCGCCACCTTGACCACTACATTATCAACGTTGTTCATGAATACATGCCTGATACCCAACTCTTTCATATGCTCCAACATACCTGAATCCTTCAGCGCATTGAATATCCCTCCATTGCCGTTTGGGGTCATCAATATATTCTTGTCAGCATCAAGCAGCAGTTCCCCATCTTTTGATAACGCCGGGAAATGTTCCTGTTTAAAGAAATGGATATTGTCTGCGTCCAAATCAAAATGATTGTGCGTGGAGAAGAACTGCTTAGTTTCTTCATGGTTGATGTCGCTCGTCATGATGAACCATGGTACAGACACATTCACTTCTTCCTGGAACGCTTTGAGTTGTTTTGCCTGCAATTCGAATAAGGAATGGCCATCAAATGAGAATGTACCTTTCGGTCCTTTGTGCTCAAGACGGGTCCCTTGACCGCCTGCCATCAGCAGTACACCCACCTGACCGTCCGCCATTGCATCAAGCGTCATTTCATGCAACATATGTTCATCCAGTTCTTCAGGTGTAGTATAAGGAATTTCAGCGATGCTTCTCATATCAACTAGTGTCGGATTTCGGTAGACATCATCAAACACTTCCTTGATTTCATTCATATCAAGTGTTTGGAATTGATGTTCCACTTCTTCCTGTTCATTTCTTTCCAGTTTGTCGTATTGGGGTATCATTGTCTTTATCATCATTATCCTCCACAAATCATTTTCTTAATTATAATGTATATCTATGGAACTGTAAAAATATAAAAAATGATGACGGTAGTCCGCATCCTTAAAATCTAATTCAGTCATCAGATTCAATATTCGTCAAAAGTCTCTTTGAGTATATAGTAGGACGATTTCAACCGTTCCTTCGAATCCGGCATATCCCAGGCCTTCCATTTATACATGGCCTGAAGGGAAAGCATCTTTTCCTGAAGTCGTGGTAGACCATCGATAATCCTATCATCTTCTATCGCCACTACTCCGACCTTTATCCCTTTAATTGTCTGCGAAGCATCAAGCCCTTCTTCTACAATGTTTCCGATGAACTTGTGCTGACTCGGGTCGCGTGCCCCGATCAGCTGCCAAGGCAGGCGTACTTCGACTATACCGTCGCTGCGGTTCCAGTTATAATCTGCCAAAGCATCGTAGGCTTCTGCTTCAGGATTGCCATTCCCTTCCCGCAACTTTCCAGTTTCATGTGATTCAAAAGGCAAAGTCTCCCCTCGATCGGGCAGATGATATTCCTTGTTGAGCGCGAGCTTGATTGTGTTGAATACTCCGGAGTCGACTGAAGGCTTTTCTCCGCCCTCAATCATGTTCAGTGTATGTCCATATTGGAAATTGAAGAAATCATAATAATCATCCACTACAACCCTAGAAGTCCCTTCATTCAGTTTGACGAGAAAATCCACACCCGAATCAGCTTTCAATCCTTGATTGAGGTCGGTGTTCCCTTGCCCCGGCACAACATCCAAAGCAACTTCAATCTGTCCCTTCATTTCTGGAGCGTGCTCAATTTTCAAGTAAAGATAGCGTTCGTCGTGGTCCATAGCCAACGACTGCAGCTGTCCGTCCCCCTTATAAAGAGAGTCGTTGGACCAATCCGAAGGTTTACCATCCACTTTGATCTTATGCGTATCAAAACTCAAGAGCCCAAATTGCTGTTCGTTAGTCTGAGCGTTGGACCAGAATGGACGTCGGTCCGGATCGTCATAATCCATGGTATTCCATGTCCTCTTAAACCATTCATCCTGCCATGTAAAGATCAAACCTCCCATCATATCCGCATGCATGATATCTTCAAAAAGTCGGGCAACGATCTCTCCTTGCTCTTTTTCGGAATGAAAACCCTGGTTCAGGCCGAATGGGTTACGGTGGGTCAGCCCCCTGGAAGCCGGCACACCAAATTCAGCGACAAGTATGAGCAATCGATGTCGCTCTTTCATTTCATCCAGGTAACCGGCGTAATTATTGTACTCACCCCGATGATCTTTAAAATTAACGTATTTCTCATCATAGTTAAGAAAGTCTGGATAATAAGGATAAATGTGGTAGGAGGCATACTGCCCCACATTCTCCATAAGCCCCTTGGTATAAATGACATTTGGATCGACACTGACTTTATCTTCCATATCAGAAGAGTCCGAAGGATGATCTAAAATGTCGGTCGTCACCCAGTTTGTAAAGCTCATTGGACGTGCTGTACCATAATTGCCATTTTCATAACTTGTAATGAAGTCCATCTTCTTAGCAAGCCAATGTTCGAACGGGGACGCCCCATCTGTAGAATAGAATTCACCATCATAGTCGCCAATATCCTGATGTTTTTCATTGGTTCCGATTACAAAAGGCGGGTACCATTCGACTCCCATTACCCAGCCGATCACATACGGTGAAATATCTTTTCTATAGTTCCCAGAGGCCTTGCCTGGTTCTTCTTCGATTTCACCGTTTCCATGGACTGCATCCACAACATTTTTGATGTCCTGATCAAACTCTTCGTTCAATTCGGTCTTATAGGCATCTTTCCCTTCATGCATCTTTTTTTCGTCTGCCCAGAGCCCATGCATGATATATAGTGGCCTATTCTCGTTCTTCTTATTATACCGATGTAACGCATTATAGAAAGCGGGAGGATGCAACGTATATACCCGTATTGTGTTTGCACCCATTTCACCAATCTGTTCAAACCAGCGGGCATACTCCTCTTCTTCAATTGCTGCTTCTCCTGGGAAGTAGCCAGGTTTGGCCATGCCCATATTAACTCCTTTTATGGTGATTTCCTCCCATCCTTCTGGAGTGTTGATTTCGAAACGATCATCTGAGACCCGCGCAGGTTGCATTTCATGCTCCTCCTTCTCCTTATTGAAACTTAAACTGTATGCAACAGTAACTCCAATCACAACCAGCAGAAGTATAACCAGGTATTTTTTCATTACCTTGAATCCCTCCCTAGTCCCTTTCTCTCCATCTGTCCCCACACTTGCTTCTTCCTTATGAAATTTAATAGTCCTTCCATCCTCCATATCAAGGTTAGTGGGCGATACCAAAATGTCTCTGTAAGGGCGAGTAGCACTAGAGAAAGCGTATACCGCGGCCTGGAATAACTATCGGTGCTCCATGCCTCGACGAGCAAAGAAAATATCGAGAATATTGAACCATACAGAATGAATGTCAACATCAGAAGCACTGCCATTTCCGTATATAAAGCATCACCGAATAACGCAATGACGATATATATGTATCCTGTGATTTCAACTATCGCTCCGAATGTTTCGAATAGCCAGAAATAAGGCAGAGCGATTAACCCTATCCGTCCATATTTTGGGTTCAAGGTCATATGTTTATGACGCCATAAACTTTCAATCAGCCCCTGACTCCATCTGCGCCGCTGCCGCCTCAGCACTTTAAATG
Organism: Salinicoccus jeotgali; assembly: GCF_039538805.1. GTDB lineage: Bacteria > Bacillota > Bacilli > Staphylococcales > Salinicoccaceae > Salinicoccus > Salinicoccus jeotgali. The sequence goes on along the minus strand of NZ_BAABCK010000063.1, from coordinate 20,235 downwards.
TTGTCGGGGCCTCGGTCCAGCATACTGGTTCAGGAACAAACTCTATCCTCTCACCAGTTTTTTTCTCTCTCAGCAATTCATGGACCTTGATTACAAGTTCCATATCTTCTCCCATGACCCCAGAGGTGTAGCCGCCTGCTTCTACCACGCGTTGCTTCGAAAATACACTGAATGCACCGGAAATGATGAGCACCATATTGAATCTGCTCAGAAATATGCGCCCCAACATGAATGCTCTCAAGTATTCAATGATCTGCATCTGAATCAAAGGTCGTCTCATAAATTGGCGTTGGACAATTGAGCCTAAATGGATATCGTTGCCGTTTGCAATGCGGACATTCCCTCCTGCTGCGACCACCTCACCATCTGAAGTGATGATTGGCCGCATCACTTTGAGAAGTGAATTTTCATCCAGTATGGAATCACCATCAATGGAACAGAAGTAGGGATATCTAGATAAATTGATCCCCGCATTCAGGGCATCCGCTTTTCCGCCGTTGACTTTACAGATCATAGATATCTTCGGATGGACCCGTGATTGGAAGATGCTCTTGATTGGCTGCGTTTCAAGTGGTTTATCCTTCTCCTTATACACTTTCTGCATATCGAAGGCATCGATAACCACTTGGGCTGTTTCATCGAGCGAACCATCATCAATTATGATGATTTCAGACTCCGGATACCTCAAGTTAATTAAGGAATGGATTGATTCTATGATCCCGGAGGCTTCATTATACGCTGGGACCAGGATCGAGACCGGTTTAGTGAATATGTTCATATTGAATTCCTCTTCCAGAAATTCTGCATCCAGATTTTTCTGCCTGACTAAAGAGCGGTAGGCAGAGAAAATCATGATCATATAAGAGAAGATGAGTAGAGCCATATAAAGAATTATGGCCCACCCCAATACAATACCCGCTTCATTCAACTCCATCTTTATAACCCCCTCCATCAAGCGGTACGGACCAACTTTTCAACTGTGTCTTAAAATGGCCCAGTGATTCTTCAGATGCTTTTTTCACCCATTCATTCGCATCATCCATACCTTTGACTAAGAGAGGTATCATCTCTCTCCCGACAAGGGGTGAGAGTCTCATGATAAGCATGCGTTCCTCCCATGTACCGGAATCTTTAAAGTTCATGTATCTTTCCTTCTGATAGATCATGCCAATTGTTTTAATCGCTTTAAGGACCCTTATCCTTATCTCTGCTTCTTTAGAATCCAAAAGGGATTCGAGCCATATGATTGAATCTTTGGTAGGTATATATGAAGTTCTGGCTATCAAAGAATATCTGGCTGTATCAGACATCTTTCCGAAGTGCTGCCTAAGTATTCCTGTCTGTTCATCATCAAGTTTATTGAATATCTTTTTATATTCGTATTCTGAAAGATCTTTCCTCATGAAAAAGGTTTCTATAAATCTTGTCATGTCAAAAATGGAAAGGTATGTAAAATACAAAAAGTATTCAAAACGTGATAACCGCATGATCTTTCTACGGGTATACAATCCGCTGAAACCTGGCACCCTGAACTGGATGATTTTATTCAATGTATTCACACGTTTTGCCCATATGCCGTGTTTTAACAGACGATGATACTCTGTTGCAAAGTATACAGAGGCAAATGCTTGGATTCTTTTATCTATTTCCTCTGAATGTCCATTATTCAAAAAGATGAAAAATATTTTCTCAACTGCTTCAATCTCATACTTTTTTAAAGGCGTTATCTGTTTCAGTTCATCCCCGTAAAACAGATGATTGAACCAGTGATCGAGATTATTGGTAATATATAATGCCGTTTTTTTGAATCTTTTTTCGTTTTTGCCAACCACGGTATATAAGAAGTAGCGTCATTGAGATGACTAGTGACGAGAACAAACCTATAGTCACAAGCATAATCTGAATCTCTAGTTCCATATTTTCTCCCCTTTATCAAGCAGCCTATTTACTTTTGCTTGAAACACCTTAAGGTTGAAAGGTTTTATGAAATATCCATCTACTCCAGAATTCAGCGCATATACCATCTCTTCTTCGGTATTGGAGCGGGTCATGAAGTAGATGGTGCTTTTAGAATCATCTTTTCGAATCCTTTTGGCAATTTCTGTACCATTTTTTTTAGGGAGCACATCATTGATGATGAATATGCAATAGATGCCTTTATATTCATAGTGTTCGAGAAATTCATGACCATTTTCATAGCCATGTACCAATACGCTTTCGAATGCTTCATAATCTTCCAATGTACGTAAAAGTATTCTTAAGAAGACCGGGTCAGGTTCAACGATGTGAATCTCAACTGGATGTTCGGACATTTCTTCACTTCCTTATTATTATATTTTTAATCATACATTAAATTACAAATGTTATAAATTTTTTAATTCACGTGTCTATCGTTATCATTAATTAAAGATTATTTTACAAATACTATGATAGACTTATGTATATACTGAAAAATTGCATGTGGAGAACGATACTTCAATAGCTGGATTCAATCACTGTGGTCGAGCTTTGAGCTAGGGCGGAGGTATATAAAATGATCATGGATATGTTCATACTTTTTTGTATGTTGATTACTTTCATATACATTTATTTTCAGCTTAAATGGAGGCTATTAAGCTTTTTACGGAAAAAAAGTTCTAAAGCATTATACGGAGGATCTATGAGCGGCATGTTCGCCATTATCCTAAATTATTATGCAGTAGTAGCACATGGTGAAGTTTTTTTCAGCTTAAGCATGGTGGTTCTGGTACTTTCCTTCGTGTTTACGGGAAGAGGTGCATACGCCATCGGCAGCCTTATCTTTATGATATGGATTGGCTTCTCGCCGCTGGCCATACCCACAATCTCACTCCCTGATCTACTGCGTCTGTTCTCTGCCCTCTTCCTACTCGATTTTCTTCTGCAGAACAGACAGAGGTACTTCAAATTGTTTTTATTCACACTTGTGCTCAACCTTGAATATTTGTCTTCTCTTTTATGGACCGGACCGGCCTTCGACAGAACATTGATCAGTTCATTTTATTATCTGTGCCTCTCATTTCTCAGTATAACCGTAGGAGCGTCGGTCATCAATTACATGATCCGTTCTGAAAATCTTTTACAAAAATACGAAATGGAAGCTTCCACTGACGGACTTACCGGAGTCTACAACCGGCGGATCTTTGATGAACAAATGAATAGACTAAGTGGGACGAGAAATGCCGCAATGATCTTGATTGATATTGACCACTTTAAATCCTTCAATGATAATTATGGACACGCTGAAGGTGATAGAATCCTAAAAGCAGTGACTCATGAATTATCCTCCCTCGTCAGTGAAGGACTTATGGCACGTATAGGAGGAGAAGAATTTGCCGTAATACTTAATGATTACACAATGGCGCAAGCTGCACAACTCGCCGAAATCTTCAGATCAGCGATCGAAGATAGTACTTTCACTACACTCGACGGTACAGTAATCAAGGTGACCATATCTCTTGGAGTTGCTGTATATCCGGACCAGGTGGATAGTGTAGAGGAATTGTACCCAAAAGCCGACGAACATCTTTATAAGGCTAAAGCAATGGGACGCAATCAAGTCTGCTGCGACCTCCTTTAGCTGATAAACCCCAATGGCCTCTGATTGAGCAACGCAATCAAAAAAACTCCCTAGAAGGGAGTTTTATCCGGTGATGACTTGTCTTACAAGTTCAATATTCACTTTGTTACTGCCAATTTTATAATCCTTGAGAATTTTGGCTTCAACCTCTGACACATCTTCTGTATTGCTGTGGATGACAGCAAGTGTTTCGCCAACTTCTACAGGATCGCCAACCTTTTTCTTAAGCACAAGGCCTACAGCCAGATCAATAACATCTTCCTTGGTCTGGCGCCCAGCTCCAAGCATTGCCGATGCAATACCGATTTCTTCAGCCCTGATTTCTTCCACGAAGCCACTCTCTTTTGACTTAACCTCATATTGATAATCCGCTTTAGGCAGCCGCGATACATCGTCGACTACAGTCGGATCGCCACCTTGATTCTTCAAGAAGGTTTTAAATTTCTCAAGCGCCTGTCCATCATCAATGACCGCCTGGAGCTTTTCTTTTGCTTCAACCAAGCTTTCTGCAGCTCCCCCAAGGACTGCCATCTGTGCACCGAGTTCCAAGCATAGTCTGGTCAGGTCTTCAGGTCCTTCACCTTTAAGTGTTTCAATGGCCTCTTTGACTTCCAGGGCGTTGCCGATGGCATAACCAAGTGGCTCTGACATGCTTGATATGATCGCCATTGTATTACGGCCTACGTTATTGCCGATTGATACCATTGCTTCCGCAAGTGCGACGGCGTCTTCCTCATGCTTCATGAAGGCGCCATCCCCTGTTTTAACGTCAAGGACGATTGCGTCAGCGCCCGAAGCAATCTTCTTACTCATGATTGAGCTTGCAATCAGGGGAATCGAATTGACTGTCGCCGTGACATCACGTAATGCATAGATTTTTTTATCTGCTGGGGTCAAGTTGCCGGATTGGCCTATGACCGCCACTTTGTCACGATTGACGATGTCTGTGAATTCCTTGTCTGTAATCTCGACGTGGAATCCTTCTACCGCCTCAAGTTTGTCGATTGTTCCGCCTGTATGGCCAAGTCCACGCCCACTCATTTTGGCTACAGGCACATCTAGGGCCGCCACTAGCGGTGCCAGAACGAGTGTCGTGGTATCTCCCACTCCACCTGTCGAATGCTTATCCACTTTAACGCCACTGATTGCTGAAAGATCGATTTCATCTCCGGATTTGACCATTGCCATTGTAAGTTCTGCCCGTTCTGTTTGGGTCATGTCATTAAAGAATACAGCCATCAGTAGGGCGGATGCCTGATAGTCCGGGATATCCCCTTTCGTATAGCCGTCTATAAAGTACTGGATCTCTTCTTTGGTAAGTTCTCCATTATCACGCTTTTTAGCAATTATATCGACCATTCTCATACATATCTTCCTTCCACACTATATAGTTTTATTTCCAACAGAGTGTCGGTCACGCGCCTCCATATAAAAATCTATCAATCTTTGGGAAGTCTTATCCCATGCAAAGTCCAGCGCTTCTTTTCTGGCATTCCTGCGCATCAAGTCAAGATGTTCTGGATCTTCAAGGACAGAAACCGCCTCGAGCATACTTTCAAGATTTTCATTCTCAAACAGCATGCCATTGACACCATGTTCAACTTGTTCATTAGTTGGTCCACTTTCGGCGGCAATGACAGGTAGACCTGAAGCCATCGATTCCAAAATGACAAGCCCAAGGGTTTCAGAAACTGATGGGAAGATAAAAGCATCTCCAGAAGCAAATGCCTTCGACAATTCTTCTCCATGGATGAAGCCGGTAAATACCGTATTTGTACCCTTAAAACGCTTTTCAATCTCTGCCCGTGCTGGACCGTCGCCGACCATAGCTAAGCTTATATCGGTACGCTTCTCAAGTAACGGCACCAATTTATGCAGTTCCTTTTCTATCGCTATCCTGCCGATGAATACTAGCAACTTATTAGATGGCTTTCCTCCGGTCAGCCATTCCCTCATCTTATCATCGCGAAACCGTGGATGCCGATGGTCCACGTCCACTCCACGTGGAATGACATCCAGACGCTTGATGCCTTGGGCATCAAGTTCCCTACGGATGGCCTGTGAGGTGACAAGATTCAAATCCGCATTTTTATGGTTGCGTTTGATATACCACCATAGAAGCGGTTTCGCCGGCTTATACGCTTTATAGAAATCCAGATACTTTGGCAGATGAGTGTGATAGGAGGAGACAAGCGGAATATCAAGTTTCTGTGCAGCCTTCACTGCACTTGTTGCGAGAAGGATTGGATTGACCGCGTGTACTACGTCAGGCTGGAATTTTTTCAATTCATGGTACACTTTACGAGAAGGGACCCCCCATTTACGGTATCTATAAAAAGGGAAAGTGATCGGTTTGATACCGATCACTTTTGCACCTTTATAGTCGTACACACCAAGGTCCGGCGCAATGACCAGAACTTCGTGTCCTTCCCGTATAAAGTAATCTATCGCTTTCGTCAATCTCGTCACTATCCCATCAGTCGATGGTAGAAATGTCTCCGTGACAATTGCTATCTTCATACGGTCTTACCTCTTTCTATTTCCAAGTCACTTGAGGAAGAACATTATCTACAATGATACGGTCCTTATGTTCCATTGCTTCCTGGAGGATTTCTTTAAGGACATTCTGCGTCAGCAGATGTGGCTCAAGACCAAGGTCGATCAGGTTTGTGTTCACTGCATTGTAGTAGTGGTCTTCATTTTCAACACGTGGGTTTTCTATTGATTTTACTGTTGCTTCAACGTTCAACTCTTCTGCTGCTTTTTTAGTCTTCTCAGCAAGTTCTTGAACAGAGAATGACTCTGTGAATTGGTTGAAGACACGGAATTCACCTTGTTCAGCCGGATTTTCCGCAGCAATTTCAACACAACGGACAGTGTCTTGTATATTCAGGAAGGCGCGAGTCTGGCCTCCTGAACCGTAAACGGTGATGTCATGACCAATTGCAGCCTGTACCAAGAACCGGTTTAGGGCTGTACCGAAAACGGCATCGTAGTCAAGACGGTTAGCTAAAGCTGGGTCTTTTTTTGTTTCTTCAGTGTTCAAACCATAGACGATGCCCTGGTTGAGATCAGTTGCACGGATACCCCAGATTTTACAGGCGAACATGATATTATGAGTATCATGAACTTTTGTAAGGTGATAGAAAGACCCAGGTTGTTTAGGGAACGGCAGGGTATCTTTTCTACCTTTATGTTCGATCTCTATGTACCCTTCCTCGATGTCTATGTTCGGCTGTCCATATTCACCCATCGTTCCGAGCTTTATGAGATGGCAATCAGGTTCGAATTCTTTGATTGCATAAAGTACGTTGAGATTACCCAGTACGTTATTTTGCTGAGTATAGACCGCATGCTCACGATCGATCATGGAATACGGTGCTGACCGTTGCTCGGCAAAATGCACAAATGCTTCTGGGCGCTCATTTTTAAAGACCAGAGTCAAGAAATCATAATGGTTAAGATCCCCTTCATACACTTTGATCTCTTTGCCGGTGAGTTCTTTCCATTTATCCACGCGCTCCTGGAGCGAAGCAATTGGTGTTACAGAGTTGGAATGCAGTTCATTATCGATTTTGCGTCTCACCAGATTGTCTACAATCGTCACATCATGGCCCTTCTCAGAAAGGTACAATGCTGTAGGCCACCCGCAGAATCCGTCTCCTCCTGCTACAATAATTCTCATTTAAAAATCCCTCGCTTCAAGTGTTATTTACAATACTCACAGTATACCACTAGTATACAACACTATTATAAAGATGTTTATGGCTTCGGACAAACTTTTAATGACTATTTGATGAAATGCTAAAAAGAAACCAGATCCTGATGGACCCGGTTCCTGATTAAACCGCTTCAGGTGTACGTTGCTGCTTTTTCTTCTTATAATACTGGAAGGCCACGAGTAGGATGAACAGCCCGATTGCTACTCCGTCCGTCATCAGACTGCTCTGTATGAACAACAGTGCAGTAGCGACCGCAACCACTCTCTCTACGATATTGTAACGGGTGAGCATATAGTTTTGGATGAATGACGCAAATGTCGCCATTCCTATCGCAGCGGTTAGGACAGCCCATGCCATTTCAAGTACCGTGGCATCTGTAATCAGCAGTATAGTAGGATTTATCGCAAACATAAACGGCAGAAGAAGTGCCGCAGAATCGTATTTGAAGCCCTGCACGCCTGTACGGATCGGACCGGCGTTCGCAATACCAGCCGTTGCATAGGCAGGCAGGTTTATTGGTGGTGTGTCATCTGCAAGCACACCATAGTACAGGACAAAGAGATGGGCCACAATGATCGGCAAGCCCAAATTGGTGAGCACTGGCGCAATCACTGCCGCAAGTACCACATAAGTCGCTGTAGTCGGCAAACCAAGCCCGAGAAGCAGACATGCAAACACTGTTAATATCAACGCAATATAAATTTGAGTGTTATCGGTGATCATGAAGGTCGGTAGTGAAGATTCAATGGTGTCTGAAAACTCAATGACGATACGTGTGAATTTAGTAGACAAACCGCTTGTCGTGATGACCCCAATCAGAATCCCTGCAGTTGCACACGCTACTATGATGCTCAGCGCATTCCTAGAAGCGGTGTCGAAACCTTCCAACAATTCCTTGGTTCCGTATTCCGACTTCACCTTGTCATGTTTCATCGACCTTTGGAAAATGCCAAATAGAAATGCCACAAGGATTCCACCCAATACCATGGTGAATATCGAGTCTCTCCATCGTATCGTCTGAGTGTTGAAGACTCTTGTTCCAAAAACATCATTCAACGCGACCAGTCCCTGGTTGAGGTATCCAACCAGATACTGCATCGCAAACGTGAGTGCAAGCAATATCGCCGCATAAAGTATCGTTCTTCCCAGACGTTCCTTGAAGCGATAGGTGAAGAGTGCTATGACGATCATCGCTATGATCGTATAGAATGCCGAAGCATTGACCGATGCGCGTTCAATAACGAGATAGTACAGCAGAATCAATATCGGCACTAGCATATAGCCTTGTTTCATAAGTAGTTTCCGTGCTGAGGACATTTCAGAACGTTCCATCCCAGAGATATTATGTTTACCCGCTTCAAAATGGACCATGAACAAAATGCCGACGTAAGCCAATATCGCAGGAATGAATGCACTTTTAATGATTTCATAATAAGGGATCCCCGTGAATTCCACCATGATGAAGGCCGCAGCTCCCATAACAGGCGGCAGGAATTGCCCGCTTGAAGAAGCTGCTACTTCAACACCACCAGCCACATGAGAGGGGAATCCCACCTTCTTCATCAAAGGTATTGTGAATGTGCCTGTAGTAACTGCGTTCGCTGTAGAACTCCCGGAGATACTCCCCATCATGCCACTCGCCACCACGCTGGCTTTAGCAGGCCCCCCCTTATATTTCCCAAAGCCCCTGATAGCCAGATCAATGAACATCTTACCCGCTCCAGTCGATTCAAGTATGGCACCGAACAGGATAAAGATGAAAACAAATTGCGCTGAGGCATAGATTGGCGTGCCGAATATACCATTGCTGCGATACACAATTTCATAGACAAATCGGGAAAAATCCCCTCGGTTGTGATAGAAATCCCCCGGCATGAATTGTCCTAAAAAGAAATAACCCATAAAAATGGCTGCTATTATGACCAGAGGCAACCCGACTACACGACGTGTGGCTTCAATGACTATGAGTACAAAAAGCGCGCCTACCAATAAATCCACTTCAGTGGGGCGAGCTGACATTATAGCTTCAGCCGTCTGCCGGTTGATGAGATATACTCCTATGCCTAAAGTCAAAACCGCAAGGCACAAATCGTACCAAGGTATTGTTTTCTGATTTAACCCTTTTTTTATCGGGAAGATCAAAAACGCAAGGATGACCCCCAATATAAGGTGGATGACCAAGAAAGTTCTGGACCCGATACCAGGCAGTCCAAACCCAGCTACATAGAGGTGGAAGAATGCCAGGGATAGGGCCACGAAACTGACTAATCGGCCCATCTTCTTCCCAAGTTCCCTGTCACTCCCTTCCAGTTCCTGGATCAATTTCTTCTGTTCTTTATCTTCCATCGATTTCACCTCTCTTAAAGAAGGCACGGGTGACATTGACCTCCAGATTTCTACCTTTGAATGGCGGTTCAGAAATGAGTATGTCATCCTCTCCTATCATAATATGATGAGGAAATACAGAGGATGGGCGTATTCTCAAAGCCCCACCATGGACAGGCCTGTTGATTTCACTGATGATGAACTTGCCATCTTTGAGTTCCATCACGTCCCCCTCATAGGGCATTCCGGCTCCAAATGATTCCGTGTGGCTTTCCATCGTATATATATCCGTACCGCGCACTTCAAAAATTTCCTTTACAGGCGAGCGTTCGACTGAATGTATGTATTCAACAGAGAAACGTTCCCCGTCATCAATTCGGGTGCTGTATAGAACCTCACCTGTTTCCATGTCAGAGATTGAAATATGAAAAGGCGTTGTTATATAAAGAATGACGAGTAGTGCTACTGTTGAAATTACGATAAGGGTGAAAAAGACATTGCGGCGACGCAATGTCTTTTTATCATTACTACTTACCATTCAATTACTGCTCATCATAATATTTTTTAGCACCTGGATGAAGATCGATCGGCATACCATCCTGTGCAGTGTCGAGCGTCACTTCTTCACCACGGACATGGGCATTGCTCAGATCATCGAGATTTTCAAAAAGTGCCTTCGTCATTTCATACATCTGTTCTTCTGGAATATCATTGGAGGCAATTACCATGGCCTGTACGGCTACCGTAGTCGCTGTACTGTCGAAGTTTTCATAAGCATCTTCAGGAATATCCTGTTGTGTATAATAGGAATATTCTTCTGTCAATGAATCAATTGCATCCTGATCGAAACTGACCAATTTCACATCTGCGCTGGCACTCAACTCCTGAATCGCACCAGTTGGAGTTCCGGCTGTAACGAATGCTGCATCGACATTGCCGTCTTGAAGATTCGTCGAGGCATCAGCGAAATCAAGATACTGTGCATCCAGATCGGATTCGCTCAAGCCATGGGCTTCAAGGACCTGTTTTGCGTTGGCTTCAGTTCCTGATCCGACGTCCCCAATCGCTACACGTTTACCTTCCAAATCCGATACAGATTCAATGCCTGAGTCAGCAATTGTAACTAACTGAATCGTTTCAGGATAAAGCGTGAGTACCCCACTGTAATTTTCAAGAGGCTCTTCAAACATGTTCGTTCCCTCTACTCCGTAGTATGCAATATCATTCTGGACAAGTGCAAGCTGTGCTTCACCGTTATTCAACTGCTCCGTATTGGAAACGGAAGCACCTGATGAAACACCAGTAGCTGATACATCTTCCAATTGGGAATCAATGATATCAGCCATCGCTACACCGATCGGGAAGTATACCCCTGCTTCTCCCCCAGTCAACACAGTGACATTTTCAACCTGTCCATCTCCTGAAGAATCGCCTTCATCTGAGCTGGAGTCCCCGCCTTCTCCGCCACAGGCAGCTAAGGCAAAAGATAGGGAAATCATCAATACAAGCAACCATGAAAATTTCTTCATAATCCCAATCCCCTTTGTATTTTTTATCTTACTTACTATATATTGTAACATAATAGCGTTTACATTGGCTTTATTTTTTAGAATATTCTATTTTATCAGCATAAAAAAAAGACCCCTCAGGAGCCTTTTATTTCGGAGTCGTCGTCCATACCTTGCTGTTTTTATGCCGTTTGGTATGTGCATAAATATTTTCGCCTGCATAATCTTCATTAGTATAGACGGTAATATCAAAGTACTTTCCATCTTCCGAGAACGGTTCTTCCAGATAGACGTCCTTCAAGTGTTCATATAAATGCTTCATTCCTTCCATCTTAAGACCCGGATACTCCCGTAGGACACGTTTCTGCAATCGTGCACCCGACCCGGCCACTTCCTGCACAACGATCACAAACGTCTCATCTTCTTTTATCACATCATCAAATATATTGGTCTGCCCAAAATCACGCATTACATGCACTCCTTTCCTATAGTTCAGTCCGCAGTTCCCAAAGTTCTTCGAAGAAATAATCATCTATGACGCGTTTCAGATAGTTCACACCAGAACTCCCTCCGGTGCCTTTCTTGAACCCGATGATCCTCTCGACAGTCTTCATATGCCTAAACCGCCATTGACTGTACAGGTCTTCTACATCAACCAGTTTTTCGAGCATTTCATACAGCTCAAAATAATCTTCAGTATTGAGGTATATCTGCTTGAAGGCCTCTTTGACGGAAGGGTCAGGTACATATTTCTCCATTACATCACGTTCGAGGACTTTCTTGTCTATATTGAAGCCTGCTCTGTCCACAGCACGTATAGCCTCATCATAGATGCTCGGTGTCATGATCTGTTTTTTTAATTTCGCATGGATGATGGGATCTTTTTCATAAATTTTTAATGCATGTGTCGTCTTGTAGCCGAGACTGAATTCCATCATGCGGTTTTGATAGGACTGGAATCCGGAGGCATTACCAAGGGCATCCCTGAATTTCAAGTAGTCGCTCGGCGTCATTGTTGAAAGTACATCCCATGCAGCAATGATCTGACGTTGTATATTCGTCACCCGCGCAAGTTTTTTGAATGATTCCCTGAAATTATCCGCCATGATATCTTTAATGGCTGAATTCATTTCATGGATGATGAGTTTCATCCACAATTCGGTCACTTGGTGAATGATGATGAACAATGTCTCGTCGTGCTCTTCACTCATAGTATCCTGAGCAAACAATATCTGCTCCAGGTTGAGATATTCGCTGTAAGTCATATCTTTTGTAAAATCAGTCTTCACTTCTTCTCCGTCCAGTGTATGATCCTGATAATCAGTCATTTAAATCCCCCTTATACTGCAGCGCAGCACGCACCGGTGAACCATCCGCCCCTTTAATCTTCAATGGCAATGCAACGAATTCATAATAGCCTGGAGCGATATCGTCCAGCACTGCATTTTCAAGAATCATGATGTCCCTCTCATGGAGTAGATGATGAATATCAAGGGTTTTAGAGTCAATCGCATCTACTGAAGTGACATCTGTCCCGAACAGTTTGATTCCTTGAGCAGCCATATATTCCACTGCCCTTTTTTCAAGCACAGGTATACTTTCCGGAAAAACTGTAGTGTCGGATTTTCTTTTAGTTTTTATAAGCAGTATATCCCCTCGGATATCAAACTGCCTGATTGCCTCAAGACCCAGTTCTTTGGAGTTCTCTATTTCTATTACCGTCGCCTCTCCGATATACCGGTTGATATCCAGCTGATCGACGGTATCGCCGTCTTCCTTGAAATGGAAAGGCGCATCAATATGAGTACCGATATGGGTGCTTGTTGTGATTTTACCGATATTCACGGAACCACTCTCCGCCTTGGTAACAGTACGTTCATAGCTAAAAGGCGTGTCTTCGGGCCAATGTGCGATATCCGCTTCAAGCATCTGGGTAATATCCATCCACATCAGGCAATCACTCCCCGCTTATTCTCAAACTTCTTGTATAGCCGTCCATCCATAATTTCCTTTAGTATCTTTATCGTATTATAGACATCTTCAAATGAGTTATAGAGTGCAACAGGTGCAATCCTAACGTAGCTTGGGGCTCTGAAATCGGGGATGACTCCTTTAGATTTCAATGCTGCATTGATACCTGCTGCATCAGGATGGCCAATGAGGATATGTCCCCCTCTTGCATCATGGTCTTTTGGAGTGACGATTTCAATTTCACCTTCTTCGAACACATCTTCAATCATTGCAATCATGAAATCCGTCAATTCGAGGGATTTTTCGCGGACGGATGCAATTCCTGCCTCTTCGAATATTTCAAGCGAGCCAAGAAGCGGGGCCATGGAGAAGATGTGTGGGGTTCCGACTTGGTATTGGCTGATATCCAAGGCAGGATCAAACTTATGGGACATATCAAACTGGGTTTCTTTATTGTTGCCGAACCATCCCCTCAAAGAAACTTTATGGGGATGATGCTTCTCATTCACATACAGCCCTGCAACAGAGCCGGGGCCGCCGTTCAAATGTTTGTATGTGCACCATACAGCAAAATCAACTCCCCATTCTTTCAAATCATGGGGTATCGCACCGATGGAATGGCATAGATCAAATCCAACAATGATGCCATTTTTCCGAGCGTGTTCTGTTATTCGTTCCATTTCCAGAATTTGACCGCTTCTATATAATACAGACGGTAGGATAACAAGCGCGATACTCTCATCCATCATATTTATGATGGTATCTGTTGATAACGTATGGCCATTCTCCGATGGCACCTCAACCATCCCGTTGGGATAACCTGAATCGTCCAGAATTGCCTGCACTGCATAGATATCAGAAGGAAAGTTCAATTCATCCACCAGAATTTTATGCCTTTCCTCTGTTGGTTTATAAAGCGTCCTTACCGTCTGATGGATGTTCATTGTAGTTGAATTCGTCGCCAGCACTTCGTGATGTTCGGCTCCGATGAGATCAGCCATCATTTCCCCAATACGTTCGCTCATATAGAACCATGGCCGCTCCCCTTCGGTCCATCCATCGATGCCATGGCGTTTCCAATCTTCCATGACCGAGAGCAGGCTTTCCTCAGCTGCCTTGCTCATCAGCCCTAGGGAGTTGCCGTCCATATAATAACTGCCTGAGCCGATGTAGAATTGTGATCTGAATTTCGCCAATGAATCATTTGAATCTTTACTGTGTGCTACTTTCAACCATTCTTCCATAATATGCCTCCTTATTATAAATGTAAGCCTTTTCTCCATTATACAGCGAAATCTCCACAATTAAAGTCTCATCCATGTCTGTTCTCCCCCTCTTTGTTATAATGACGTTACAGTAACGAACAAGAAGGAGAATTGTATATGCAGGATATTACAGGTAAGTATGCAGTCATTACCGGCGGCACACGCGGCATTGGCTTGGCAACGGCCCATGCTTTGGCCGAAGAAGGTGTAAACGTAGCAATAATCGGAAGGAACGCCGATACTCTGGCAGATGCCGCCGATTCGCTCAGAAAACATGGTGTACAGATTGTGGCCTTGAACGGAGATGTTTCAAGCAATGAGGATGTAACACGCATGTTGAACGAAGTGAAAGACGCATTCGCACGAATTGATATACTCATCAATAATGCCGGAATCATGAATCACATGCCATTCCTCGAGAGCTCGCAGGATGATTTAAGTGAAATGATGGGCGTCAACGTATACGGCATCTACAATATGATGCATAGCATCCTTCCAATGATGCAAGAACAGGGAATTGGAGACGTCATCAATATCTCTTCCATGTCTGGCCTGAAGGCCTCGCCAAACAGTTCACTCTATTCTGCTACTAAATATGCAGTCATAGGTATGACTGAAGGAGTGATGCAGGAAATGCGCAGACATAATATACGCGTTTCCTATTTGACCCCCTCAGCTGTCCTGACTGATCTAATAGGTGAGTCTAATTTGGAAGAAGAATCTATGACTCATCCAGAAGATATTGCAGACATCATCGTCAGCCAACTCAAACTGAATCCGAGAACTTTCATCAAAACAAGTCAAATGTGGGCGACTAATCCCATCCAAAAATAATGAATGATAAGGAGTGACGACATGGCAGGACCTGCCCTGAAGCAATTGCATGCACATAGAGCCATCCACGATGCAAGTCTAGGAGGTGCAGAGGATCACGTAGCCGATATGAAAATTATGCTGAATAAAATGGAACATAAGGAACTTGCTGAAGAAATGCAATCGTTCATCGAATTTGTTGAACAGCGTATATTGACACATGCCGACAGCGAAGAGGAAGAATCAGGGCTATATGAAGAAACTGTACGCAATAATCCCGGTATGCATGACAAGATCCAACATCTTACCCGGGATCACGATCTGATGCGGATCATGATCGATAAGATGAAGGAAGAGCTTGCCAAAGATGAAGTCGATTTCCAAAAGCTTGTAGATTACTCTGTTTCAATCGTCATTGTAGATGAAATCCATTCACGCGATGAAGAAGCATTCCTACTGGCCGAATAGTAAAAAGAAATGCCCAGCCGATTACGGCTGGGCATTTCTTATGCAGTCATCCTTTATTGACGAGCCATATTTCTTTTGCGTACTCTTCAAGCGTCCGGTCGGATGAAAATTTACCAGCGTTCGCCATATTGATGAATCCTTTCCTGTAAAACATCTTCGGGTCTTTAAAATCACTTTCTATCTGATCCTGCGCCTCACGATAGCTCGCAAAATCTTCCAGCACGAAGTACTGATCTTCATGAATGAGGCTGTCATATAAATCTTGGAACATACCAGTGTTATTATCATTGAAAGTGCCATCAACAAGAGACTCGACAACGTCTTTCAATCCCTCTGTCTTCTTAAGAGCCTTTTGGGGGTCATATTTACCACGTTTTTCTACAACTTCTTCAACTTCCATTCCAAAGATGTAATTGTTCTCTCGACCCGCTTCTTCTACGATTTCCACGTTCGCACCATCCATCGTACCGACTGTCACCGCTCCATTCAGCATGAATTTCATATTACCTGTTCCAGAAGCTTCCTTCCCTGCCAGGGAAATCTGTTCTGAGACATCGGCTGCTGGGAACAGTTTCTCCGCATAGGAGACACCATAGTTTTCCACGAACACGACCTTGATGATATTGTTGACCTCCGGATCTTTATTCACCCTATTTGCAAGCTCATTGATGAATTTGATGATTGATTTTGCAGCATAATAGCCGGGAGCCGCCTTCGCTCCAAAGATGAAGCTCCTCTTGGTCCAATCGGCATCAGGGTCTGCTTTGATGCGGTTATACAAGTCTGCTATATAGAATGCCATCATAAGCTGACGCTTATATTCGTGCAGTCGTTTTATCTGGATGTCGAAGATGGAATCGGGGTCGATATCGACTTCCTCGTGGAAGCGTATATAATCGGCAAGTTCCACTTTCTTTTCTTTCTTGATATCTATGAAGCGCTCCAATACTTCCTCTTCTTCAAATCTTCCTTCAATACCCTTCAACTTCATCAAATCAGTGATCCAATCTTTTGAACCAATCAGATCGGTGATCATTTCACTTAGTTGAGGATTCGATTGCAATAGCCATCTCCTTTGAGTGATGCCGTTAGTCTTATTGAGTATGCGGTCAGGAAAAATATCATGCCACGCTTTGATGACATCCGTTTTCAACAGTTCGGTGTGGATGGCAGCTACACCGTTGACAGCACTAGTTGCATAGATGGACATAAAAGCCATATGAATCGAGTTGTTTTGGATGATCAGGTATTTATGCCAATCTGACTCATCTACATTCCACTCTTTTAGTTCGCCGATCAGACGTGCATTGATTTGTTCAATATAAGGGTAGAGATTCGGCACTGCCGAGATGAACAAATCCTTTTCCCAAACTTCCAGTGCTTCTGCCAGTAGCGTATGGTTCGTATACGCCATCGATTTTTGCGTGATATCGAAAGCTTTTTCGAACTCCACACCTTCATTTTCAAGCAGTCGAATTAACTCAGGTATCGCCATGGCTGGATGGGTGTCGTTCAACTGTATGGAATGCATCTTGGAGAAATCATCATAATTCTTATGACCTTCCGCCTTATACTTCTCCATAAGATCCTGTAAAGAGGCAGATGTGAAGAAATACTGCTGCCTCAATCTGAGACGTTTACCTTCATATGTCGAGTCATTGGGGTAGAGGATACGCGAAATCGTTTCTGCTTCGTTCTGGGCACGGACAGATTCGATATACTTGCCCTCGTCGAATGCATTAAAATCGAATTTATTGATGGCTTCCGCTTTCCATAGACGTAGCGTATTGATTGTCTCCCCACCATACCCTACAATCGGCATATCATAAGGGACCGCTTCTACTTTGTCCTCTTCACTGAATTCAACAACCCTCGTGTCATTGCTGTTCTTTATAAGCCACGGATTGTCATGTTCAAGCCACGGATCCGCTTCCTCCACTTGAAAACCATTAACAAAGTTTTGCTTGAATATGCCATATTGGTAAAGGATTCCATAACCCGATAAAGGATAGTCAAGGGTTGCCCCTGAGTCGAGGAAACAAGCAGCCAGACGACCCAATCCTCCGTTTCCAAGACCTGCATCATCCTCAGCTTCCTCGAGGGCATTATAGTCGACTCCCATCTCTGCAAGTGTACGTTTGACCTCATCTTCCATACCTAAATTGACAAGATTATTACTGAGTGCGCGCCCCATCAGGAACTCTGCAGACAGGTAGTAGGCCTGTTTCTTCTTTTTGAATTTATTTTTTGATTCTATCCACCTTGGCACAAGCTGTTCCATGACTGCATTGCCAACCACGATGAACTGTTCTTTTTCATTCAATTCATAGAAGGATTGTCCATGGCTCTCATACGCTTGCCCTTCGATTCTTTCTTTAAGTTTTAATGATGTCATAGCGACCTCCCGTATCGTTCGTTTATATTTTTTAGATAGTCTTTATGTGCTTTGGTGAGCGACCCCGGTGTCAGACGCCATTCCCAATTGCCTCCAATTGTGGATGGGACATTAAACCGCGCAGCATCGCCCAAACCCAGAAGATCCTGCACAGGTATTATTGCAAGATTCGAACTGGATGCAAAAACACCTCGGATGCATCCGTTTACGTGCCCCTCTGCCTCAGTCAGGTTCAAATATGCTTGGACTTTATTGAAAGTATCACTATCCGCGCTGGCGAGCCATCCCTTTGTGGTCTGTGTATCATGGTTACCTGTATAGGCAATTGTGTGCCTTGTATAGTTATGAGGAAGATATTCCGATTCTTTGCCTCCGAAACCAAATTGAAGCACTTTCATTCCTGGATAGCCGGTCGAGGCAATAAGTTCATAGACTTCCTCGGTAAGGAATCCAAGATCTTCGGCCAGTATATCCTTCTCACCTAATTTTTCACGTATGGCTTCAAAGAGAGGCAGTCCAGGACCTTTCACCCATCTCCCATTTTCAGCTGTTTCGTCCTGGGCCGGCACTTCCCAATATGCTTCAAACCCTCTGAAATGATCAATCCGCACAGTGTCATATAATTCGAAACTTTCTTCGACACGTCTGATCCACCAATGGTAACCTTCTTCCTTCATCTTCTTCCAGTCGTAGATAGGGTTCCCCCACAGCTGTCCGGTATCACTCATCATATCGGGTGGTACTCCTGCCACCACACTTGGATGCAAGTTTTCATCAAGCTTATAGAGGTCTGGTCGTGACCATACATCGACACTATCTGCAGCCACATAAATAGGTATGTCCCCAATGATCTTTATACCTTTCCCATTGGCATACTCCTTAAGGTCATGCCAATGTTCAAAGAAGAGATATTGGGTGAATACCCAAAACATTATTTCCGCTTCATGCCTCCCATAGAAGTGCTGTAGCGTCTTCTCATCCCGTAGGCGGTAGTGTTCAGGCCATTCCGTCCAAGCTGCATTATCATGGGTCCGTTTGATCGCCATAAACAGAGCGAAATCCGGCAGCCAATCTGAATGGCGCTCCATCATGGATTCCAATTCACTTTTCACATCCGGATACGCACGTTGAAATGCTGTATCCAACAACGCCATTTTACCCTTATATAATTTTGCGTAATCGACTGTGTCGTCATCTTCACCCAGATCCGTCTTCGTGATTTCAGATTTCCTCAGCCAACCGGATTCAACGATCCTATCCAAGTCGATAAAATAAGGGTTGCCGGCAAAGGCGGAAAAACTTTGATAGGGCGAGTCCCCATAACTTGTAATGCCAAGCGGCAGTATCTGCCAGTACTGGGTTCTCGAAGCGCTGAGAAAATCTACAAATTGGTATGCATTTTCCCCAAAATCACCAATTCCGTATTTCCCGGGTAATGCAGATATATGAAGCAATATTCCACTGGAGCGCTCTTCCATATGCATCCTCCTTTTGTGCAAACGTTTGCAATTTCACTTAAGTATACCATATGCATTTACATTAAAATAACTTTATAATTGATGATGTTACCACACATTATAAGGAGGCTAAAACTTGAAGGATTATAAAACACTACTATTCGATTTGGACGATACACTATTGGACTTTGGTCACGCTGAACATACCGCTCTGAAGAAGGTTCTTGAATATCATGGGGTCACGAGCACCCCACGGCACTTTAGCGTGTACAAGGAAATAAACAGAAAGCATTGGGAGATGCTTGAAAAAGATCTGATCTCAAAAGAAGATGTCTTGAAGTTGCGCCACGAGCGTTTCTTCTCCACCCTTGGCTTTGAAGTCGATGGTCATGAAGTCGATAATCTGTATCGCAGCAATATCACCGAGTACGGCACCCGGCTGTTCGACGGAACCCTGGATCTCCTTCATAGTTTGTCACGTTATCATGATCTGTATATCATCACTAATGGCGTCAAGGAGACTCAGGAGGTCCGACTTTTCAAATCAGGTTTGCAGCCTTATTTTTTAAATGTTTTCATCAGTGAGGTGATCTGAACCCTACCAAGTTGACAGATGAAATAATATAAATGTTTCCCGCCTGAGAATGGAGATTCTCAGGCGTTTTTCTATGCCGCCAATGCCCTGAATTCCAGCGGACTCAATCCCTTGAATT